>JBAVQD010000055.1:0-18000 GCA_049693675.1 Candidatus Sulfotelmatobacter sp. | reverse complement strand
TTACGATCAGCGCGGTTTGCCGCAGATAAGTGGATTTGCCGCCCATGTTTGGACCGGTGAGCAGGAGGATCGTGTGGGTGGAGGAATTTAAGTAAAGATCGTTGGGGACGAAGCGGTCGGTGCCCCCGGACATCTCCTGCTGCTCGATTACGGGGTGGCGGCCTTCAAGGATTTCGAGGTCGCCTGCGGCGTCTTCTGCGGGAGCGACGAAATTCGGGCGGCAGTAATTCCGCAATGCGGCGAGGTGGGCCAGAGATGCCAGGACATCGACTTCGGCCAGGGCCAGCGCGGTTTGGCGGATTCGCTTGGCTTCGGCGGCGATGGCGGTGCGCAATTCGGTGAAGAGACGGCGCTCGATGTCGACGATCTTTTCCTGAGCGTCGAGAATTTTGGCTTCGTATTCTTTTAGTTCCGGGGTGGTGAAGCGCTCGGCCCCGACTAAAGTTTGCTTGCGCTCGTAGTCTTGTGGGACGAGATGCAGATTCGATTTCGAAACTTCGATGTAGTAGCCGAAGATGGAATTGAATTTTACTTTGAGCGAGCCGATTCCGGTGCGAGTGCGCTCGCGTTGTTCGATCTGGGCCAGGACTTGTTTGCTGTTGCGGGAGAGTTCGCGCAGTTCGTCGAGATCGCGATCCAGGCCGGGGGCGATTATGCCGCCGTCGGAGAAGCTTAACGGGGGTTCGAGGACGATTGTTTTTTCGATGCGGTCGCGGAGATCGGATAATTCGTCGAGCAAGCCGCGCAGAGTGTGCAGCCTCTCGGCATTCAGTTGTGAGGCTGCGGCTTTTATCGCCGGAATTTTCGCGAGCGACGAGGCGAGGGCCAGAACATCGCGTGGATTCGCGGTCTCGAGCGTGACTCGGCTCAGCAGGCGTTCCAGATCGAGGACACCATCGAGGGCGCGGCGCAACTCTTCGCGCGAGATGGTTTCTTTTACGCCGGCTTCCACGGCATCTAAACGCGCGTGGATTTCCGCGAGATCGAGCGAAGGGCGGAGCAACCAGGCGCGCAGAAGGCGCTTGCCCATGGGAGTGACGGCGGCATCGATGGAGCGAAACAGAGTGAGGCCCGCATCCGTGCCGGCGAACAGAGGCTCGATCAGTTCGAGGTTGCGGACGGTGACGGCGTCGAGCACCAGGCAGTTGTGGCGCTCGTACCAGCCGATGCGGTCGACGTGATCGAGGGATCCGCGCTGGGTGGAGCGGACGTAATAGAGAATCGCTCCAGCGGCAGCGGCTGCGGCGGGGCGACCGGCGAGGCCAAAACCTTCGAGGGATAAGACTCCGAAGTGATTTTCGAGAAGCGGAATCGCGTGATCGGGAGCGAAGATCCAATCGTCGAGCGGGGTTTCGGTGCAGGTGGAACCTGACGCGCGCGGCTGAGGAGATGGAGAACGCCGGGTGCCGGAATCGAACAGCGGGGCGGCGGAGCCATATAACAATTCTTTGGGCCGGAGTTGTTCTAACTCTTCCTGCACGCGGCGGAGCGCGGACTCGCCGGAAAATTCCGTGGCGCGAAATTCGCCGGTGGAAAGATCGAGTGCAGCGAAGCCCACGCGATCTTCGACTTGCGCGAGAGCGGCGAGGAAATTGTTTTCGTCCGAGTTGAGGGATGAATCAGCGGCGGTGCCTGGAGTGACGACGCGGGTGACTTCGCGCCGTACGAGTTTCGTGCCGAGCTGTTTCCTGGCGAGCTTGGCATCTTCCATCTGTTCGCAGATGGCTACTTTGAAACCTTTGCGGATGAGTTTGCCGATGTAGCCTTCGGCGGCGTGGTGGGGAACTCCGCACATGGGGACGGCGATACCTTTTTCTTTGTTACGGGAGGTGAGCGTGATTTGCAGCTCTTTGGAGGCTACGATCGCGTCGTCGAAAAAAAGTTCGTAGAAATCTCCCAGGCGGAAGAACAAGAGGGCTGTGGGATGTTCTTTTTTGACGGCGGCGTACTGGCGCATCAGCGGAGTGGAGGGCTCGGTCATTGCTTAAATCGAGGGAGTAGGCTGGCGCGGATTATAAATCATTGTGATTCTTTACATCCGGGTGGGCAAAATGGGTCTACAGCGTAAATTCATCAACCACGAAGGGCACCCTTCGACTGCGCTCAGGGCAGGCTCCGGTACACGAAGTTTGTTTTTTGAAATGTAGGTTGACGGGGCTTCTGCATGAGTGTTTTCCTAATGCATGGAACTCCGCAAAGATCCGATTACTCGTTCCTGGGTAATGACGGGGGACGAGACGGCGGTAAGCGCGCAGCCTGCTGAATCGGCCTGTCGATTTTGTCCGGATTCTCCACAACCAACTCAAATCATCTCTTCCGTGCCAAGCGGGGCAGGATGGTCGGCGCGGTCGATGGTGCATCCGGCACCGCTTTATCACATTGAAGGCGAGCCGGGGCGGCGCGGCGACGGGATTTACGACCGCATGAGTTCGGTGGGTGCGCATGAGGTGTTGGTGGAAAATCCCCGGCACGACCGGCAGTTGTGGAATGCCAGCGACGAGGAGATTGGGCAGTTTTTGCGGCTGGCGGCAGAGCGCATTTTGGATCTCAAGCGCGATCCGCGGATCAAGTACGTGAGCCTGTTCAAAGATTACGGCACCGGCGCGGGGCAGGAATTCAGTCATCCCACTTCGCAGATTACTGCGACGATGTTTGTGCCGAGGCGAGTGCTTTACGAATTGCGGGCGGGGCGGGAGTATTTTCAAGCCAAAGAGCGCTGCGTATTTTGCGACATTCTGAATCAGGAGGAGCGGCAGGCTTCGCGGGTGATTGAGGCGCGCGGCGATTATGTGGCGATTGGACCTTACGCCCCGCGCGTGCCCTACGAAACCTGGATTCTGTCACGCAATCATGAGGCTTCGTTTGAGCGGACGGGGCTATCAAAACCGGGACTGCGGACGAACCTTGCGGCGCTGTTGCGGCGCACCTTGCAGCGGGTGCGGGCGCTGACGGAGGGATTTCATCTGGTGCTGCACACTTCGCCGAACAGTTTGCATCCTTCCAAAACGCTGGGTTACTGGAAGACGATCGATGATGATTATCACTGGCACATTGAAATCATGCCGGTGCTGGCGACGAAGGCGAAGTCTTACACGTTTAAGGAAATCTATTATTCTCCGGTGAGTTCGGAGACCGCGGTGAAGCAACTGCGGGAGGCGAAGATTGACGGGTGAGGCGGAGGTGTCTCGCCAAGGCCGGCGGGAAGCGGGCGCTATGGCCTTCCTCCGGCGCGGCGGAGAAGGCGGATGACTTCGGCATTGTTGCGAACCTGGGCCCAGGTGAGGGCGGTATAGCCGTTGCGGCTGCGGAGATTTACGTTGGCGCCAGCCGCGAGGAGGGCTTTCACCACTTCTGGGTTTGCCTTGATATTTTGACAGGCAAGAATCAGGGCGGATTGTCCACCCTGGTCGAGTGAGTTGATGCCAACGTCGGGGCCCGCTGACAGCAATTGTTTTGCAGTTTTCAGGTCTTCTGCGACAGCGGCGCGCATGAGCGGGGTTTGGTCGGGGTCTTCGAGGGTTTCGCCTCCGCTTCCCAGGGCAACGGGCCAGGCTATGGGAAGAATCCTGGCGACTTTGACGCTGACATCGCCGTTCATTTTGGGCCAGTCGTTCATCTTGAAGTATCCGCGTAGCAGGGGCTGGAGCTGGATTTCAACCATCCATAGCAGGACCGAATTTTCTATTGGACGCCAGGTGGCGGAGGTTTCGTCCCAGGTTTGAAGGCGGAAGACACTGAAACCATCGGCGGTGTTCCATTCAAAGTGTGCGTCCACATCGCGAACGAAGCCGGAAGGGCTGATCCAAATCAAACCGCAACACAGAAGCAGAGCGATGACCGCGTAAGGCCAGGATCGGCGGGCGGCGAGGCGCGAGACAATCACTCCCAAGGACGCAAGCAGGGCCAGTGCTGCGATCAGGAGGCCGGCAGCGGCGAGGATTTCGGCAGCGGCATTCCACCAGTGCACCCGCCAGTCAAGAAAACCGGCTTCGTCGAAATGCCAGAAGGGATTGAGATAAAGAAGAGTGAGGCCTCCCGCGAAGAGGACGGCTCCAGTTTCTAATCCGATAAGGGTCCAACTGGCGCGACGAATGTGGCGGGCGGTTGGACTGAGCCGGGGTGGTTGCAGCGTGGGCGGATTGAGCATCGATACCTGCCGGATCTATAGGCCAGATCATTCTGTTCAGATCGGCGTCTTTTTTCAGAGAGAAGAGTATAGGCAGTGAGCAGAAGATGGGAAGAGGAATTTGAATGGAGGTTCGAATCGAACCCTACGGATTACGCTCCGGCAACCTTGGCTTGGAGAAGCCGACCGCCTTGAGTTAATAGCTTTCCAGCAGCTTCCGCGTCGATGGGCTGCGAGAAGAAATAGCCCTGGCCAAGATCGCAGCCGATCTCACAGAGATGGTCCCAATGCTTTGCGGATTCAATCCCTTCAGCGATAGCCTTCAATTTCAACTTGTGGGCCAGAAGGACGATCAGCTCCACCATTTCGGCGGTGCCGCGATCCGCCAGCATGCCGCTAATCAGAGAGCGGTCGATCTTCAGGGCTTCCATAGGGAACAAGCGCAATGCGCTTAAAGAAGAGTTCCCAGTTCCAAAGTCATCGAGGATGACACCGACGCCCAGGTGTTTTAAATAGGAAAGGACCTTGAGAGTGAGTTTGGGATCGGTGGCGGCGACAGTTTCCGTGATCTCCAGTCGCAGGCGGGATGGTTCGACTCCAGTTTCGCGGAAGGCTGCCTGCAATTCGGGCACGAAGCGGGCATCGGCAAATTGCTTGGCTGAGAGATTGACACTGATGGTCACGGAGATGGCAGGATGCTGATTTTTCCAGCTTTGCAGCTGTTTGCAGGCCTCGAGGATGAGCCAGTGGCCCAGAGCATAGAGCAAGCCGGAATCCTCGGCGGCGGCGATGAAATGGTGCGGGGAAATCAGACCGTCGTGTGGATGCTGCCAGCGCAGAAGAGCTTCGAATCCGACGATTTCCCGGCTCGCAAGTTGCACGATGGGCTGGTAGTGGACGCGGAATTGGCCCAGAGTAATGGCTTCTCGTAATTCGGCTTCGAGTTTCATGCGGTTGACGGCACGGTTGTGCATGGCTTCGTCAAAAACTTCGCAACGTGACCCTCCCAGAGATTTGGCGCGACGCATGGCCACGTCGGCATCCTGGAGCAGATCTTCGGCTCGCGCATGAGTGATCGCGCTGATCGCGATTCCTACGCTGGCTGAGGGGCGCACTTCTCGGCCCTCCACTAGAAGCGGTTTGGCCAGCGCTAACAGAATGCGTTGCGCCACGCGCATGGCATCGCTGGGATCGGTGATGCCTTCGAGCAGGATGGTGAATTCATCTCCACCCAGCCGTGAGAGAACGGCATTTCTGGCGGTGAGCTGATTCTGCGGACGCGCCACGGTATCTTCGTCGCGAAGCCCGGCTTCGATGCGATGGCCAGATTCAATCAGGATCTGATCCCCGGCGGCGGGGCCCATGGTGTCATTGAAAACTTTAAAGCCGTCGAGATCAACGAACAGAATGGCGTACTGGTCGCGGGGATTGCGCTGGGCGCGCTCGAATAATTGCTGCAGGCGATCGAGGAAGAGGCGGCGATTGGGCAATCCGGTCAGACCATCATGAAAGGAATTGTGCTCGGCTTGTTGTTCGGCGCGCTTGCGGTCGGTGATGTCGCGATTCACGATGACGAGTTTTCCGACTTCGCCTTTGGCATTGCGGATGGTGCCGGCGATGGATTCGAGAACCCGCCAGCTGCCGTCTTTGTGGCGAATGCGGTATTCAAGTTTTTTCCCAAGGCCGGTGCTGCGGGCTTCGCGGGCAGCTTCGAGTACCTTAAAACGGTCGTCGGGATGAATCTGATCGAAGGCTGACGTTTCTCCCAGTTCGGCGGGGGAATAACCGAGGACGCGGCGGTAGGCGGGGCTGTTGTAGAGTCGGTTGCCTTTCACGTCCACCAAGGCGATCATGTCGGCGGCGTTTTCGGTAACGATCTGAAATAATTCTTCGCGTTTTTCTGATTCGCGGTGAATCCGATAAATACGGATTTCCTCATAGATGGCGAGCAGAATGAGTGTGCCGAGAGCAATCCAATGCCAGTGGTCGGTCATTTTGATTTGCCAATGGAGGAGAACATCCAAGGAAGATATCGGCATATTCCCGGGGAAAGTTAATTCCTTTGGACCGTATCGGTACTTTGGTGCGAGATCGCTCGGATAAAGGGTTTGCTTGAGGCCCAGCGGTCGATTGACCACAGGGATAAAGTTCTATAAACTTTCTCGCATTGAATCGGATTAATTTGGCCTGATCGTTCCTCCCATTCTGTGGGGAGGAAAAGATGCTGACTTGATCCAAGCGGCTCGAGCCGGTTCGGGGTTCGCCGCGACGTCTAGCTTGCTCATTCTTCCCGTTCTCATCACCTTAACCCAGGGCCTTTGCAAGGGTTCCATTGGCCAGTCGCAGAAAAATTAATCTGGAGGGAGGAGAAGGAAATGTGGAAATACAAGCTTCTGTTTTTAGTGGCGGGCATGCTCGCTATGGGCGCTCCCAGCAAGACAACGTTCACAGCCGGATCGTGGAGGTTGGACATACACCATTCCGACGCTCAACTCATCACGGACGCGACCACGGATTATGGTTATCAAACCAGAGAAAATTCATAGGAGGATTTATGGCAACGAACAGAGTAGTACCCATGAAGATGACGCAGATGAAGGTGGCGCAAGTCTCCAAGCCCGGCGCCGATTTTGAGATTGTTGAGCGTGAGATTCCCGAGCCAGAGCCCGGACAGGTACGCATCAAGGTGCAGGCCTGCGGAGTTTGCCACAGTGATGTGCTCACGAAAGACGGCTTGTGGCCGGGAATTCAATATCCGCGCGTTCCCGGACATGAAGTTGCGGGCGTCATTGATGAAGTGGGTGACGGCGTTTCCGAGTGGAAGAAGGGACAGCGAGTTGGCGTCGGCTGGCATGGCGGCCAAGACAATACCTGTCGCGAATGCCGGCGCGGAGATTTCCGCAATTGCCGGAATCTTAAAGTTTGCGGCATCAGCTATGACGGGGGATACCAGCAATACATGGTGGCTCCTGCGGAGGCGCTGGTGTCGATCCCTGAAACTCTGAGTGATGTGGACGCCGCTCCACTGTTGTGCGCTGGAATTACCACGTACAACGCACTACGCCACAGCGGCGCGCTTCCCGGCGATCTGGTTGCGGTGCAGGGTATTGGCGGCCTGGGTCACCTGGGAATTCAATTCGCGAACAAGTTTGGTTATAAGGTGGCCGCCATCGGGCGTGGGCCGGGGAACGCGGTGCTCGCCAAGAAACTCGGAGCCAGCGTGTACATCAACAGCCAGTCGATGAATGCGGCCGAAGAATTACAGAAGCTCGGTGGAGCGCGAGTGATTCTGGCCACCGCCCCGAATTCAAAAGCGATGTCGGAGCTGATCGACGGCCTGGGGCCGAACGGAGAGCTCATGGTGGTTGGCGCATCATCCGATCCCATTGAGGTCACGCCGCTGCAACTCATCAATGGGAGCAAGACCATTCAAGGCTGGGCCTCCGGAACCCCAGCCGATTCCGAGGACACATTGCGCTTCGCCGAAACAAGCGGTGTGCGCGCCATGATTGAAACGTATCCGCTCGAAAAAGCGGCTGAGGCCTATGCCCGGATGATAAGCGGCAAGGCCGAATTTCGCGTGGTTCTGACGATGTGAAATGGTCGACAAAGAAAGCTAGGGAACCGATCGATAACAGCGCCCCACGTCCATATTCCCGACGGGAGCATTTTGCATTGGACGCGGCGACCTCTGAATCGCGAGGTTGGTCGGAGACTTTGTTGGTTCGTCGCTCTAACGGCCATAGACGCGGTGCTCTGGATAAGCCGGAGCATGCAGACGAGAACGGAGTGCTGAATCCAGCGCTAACCCGGCGACAAATCTGCATCGACCGTTCATAATGTCGGCATGACCCTACGCCGGCTTAAGACCTACGCGGGCACCCAGGGATACGTGTACCAGTATTATTTCGTGGGTAAACGGGCTGCGCTGGCTGAGGACCCGGAATCTCCGGCCACGGAATTCGTGTTTGATGTAACTTCCGACCGCAAAATGACCTACGCGGTTAGCGTCTTTCTACCGGATAAGTCATTAACCAAGTGGGCCAGCATTCACGGGCGTAGCCTGACGGAAGCGGAGCAGTATGCTGCGGCCAAGCTGCGAGTGTTCCGCGCCTTCGACGAACTGGAAGATGTTATGGCGGAGGGGCGGCGTCTCGTGATTGATGCGGATATGCTTGAGGAATCGCTGACTACTCTGGGAGTGGAGTGAACCGATTGTGATGGAGATCACAAGCGCGCGTGATGGCTGGCGTTTCCGCCTCCCAGGTTCTCTGTGCAGAATATAATCCGTGGAGGGATGGGGTTCCTGGGGCAGCCCACAACTCTTGAAAAACTGGGGCTGACTTGCATTAAGCTCAGCGGACTCTGATACTTACCTTGCCTATGGCATTGCTTTGGTTACGCTTCGCGCTGGCTTGTTATTTTGTTGGGCTGGTTTATGCCTTTTTTGCACTAAGCCGCACCAGCGATCTTTTCAGCCGTATTGCGCTGCATGCCGCCAGCCTGGGCATGGTCTTCCACTTCGTTTCACTGACCGAACTTTTTCTGTCCGGGCACGTGGCTTGGGCATCGGTGCACAATGGCGAGTCGCTGCTGGCGTTTTTTTCCATGACGTTTTTCATGGTCATTTATGCCATCTACAAAACCACCTCGCCGGGCGTAGTGGTGTTTCCTATTGTGTTTTTTCTGACGTTCGTGGCGGCGGTGGATGAACAGCCAGTGCTGCTGACATCGTTTGTGCAGCATAAGGGATGGCTGATTGCGCATATCATTCTGATTTTTACGGGATATGCGGCGCTGGTGCTCAGCTTTGGCGCCAGCCTGCTATACCTGCTGCAGGAGCGGCGACTGAAGGCCAAGAAACCGAGCAGCCTGATTTCTTTTCTGCCGGCGCTGGAAGTGATTGACCAGATCGGCTACCGGTCATTGCTGCTGGGGTTTCCGTTCATGACGCTGGGTCTGATTACGGGGTCGATTGTGGCGATGTCGACTTACGGACATATTGATTTTGAGGATCCGAAGATTCTGCTCTCGATTTTGATGTGGGTCGTGTACATGATTATGGTGTTCACGCGCTGGAATTCGGGATGGCGCGGACGGCGGGCCGCGGTGCTGGCTACGTTTGCGTTTGTGGCCGCTATCGTGGCCTGGGCCGCGAATTACTTTTCCGCCATCCACAGGTTTGCTGCTTCATGAGATATCAGCTCATCGGCGTGAATCACAAGAGCGCTCCGCTCGAGGTGCGGGAGCGGCTTGCGATTCCTGAGTCGCGGCTGCCGGATTGCTGCCGCGACTTGGCGGCGCATCCGGGAATCGAAGAGGGGATGATTATTTCCACTTGCAACCGGGTGGAAGTCGTAACTCATACGAGCAATGGATCGGCCGACCTGCGCGGATTTCTGCACGATCATTTTCACCTGACGGCGGCTGAACTGGACGCGCATCTGTATGAGTTTCGCGAGAAGGACGCGGTGCGGCATATTTTTCGCGTAGCGTCGAGTCTGGATTCGATGGTAGTGGGCGAGGCGCAGATACTGGGGCAGGTGAAAGAGGCTTATGCTACGGCTCGCGCCGTGGGGGCGGTGCGTGGACAGCTGGACCAGCTTTTTACTCGCGCCTTTGCGGTGGCCAAGCGAGTACGCACCGAGACAGCGGTGGGAACATCGTCGGTTTCCATTGCCTCGGTTGCGGTGGAATTGGCGAAGAAGATTTTCGGGACGCTGCAGGGCAAGAATGTTTTTATCGTCGGCGCGGGAAAGATGAGCGAACTGGCGGCCCGGCATTTAATGGCGCATGGCTGCGCGTCGATTTTTGTAGCGAACCGTACTTACGACCGCGCCATTGGGCTGGCGCAGAAGTTTAATGGTCAGGCCATTAAGTTTGAGGATCTTTATAACACGTGCGACCGGGCCGATATTGTGATCACATCCACCGGCGCACCTCACGCTATTTTCCGGCGCGAGCATGGGGAACAATTTCTCGCGCGCCGCAAAAACAAGCCGATGTTCTTTATCGATATTGCGGTGCCGCGTGACGTTTCGCCGGAGATGGCCAAGCTGGACGGCATCTTCGCTTATGACATCGATGACCTGCAGCAGGCGGTCAGCGGTCACGTTGCCGATCGACACCATGAGGCGGAACTTGCCGAAGCGATTATCACCAGCGAAGTGGAACGATTCGAAGCGCGGCTGCATACGCTCGATGTGGTGCCGACTATCGTGAGCTTGCAGGATCATCTGGAGACCATCCGGCAGGCGGAGATTGATCGGGTTCGCGGCCGCATGGGGGCGTTGACTCCCGAGCAGGAAATGGCGGTGGAAACGCTGACCCGCGGCATCATCAACAAAGTGATGCATACGCCGATCACTACACTGAAGACGGCGGCGCGAGAATCGGAAGCGACGACGGTGATTGATGTAGTGCGCAGGCTGTTTAATCTTCACGACAAGGAAAAAGGGCCGGCGTCGCAGGCTGGTCGCGGAGAAGCTTCCAGCAAGAAAGAAATGGAGACGCGCCACTGATGGCTCGCCTCCGCATCGGCTCGCGCGGTTCGCAGCTTGCTCTTTGGCAGGCCAATCATATCTCTGCGTTACTGCGCGCGCGCGGACACGAAGTTGAGATTGAAATTATCCATACTACCGGGGACAAGATTACGGATGTCGCGCTGGCGATGGTTGGCACCAAAGGCATGTTCACGAAAGAGATTGAGGAAGCTCTTGCCGCCGGGCGCGTCGATCTAGCGGTACATTCATTGAAAGACTTGCCCACCGAACTTCCCCCGGGATTTGAAATTGCGGCAATCACTGAGAGACAAGATCCGCGGGATGCGTTCTGCTCGCGGAGTTATTCGAGAATTGAGAATCTGCCGCGAGGGGCGCGCGTGGGAACATCCAGCCTGCGGCGGCAGGCGCAGCTCAAGGCGATTCGTCCCGATCTCGATATTCATCCTTTGCGCGGGAACGTGGATACACGGCTGCGCAAGCTGGAACAGGGCGAATACGCCGCAATTATTCTGGCCTCGGCCGGGTTGAAGCGTTTGGGCAAGACGGAACTGGTTAAGCAGATTATTCCAGCGGAGATGATGTGTCCGGCGGCGGGGCAGGGGGCGCTGGGGATTGAGATTCGTGAAGGCGATTCGGTGACGCGTGAGGAACTGGCATTCCTAGACAACGCGGCGGCGCGTGCTGCCACCACTTGCGAGCGGGCACTGTTGAATCGGTTGGGCGGAGGGTGTCAGGTTCCTATCGGCGCGTTCGCGGAACTGCGAGACGGGAAATTGCATCTGGAGGCGATCGTGGCCGATCCGGATGGATCGAAATTGTTGCGCGAATCCCGCGATGGCGATCTGAACGGTCCTGAGCATCTGGGGAATGCGGTGGGCGATACATTACTACGCCGCGGAGGCGATGAGATTCTCGACGCCGTGTACGGGCGTGGGTTGGCCATCCCCCCGCAGCCGTAATCTCCTTTGTGATCCGACATGAAGAGCGGCAGCGTCCTCCTTCAACTTCTCGGTGGAACGAAGAGTTCGCACGCTCTCCGCCGCTGGATCAATCTCTGGCCCCCATTCCTTGGGGCCGGTATCCGGGTTAAGCGTATTTCACCCGATATGAAGTCTGTGGATGTCGAGATGAAGCTGCGCTCCTGGAATGCGAATTATGTCGGCACACATTTCGGGGGATCGCTGTTTGCCATGACCGACGCGTTCTATATGCTGATGCTGATGGCGAATTTGGGCGACGAATATATAGTGTGGGACAAGGCTGCGAGCATCCGCTACCGAAAGCCGGGGAAGGGAACGGTTCGCGCCGAGTTTCGCTTGTCGGATAGCCAGATCGAGGACATTCGCGAGAAACTGAAGACTCTGCCGAAGTATGAGCCGGTCTTTTCGGTGCAGGTGCAGGATGGGGCGGGCGTGGTGATCGCCGAGGTAGAAAAAGTTTTGCACGTGCGGAGGAACGAAATAACGAAAGAGTAGGCGATCGGACCTTGTATATTCCTGAGCATTTTCGTTTGCGGCATGATGCGGACGCGGTTGCGTTCATGCGCGCGAATCCGTTTGCCATCTTGATTTCGTCGACTGAGGACGGGCCGTTCGCCACGCATCTTCCTTTGTTCGTGCGGACGGAAGACGAGAGAGTGATTCTGCACGGGCACGTAGCCAAGGCCAATCCGCACTGGCGGCATCTCGAGCAGAATGCAGAGTGCTTAACTATTTTCCACGGACCCCACGCCTATATTTCGCCGACAAACTACACGGCGCGGGAGAGCGTGCCTACGTGGAACTATGCGGCGGTGCATGTTTACGGTAAGGTGCGCATCTTTTCTTCCGAGCAGGATGTGCATGGGATGCTGCACGAACTGATGGAGACATTCGAACCGGCTTATCGCGCACAATGGGAGGGGCTGAGTCAGAAATATCAGCAGAACATGCTTCGCCAGATCGTGGGCTTTGAAATCGTGGCGACGAAAATTGAAGGCAAATTTAAGCTCAGCCAGAATCGTACTCGTGAGGATCAGGCGAATGTGATTGCGTCGCTCGAGAAGGCGGAAGACTCGGTTGTGTCGGGTGTGGCTTGCATGATGAAGGAGCAGCGGCTCGGCAAGGCTCCGGAGAAGAAGTCAGGCGAATGAGGAAGGGGGCTAGAAACAGCGGCGCAGGAAAGGGAGCACTTTCGGGTGTGCGCGTTTTGGTGGGGCGGGCGCGGCATCAGGCGAGCGCATTATCCGGTGAGTTGCGCAGGCTGGGTGCTGCAGTAATTGAAATTCCGTTCATTGAAATCCGCAAACCGCGCAGCTATAGGCCGCTGGATTCGGCGTTGAAAAGTCTTGCGGAGTACGATTGGCTGATTCTCACCAGCGTAAACGGGGTGGAGGCGATGTGGGCGCGGATGCGCGCGTTGCGTTTGAGTGATACAGAGCTAAAGCCCTTGCATATTGCGGCGATTGGGCCGGCGACGAAGCGGGCGATCGAACAACACAGGGCTAAAGTAGATGTGGTTCCGAAGGAATACGTAGCGGAGTCTGTGGTGCGGAGCTTGCACAGGCGGGTGCTGGGAAAGCGTGTACTGCTGGTGCGGGCGAAAGTTGCGCGCGATGTGATTCCGCGCGAGCTGCGAAAAGCCGGGGCGCAAGTAGATGTAGTGGAGGCTTATGAAACCATTGTCCCCCAGACCTCTCGGAAGCGCTTATTGAAGGTGTTCGGGAATCCGCGGCGGCGGCCGCATGTGGTGACGTTTACCAGCTCTTCGACGGTGCGGAATTTTGTGGAGTTGCTGGGTGGGGCGCGTTCCGCAAAGCGAGCGGTGGAAGCGCTCCCCGGACGAGGCGTCCGGGGCTCCGCGATTCAATTTGGCTCCGCAATTCGACTTGCTTCTATCGGGCCGGTGACGTCTTCTACCCTGCGAGAATTGGGGCTTAGCGCCGATATTAACGCGAAGGAATTTACGATTCCTGGTCTGGTAAAAGCCATTGCGGCTTCACAATCTTCCAGACGAAATTAACTATTCATTCAGCGAGCAACTGCAATCGGCGGGCGGGACGTGCGCCTGCAGAAAATCGGCAACGCGTTTGTAGGCGTCGATTTGATTCTCAACTTTGGCGAAGCCGTGGCCTTCGTTCTCATAGATCTTGTAGTCGACGGTGCCGCCGCGTTTTTTGATGGCGTCGACGACCTGCTCGGTTTCTGATTTGGGGCAGCGCGGGTCGTGGCCTCCAGCGAGGAGCAGCAGCGGCGCTTTGATCTGGTCGATGAAGTTGATGGGCGAGCGGTCTTCGTAGAGCGCTTTGTTTTTTACGACGTCGCCCATGGTCGCGAGATCGGACTGTTGCAGCACCGGATCTTCGTTTTCGATTTCGGTGAACCAGTTTACGAAAGGAACGATCGGCACGCCCGCGGCCCAGACGTCGGGCGCTTTGGTGACGGACATCATGCTGAGGTAGCCGCCATAGCTACCGCCCATGACAGCGATTTTCTTGGGATCGAGATGACCGGTTTGCTTGATCCACTCGACGCCGGCGAGAACGTCTTGCAGATCGCCGCCGCCCATGTCGAATAAATTTGCCTGCTGAAATTCTTTTCCGTATCCGGTTGAGCCGCGGTAATTGGGCGCGAGCACCATGTAGCCTTGATTGGCGGCGTACTGGATGAAGCGGTTGAATGAATTCATAGTCTGCGACGTGGGTCCGCCGTGGATATAAACGATGGCGGCATTCTGTCCGTTGCGCGCCATGTTGAAGGGCACGTAGAGGAAGGCGGATATAGTCCACTTGCCGTCGCGGCTGGGATAGTGGATGAGGTAAGGCTCGACCATATCTTCGGAGCGAACTCCGGCGACGAGCGAATGCGTGATCTGGTGCGACTTGCCGGTGGCCAGCGTGTAAACCCAGAGATCGCCGGGAGCGGTGGGGCCGTTGTGATAGTAGAGCAGGCGGAGACTGTCTTTGTCGTTTTTACCTCCGGTGAAGGCGGAATGACCGCCGGCAGGCTCATTGACACCCTTCGGGATGGGCAAGGCGGTTGATTTTTTGGAGACGAGGTCGAGCAAGTAAATGTCTTCGTTGCCGTCGACGTCGGCGCTGAAGGTGAGGTGCTTGCCGTTGGGAGAGAATTCGCCGCCGCGGATTCTCCATTTGTCCTGGGTGAGCCAGGAAATCTTTTTGCTGGCGATATCCAGCAGGCCGATATTGTCGTAACCGTTTGCCGCATTCGACGTGATGAGTATCTTGCCGCCGTCTGGAATCGAGCGAGGATCGATATCGTTGGCCCAGTAGCGCTGCTCTCCGCCGTGTGGCGTGAGCAATGTGCCCTTTCCCGTAGCGACGTCCGCGATGAAGATGTTCGAATCCGTACCCTTGGCCTGCTCTTGCGTGTAGACGATATATTTTCCGTCTTTGGACCAGATGGGATCCGAATTGCTTTGATCCTGCGGAGTGCCGGTGGTGATGTGCTTCACCTCGCGCATCAGCGTGTCGTAGACGTCGATCTCATAGGCCGCCGACGTTTTTGGTTTGACCTCATAGGCAAGGTAGCGGCCATCAGGCGACCAGGTGGGGTTCTGCTCAGCGATCTCGCGAGTGCTGGTGAGGTTCACCACTTTGCCGGTTTTCGGCGAGACCAGAAAAATATCCCACTGCTCGTCGCCATCGCAGTCCGATTGATAGGCGATCCACTTTCTGTCGGGAGACCAGGCGGGCGCGGTCTGGCGCTGGTCGCTGACTGTGAGTTGAACGGGCCATCCGCCTTCGGCGGGGACGAGCCAGAGATTGTTGCGTCCGCTCATGTTGGAGATGAAGGCGATTTGTTTGCCGTCCGGCGACCACGTGGCGCGGCCGACCTGGCGCGTCATAAAGAGCTTTTCGATAGTCAGGCTCTTGGGTTCGACTTCGGCGTTGGGCTTGGAGGCGATCTTTTTCGGATCTGTTACTGCTTGTGGCGTAGGGAGGGTTTGGGCTAGCAGGTTTTCTGCGACGACTGTGCTCATGAGTATGACGATAGCAAACAGGATGGAAGAGCGCATATGTGGTGACTCGGAAGGAAAAGTTTAGCAGAGAACACGGGCGCCAGTGGTGGTGGAAGCGGGTGCATAGGTCCCCTTCGCCTTCGCTCAGGGCAGGCTTTTGCTTCGCGAAGGATGACAGAATGACTTTGGGATACAAACTATGCTTTCGCGTTCTTATGCATCTCTACTGTGCTCCAGGTTTTGTCGGCGGCGTGGCAGATGTCTTCGAGGAGGCAGTCGACGCATTTGGGTTTGCGGGCGATGCAGAGTTTGCGTCCGTGCCAGATGAGCTGGTGGGCGAAGAGTATCCATTTTTCGCGCGGGATGATGCGCATTAAGTCTTGCTCGATTTTCTGCGGATCATCGTTGGTGGTGAGTTCGAGGCGGCGGGAGATGCGGTGCACGTGGGTGTCAACGACTATGCCCTCCGCTATTTTGAACCACGAACCTAGGACCACATTCGCAGTTTTGCGGGCGACGCCGGGGAGAGTGAGAAGATCCTTCATGTTGAGTGGGACTTGACCGCCGAAGTCGGAGACGATTTTCTTCGCCGCGCCCACGACGGATTTCGATTTGTTGCGGAAGAAACCGGTGGAGCGTACGTCGGGCTCGAGTTGTTCGGGAGTGATCGCGGCGAAGGCTTCGACGGTCGGATATTTGCGGAAGAGTTCGGGCGTGACGCGGTTTACGTTTACGTCGGTCGATTGCGCAGAGAGGATGGTCGCGACCAGGAGTTCCCAGGCGCTGGTGTGGGTGAGAGCGCAGGTTACGTCGGGATAGAGTTGGTCGAGGCGGCGCAGGATTTCGGAGATGCGCTCGGGAGCGAGGGGATTGTAGGATTGCTTCTTTTGTTTGGTAGCTAGCGGACCTGTGGTAGTGGCTGGACGGCCGGGGGCGGCCGTCCCTACACGAGCTCTTTTGCTACCACGTTGTTTTCTTGGCGCTGCTTGCGCGGACGGGGGCGTCCGCTCCACACGGTCCTGGCGGCCGGTGCGGGCGGGTTGGCGAGGGGTTTGGCCGCAGGGCATGAGGGCAACATCTTAGCAGAGACCTCGGTAACCAGAGCGATGATTGACGGGCTTAACATCACTCGGTAGTCTTGAGGTTCAGTCCTTCATCTTCTGAGAATTATTATGGCCGTGAGTTCGATTCAGCTCGGGCAGGTGTGGCGCAGCGATACGGATGGCCAGGATTATCTGGTCACCAAGGTGTACAGCGAGGTGTTCACGCAATATGCCATGCTGAGGCCGGCGGGGATTACGGCGCCGGATGCTCCGACTGTCCGCATCAAAGTCACCAAGACTCCGCAAGGGGCGGCGCTGCCGGGATATACGTTTACGCAGGAAGGGTCATTTTAGGGCGCTCATTCTAGCTTGCAATTTCCGATACACTGATCCAGCCCATTCTCTGTTTCAACTTTCATGACTGAAAAACTGCTCGCTGTCATCTTTGTGTTCATTAATTCCGTTATCAGCGCGACTGGCTACGCCGGCGTGATGCTGTTGATGGGGATTGAGTCGGCGTGCATTCCGCTGCCCTCGGAATTGATCATGCCATTTGCGGGATATCTGGTTTTCACCGGAACATTCAAGTTGTTGTGGGTTGCGACTGCGGGTGCGATTGGATGTAATTTGGGCTCGCTGGTGGCGTACGAAATTGGGTGCTATGGCGGTCGTCCGCTGGTGGAGCGGTATGGGCGATGGATTCTGATGGGCCGGCGTGAGCTTGATTGGGCGGACCGCTTTTTTCTGCGCTGGGGGTATCTGGCAGTTTTCTTCGGGCGGTTGCTACCGGTAATACGAACGTTCATCGCTCTACCTGCGGGAGTGGCGCGTATGCCGCGGGGGCGGTTTCATCTTTACACGTTTCTGGGATCGTGGCCGTGGTGTTTGGCGCTGGCTTATTTTGGAATGAAACTGGGACAGAACTGGCGCGAGTTAGGAAAATACTTTCACAAGTTTGATGCGGTGATTGGAGTGATGCTGGTGGCGGCGGTGGCGTGGTTTGTTTGGAGCCATTGGCAGAACAGAATGCGCACCGAGAGCTAAGTATGCGTGCGGGACGTCGCGTCTACGCCGGCTTTGCCAGTTGCGACGCCACGATTTTCCACTTGCCATTGCGTTTCATAACCACATCCATATACACGTAGCTAACAGGAAAGCGTTGACCCCCTTGTTCGACGTCGTCGTCTTCCGAGCCGCGGACGATGGCTACATCTTCGCTGAGCAGGCGGATGCGGCGGCCGGTGGAGATCATCGAGAGGTAGCGGATCTGGCCTGACTTGAGATTGTGTAGGAGCTCTTGCTTGGTCGAGGCATCGCCGGATTCGTTGTATTGGATGTAGTCGTCGGCGAAGATGCGCGCGAGTTCGGC
>JBAVQD010000054.1:0-20782 GCA_049693675.1 Candidatus Sulfotelmatobacter sp. | reverse complement strand
CAGCGGGTGAATTCTGACTCGGTGGGGTCTGCCCCCCACCTGACTGACTTGGAGCTGACTGGCCCGGCGATGATGGACTTGGAGCCGGTTGACCTGGGGTTGATTGACTTGGGGTTGATTGACTTGGGGTTGATTGACTTGGGGTTGATTGACTTGGAGCTGACTGGCCCGGCGCAGATTGACTTGCAGAACCTTGCCCCGAGCTACTCTGCCCCGCCGGCGCCGGTTGCTTGCCGCTCGCATCAGCAGGCTTGTCACCGCTCGCCGATTTCGAGTCCGATGCTTTCGAGTCCGACGTTCCCGCCGTTTTTGAATCGCCCTTTCTCGTCAGCCGCGGCGGTTCATCGTCGCTGCTCCCCCCCATCCCCACCGGCACGTCTTCTGCTTTTCGACTGTCCTTCGGCGCCGAGGTTCCCGGCGGCAAGTAAGTTCCCGTACCCACCCACGGATGCGCGCTCCCCGGACTCTGGCTATGCAGCGCTCCATTCACCACGAACAACCCATCCGGGTCGCCCGTCTGCTCTGCCTCATACACCGTACCCGACTCCAGCGCCATCGGCACCGGGTCCGCCTTGTACGCGCTCGCATCGTAAAACTTCCCGTCAATCAGGATGGCGACCGGAATCAGCGTCCCCTTGCTGCTGCCGCTAAATTGCACAATGCCAACCGCGCGCGGTTCCTTGCCGTTCTTCGGTTTCTTGTTTTCCTGTGGCCGGCTTCTCCGCGGAACAATCTGAGGCCGCTCCTCTTGCCCGCCGCTTGGAATCGCGGCCATCCCCCACAAGGCGAGAACCACAATGACGAACGACCCCAATCTGCGATATAAGAATCTCTTGGAGACAACTCCTCCCGGCGCCGGCTCAACCCGTGCCACGTCCGCGGATGCAGCCTTCAACCCTGATTTCCCTGGAAGCGAGATGCTCATGAATATCAACATCAATGATAAGGCTCCCGAGTTTACTTTGCACGACGAGAACGACAAGGAAGTTTCCCTCAAATCCCTGCGCGGCAAAGTGGTCGTGCTCTACTTCTACCCTCGCGCCGATACTCCCGGATGCACCGTCGAGGCTTGCGCCTTCCGCGATACGTACAAGCAGATTCAGAAAACCGGCGCCGTCCTCCTCGGCATTTCCCCAGATACTCCGAAAGCCCAGAAGAAATTCCAGGATAAATTTAAACTCCCCTTTTCCCTTTTGGCCGACGCCGACAAGAAAGTCGCCGAGGCCTACGGCGTCGTCCAGGAAAAAAACATGTATGGCAAGAAAGTCATGGGGATCGCCCGCACTACATTCGTAATCGGACCTGATGGCAAGATCCAGCACATCTTTCCCAAGGTAAAGCCCGAAGGCCACGCCGTGGAGGTTCTGGCCTACTTAAAAGAATCAGCCAAAGGCGCGGCATAGTTCCGCGTAGACCTTATCAAGGTGAAGAATCGTTTCAACACGATTCGGCAGAACACGTCGGCAGCAAGTGTCACGAAGCGCTCTAGCCAACTGTCGGCGTAATGGACGCGAAGGTGGTCTAGCGTGCCGTCGGCAGTAACGTGGAAGAGCGGCGCTTCAGCGCCGCGTTAAGACTTTAATAGATTTGGGCTTCAGCCCCTGTGGTCGCCTTTGCAGATTCTCGCTCACAGGACAAACCCATCGCCACGCTCTTATGATTTCAAAGGAATGGAAAAGCACGCCACTCGTCCGAACCCGCCCCACATTCAGCCGCTGAACCGCTCTTTTTTCGCCCGCAGCCCTAGCCGCGTAGCTCGCGCGCTTCTCGGCAAAATCTTGGTCCGCGAAGGCTCGGTCCGCCTCGCCGCCCGCATCGTCGAAGTCGAAGCTTACCTCGGAGCCAACGATCCCGCCGCCCACTCCGCCGCAGGCCATACCCCCCGCAATTCCGTGCTGTTTGGCCCTCCCGGTTTCGCCTACGTTTATTTCATCTACGGCAATCACTACTGTTTGAATGTCTCCTGCGAGCGCGAAGGCAAAGCAGGCGGCGTACTGTTTCGCGCCGTCGAACCTCTCTTTGGCATGGAAGAAATGGCCCGCTCTCGCGGAATCTCTCCCCTCACCCCGCACGATCTGCCTCGCTTGACCAGCGGCCCCGGACGCCTCGCCCAAGCCTTCGGCATCACCCGCTCCCGCGACAACGGCGCCGATCTCACCTCGCCCGCTTCCGCCCTATGGCTCGGCGAAGATGGCTTCCGCGCCACAAATATCCGCATCACTCCCCGCATCGGCATCACCAAGGCAACCGACCAGCCGCTGCGATTTATCCTCGCCGGAAATCCATTCATCTCCGGCAAGAAACGCTTCTCCGTAACTTGACACCCTGGTGTAGACTTGCGCTCGGGTTAAAGTGCCTAAGGACCGCACGGTTCCAGGCATTTGCCCAGCCGGCCGCGGCTGGCCGCCGATGCGCGATCCAGCACATTTTTTATTACGGCATCCTCCGGTTGGGACAATTCATCTCATCGAACAGGAATCTGTATGTCTCGGGTTTCAGCCCTTCGCACATCGATCGTCGGTCTAGTAATACTGGCAGCTGCCGCAATACCCATTTTGTCCCGAGCCGCTAATACCTCACTTGCTCGCTCTGATGCTACAGCACCTCCATCTAACATCGTCATCGGTTTCGTCGGCGGCTTCGTGAGCCATGACAACCCTCACCACGGCCCCGTTCAGCTCGCGCAGCGCATCCGTCAAACCACTCCCAAAGGAACCTACGTCCGTGTCTTCGAGAACCGGCGCAGGAAGCGTGCCTACGACGACGTCCTTCGTCTCCTCGATGTCAACCACGACGGCGTGCTCTCTCCCGAAGAAAAAACTCGCGCTCACATCGTTCTCTTCGGCCAGAGTTGGGGAGCCTCCGCCGCCGTGCTGCTGGCGCGCGATCTGCAGCGCCGCGGTATTCCGGTTCTATTAACAGTGCAGGTCGATAGCGTGGCCAAGCTATGGCAGAACGATTCCGTCATTCCCGATAACGTCTCCGAAGCCATTAACTTTTATCAAACGGAAGGCTTCGTTCACGGCCGCCGCCAGATCGCCGCCGCCGATCCCGCTAAGACAGAAATTCTGGGCAACTACCGCATCGATTACAAGAAAAGTCCGGTGGACTGCCCGGAAGCCTCCTGGTGGGACCGCGTCTTCACCCCCGGCCACATGCAAAGCGAGTGCGATCCGCACCTGTGGTCGCAGATCGAAACTTTAGTCACGCAAAAGCTCTCGCCTCAACCTACCTCCGCGGCCCTGTCCAATGCGCAGCCCACCCGCTAAATCCTGCGCTGCATGGAGTGCCCGGAATGATATAGGGGTTGCTGTACTGCAAAATAGGAGGACCATAGTCCGGATACTCAAGATTGCCGAGATAGAGCAGGAGTCGAGCCATCGGGCGAGATTGCGGGTCGCGGCGGAGGACCGGTGTGTGGGTAAATCCCGATCCCAAGCGACGCGGGATCGGGGCATTCACAGGTGCTGGTCGACAGAACGTTTAAGGCGTTCGCGTAAGGAATCGTCGAGCTCTCCTATCGGCCCTAACGCGTGCGAGGTGCCCGACAAATCGTTGGCGACGGATCGGATTGAAGGGCCACTCAAGGCCGCGCTGATCTTTCACAGTCAAGTTTCTGGCGCAGTCCCCCAAGATTTGCGAAGAGCGGAGAACGTCTTCCCATAACGGCGTTTGTCAGGTCATGTCGGAGTCTCGACCCTTCAAAATCATCGCGGGAGACTGGAGAATCAGGGCGCTCAGGGTAGGTATCCAAAAGCTCATTGTGTGACTATGGAAGAGTAATAGATAAGGGCAAAACGTGAGAATCGAGTAGGGGATGGCAATCCAAGGACGTAATCCGATGTCCAGGAAACGGCGCATTGTGGCGTAGATGAGCAGGGTCAGAAAAAAGACCGCCACCGTCCAAGTGGGTGCAGGCCACGAACCTTTACGCGTTAGTGCATCGTGTGTATACCGCCCGGTTGGCCCGTCAACCGTAAGAAATACGATGATCGCGTAGGCCAGACGCCCAATGGGTCCATAAAACTTCTTCGCCCGTTTCAGAGCCAGAATTGGGATGTCCGCAGGCACGATCAATCACCTTCCTCCGATCTTGTTTACCGCGCCGCCGGTTCCAAAAAACGCAAGTATATCGCAGGGTTTAGCCAGGTACGTTACCAGACAAGATCGCCTGCAAGATTTGCTCCGGTGACGGCCCTAAAGACCAGCAGCCCACGCAGTCCTTGCCAGGTAAATCCACTTCAAAGCAAAATATTATCGATAAGCCTCGTCGCGCCCACAAATGCCGCCACCGCTACCAGTACGCCGTTCCCAACCTTTTCTACCGGATCGAGGCTCTCCGGATTTACGACTTCGAAATAGTCAAGTCGCACCGCTTTTTCTCCCGCAATCTCTTCGCGACCCACAGCCATCAATTTCTCCGCACTCCGTTCCCCCGCCTCGAATAGTTTCCTCACCCGCATCAGCGATCGATGCAACACAAGCGCCTGTTTTCGATCTTGCGGATCGAGATAAGCATTCCGCGAACTCATCGCCAGCCCATCCGCCTCACGCACAATCGGACAAGCCACAATCTCCACCAGAAATTTCAAGTCGCGCACCATCCGCCGGATAATCGCCACCTGCGCCGCGTCCTTCTCTCCAAAAAACGCCGCGTCCGGCTCGACAATATGAAACAGCTTTGCCACCACGGTAGTCACTCCGCGAAAATGCCCCTGCCGCGAACGCCCATCCAGCTTGTCGCTCAGGCCATCCACAGTAACCCACGTCATCGCGCCCGCCGGATACATCTCCTCAACCGAAGGCGCGAAAAGAACCGTCACTCCTTCTCGTTCCAGCAATTCGCAGTCCCGCTCAAAGCTGCGCGGATACTTCGCCAAATCCTCGCCCGCACCAAACTGCGTCGGATTAACAAAAATAGAAGCCGTCACTACACCACAGCCCGACTTTGCCGCCCGCACCAGCGACAAGTGCCCTTCATGCAGCGCGCCCATGGTCGGCACAAAGCCCAAACGTTTCCCATCGCGCCGCGCTGCCTCGCAAGCCGCACGCATTTCCACGATCGTTTTGCAGACTTTCATTGAAAGGATGGTAACTAAGAGGAGGGAATCCAGTTGATGGCTACATGTGCGCTCTGCAATTCCCCGGCAACAATCCCCCGGTTCCGTCGCAGTGCAATCTTGTCCTGCTCCGAGCTCGTAGCCTTCGCGTCCACCAGAATCGCGACCGCGCGTCCATAAGGCCACGCCGCCGCCGGCAATTGCGCCAACGCCTTCAAAACTTCGTCCGGCTTCACAAACTGTTCTTCATTTGCTGCCACATCAGTCAGCAATCCCACTGCCACCGGACGCACCACCAGATAAGGATTGCTCCAATGCTTACTCTCCTTCAGCACCGGAAATTTCGCGGGGTCGGCTGGAGCCACCGCCTGCAGTTGCGATACAGCGTCGGGCGCGTCAACCTTCTGCCGCGAGCACCCCGTCAGCAGAAAACACACGATCGACACCAATATCAGTGCGCCTCGCAGCCCACTCCATCGAAGTGCGAAAAGCTTCACCGCACCACCATGGGGACGTCAGTCTTCACTGCCCACACCAGGGCGACCACCCACCCAATCATCGTCCAGCCCAGAAGGAAATTCAGCAACACGATCGCCGTAATATCTCGTTTCCTCCTCGCCAGAGCAATGATCGAAGGCAGAAAATACATCACAAACCCAAATCCGAAGAACGGCAGGAAAAAACCAGGCAAGAGGTGCGTCATAAATCCCTCCTCAATAACCATAGCCTAGCACCGCAGCAACTGTGTTTGAAACCCAGATTTTGAAACCCAGATTTTGCCTTTATCCGCGCGAATCCGTGGCAAATTCACCGCTGCATCGCCCGCTTCCGCTCCAACACCGTATCCAACCCAGCTTTCGTTTCTTTCGCCAGATGATACGACTCCTCATCCGACGGATATTGCACCGACTTCACATCCGCGCGAAACTCCCGCGCCGCCTGGCTGATTAACGCAGCCGCATCCCCATAGTGCCGCACAAACTTGGCCGGAGTTCCGAACGTCAAGTTGACCAAATCATGGAACACCAGCACCTGGCCATCGCACTGCGGACCCGCCCCAATCCCAATCGTCGGCGTGCCCACCTCCGCCGTGATCATCGCCGCCACCTCCCGCGGAATCCCCTCCAGCACAATGCAAGCCACCCCCGCCCGGTCCAGCGCCACGGCATCACGCATCAACTGCTCAATCCCGCTCAAATTTTTCCCCTGCACCTTATACCCGCCCATCACATTCACCGACTGCGGAGTCAATCCAATATGCCCAGCCACCGGAATCTCCGCATCGATAATTCGCCGAATCAAATCCGCACGCTTTTCTCCGCCCTCAATCTTCACTACCTCCGCGCCGCCTTCCTTCACAAAACGCGCGGCGTTGCTCAAGGCACTCTTCTCGTCGATCTGATAGGACCCGTAAGGCATATCGGCCAGTAGCAACGCACTCTTAACGCCGCGCCGCACCGCCTTCACGTGATGCAGCATTTCGTCCACGGTGACCGACAGCGTGTTCTCATACCCCAGCATAGTTTGCGCCAGCGAATCCCCCACCAGAATCATCTCGATTCCAGCTTCGTCCACCAGGCGCGCAGTGGCATAGTCATACGCGGTCAAGCAAGTAATAGGTTCGTGACGGAGTTTCTGTTCCCGCAGGGATGCGGTCGTGACCTTCCGGCGGTTCTCATCTCGACCAGAGATGTCGGGACGCCCGCCAATCGGGGTGATACTCATCTTGTCCTCCAGTGCCCCTCCAGCCCAGCCGGATAGAGCCTGTCCGCATCTTCTTGGATGCTGAAACTATTGTAGCCGCAAACCTATTGTTCGTCGACAGTATCCTTGTTCCTGTTCCTTCGTGATACTTAGTGACCTTCGTGGTTACTGATTTTGATCCATTTTCCTTGCTGATACCCGAACTCTTCCATATCCGCCCTATCAGCCAGTGCCCAACGGAGGCAGTTGCGCCGACCGCACCGCCAGTCCCTACGCGCCCACCGCTTCCTGCCCGCCCAGCGGTAAGAAATACTGCGTCCCCTTGATCGGCTCCGTTACCTTGCGCAGCAGTTCCTGCAAATCCTCATTCCGATCGACAAAATCAATATCCGACGTATTCACAATCAGCAGGTCTGAAGACGTGTAATGAAAAAAGAAGTGTTCATAAGCCTTCACCACTTCTTCCAGATATTCATCGCTCACCGCGTGCTCGCCCGGAGCATTCTTTTTCTTCAGCCGCTTCTTCAGCACCTCCGGAGTCGCCTGCAGGTAGATCACAAGATCCGGCGTCGGCAATTTCTCGCGAAAGTGATTGTAATAACGGTTGTAGGTATCCAGTTCCTGATCGGTCAGATTCAAACAGGCAAACAGCTTATCTTTTTCAATAATGTAATCCGCCACCACGGTCTTCTGCGAACTCGACCCTAAATCCAGCGCCTGCAACTGCTCAAACCGCCGCACCAGAAACTCGAACTGCGCCTGAAACGCCGCCCCTCGGTCTCCCTCATAAAACGCACTCAGAAAAGGATTGGACTCCGGCTCCATCACCCGCTGCGCATTCAACCGCTCCGCCAGAATTCGCGCCAGCGTGCTTTTGCCCACCCGTATCGGCCCTTCCACAGCAATGTAACGCGGTAGCTCGAAAAGATTCGCCATGGCCTCGCAATATTTCGGAACTGGCAGGATATCTCGGATATCGCCGAGTGGCAATTGCGCGAAGAGTTAACAGAGAAATTGTTCAGAGCCCGGCTCATGTGGCGACAGCCGCCTTCGGCTGTCCCGGCCGAGCGAAGCTCGCCGGCCCCAGCACACAGTTGTAATCGAAGTACTGTCACAGGTCCGCAATCAAATCACCCCGATCGCGCAATGACCAATGACCAACGATCAATGATCGATGCAATACAATCCCCACATGCTCGCCCTCGCCCTGACCACCGCCGCATCCCTCGCGGCCGCCGCGACCGCGGCCTACCAATCCATGTCTCCCACCGGACAATGGTATGGCAAAACTTTCACCGGCCTGTCACACGACTCCCGCCAAATCGCTCTCACCTACGACGATGGCCCCAACGACCCGCACACTCCGCGCCTGCTCGAAGTCCTAGCGAAACACAACGTTCCAGCAACTTTCTTTCTCATCGGACGCTACGTCCAGCAACGTCCCGATCTCGCCCGCCAAATCACTCGAGCCGGCCACATCGTCGGCAACCACACCTTCACCCATCCACTTTTGACATTCAAGAGCGAATCAGAAATCAAACGCGAACTTGCCGCCTGCCAAGCCGCCTTGCAAGATGCCATCGGTGCCCACTCCAATCTCTTCCGCCCACCCTTCGGCGGACGCCGCCCCGCCGTGCTCCGCATCGCCCGCGAACTCGGCCTCGAACCCATCATGTGGAACGTCACCGGCTACGACTGGAATGCGCCGCCCGCCGCAGTAATCGAGAAAAAGGTAACCAGCAAAATTCGCGGCGGCGACATAATACTTCTCCACGACGGCGGCCACAAACAAATGGCTGCCGACCGCTCCCAAACCGTGATCGCCACCGATCGTCTGATCACACGCTATAAAAATGAAGGATATGAATTTGTCACAATTCCACAGTTGATGGCCAAGTCAGCAGCGAGCTGTCAGCCAATTTTGTCATCCTGAGCGGAGCGAAAGCCTGCCCTGAGCGAAGTCGAAGGGGATCTATGTACTTAGCTCCGCGACCCCGGCGGTTCTGGACATCGGCACAACTCCCGTAGCCTCCGGCGCTCAGCCCTTCATCGCCGCAAACGCCATCTTCGCCGCCGCCACCGTCTGCTTCACGTCCTCCTCCGAATGTGTCGCTCCCAAAAACGCCGCCTCATACTGCGATGGAGGTAAATACACTCCACTATCCAGCATCGCCCGGAAGAATTTCCCAAACGCCTCCGTATTCGACTTCGCAGCCGACTCCCAATCCGTCACCGGCCCCTCGGTAAAGAACCAGGTAAACATCGATCCCACCCTGTTGTAGCACAGCGCCACGCCCGCATCTTCCGCCGCCGCCGCCACGCCTTCCACCAATTCTTTACTCAACTTTTCGATCCACGAATAAATCCCTTCCTTATGTTCCCGCAGATGTTTCAGCATCGCGCATCCCGCCGCCATCGCCAGCGGATTCCCCGACAGCGTCCCTGCCTGATACATCGGTCCCAACGGCGCCACCAGATTCATAATCTCGTTCGGACCGCCATAGGCTCCCACCGGCAATCCCCCGCCGATAATCTTCCCCATCGTCGTCAGGTCCGGACGAATGTTGTAAAGCTCTTGCGCTCCTCCGAAAGCCACGCGAAATCCAGTCATCACCTCATCAAAAATCAGTACAGATTTTTCCCGCTCCGTAATCAGCCGCAACGCCACCAAATAATCGTCTGCCGCCGGGACGCATCCCATATTTCCCACCACCGGCTCCACGATCACGCACGCAATCTGGTGTTTGAACTTCTGGAACGCATACTCCACCGCCTGAACATCGTTAAACGGCAAAGCCAGTGTGAACTGGATAAATTCCTCTGGAACCCCCGCCGATCCCGGGATTCCCAGCGTCGCTACTCCCGAGCCCGCCTTCACCAGCAGCGCATCCGAGTGCCCGTGATAGCACCCTTCAAACTTCACAATATATTTCCGCTTCGTGTAAGCCCGCGCCAGCCGAATCGCCGACATCGTGGCTTCCGTCCCCGAACTCACAAACCGGACTTTCTGCACGTGCGGAAATGCCGAAATCACCAACTCCGCCAGATCCGCCTCCGCCGCCGTCGACGCCCCAAAACTCGTCCCGTTGCACGCCGCACCTACAATCGCGTCCAGCACGTCCGGCGCGGCATGCCCCAGAATCAGCGGTCCCCACGATCCCACATAGTCGATGAATTCGTTTTCATCTGCGTCCCAGATATGCGAACCTTTCCCCCGCACAATGAACGGCGGATCGCCTCCTACCGAACCAAACGCGCGCACCGGCGAATTCACTCCGCCCGGAATCATGCTTTCCGCACGCTGCTGCAAACGGCGCGACTGCTCCACCTTTCGGGATGTTGTGGATGGCATCGAGGCTCCCACGCAACTAAGGATGTAAACCAGCGACTGCTCGACCGATTACTATACCAGCGGCATTCCCCCGGGAATTAATCAGATATTCATCGTCCCGCCATATTTTTGCAACATCGCCCCGGTAACCTCAGGTCATCAAGTTGCCCTTCTAACCGGGAGGGTTTTAAAGGATGGCTTCGGGGGCTCCGGGCTATCCTTTTTTTCAGTTCCATCTGGGACGGCACAAATCGCTTGCCGCGCACATAAACCCTACATACCCTGGCCCGCGGATTCAGCATCCAACTCCCATCTGTAACATTCCTTTAACCAGTTCTGCGTAGTCTCATCCCTGACCCAATAGTCTCATCAACTCCGGGAGTTTTCGCCGAACTTGCCGGATTCCGTCCTATTAACTATAGTTAACACTTTGTATATACCGAGGTTAATATCCTGGTTTGTGAACTCGGTTGCTGGCCGGGTTCACCGCGTGACGAAACTCACAATCGCAGGTGATAGTAGGCACTGAGCCGATCTCTCCTCCCAAATACTGTGGAATTATGAAATTGAAATTCATTTTCAACATCACGAGGGCCACAGGATGCAACTTGTCAGCTCGCGCATTTCTCCCGCGATTCGTAGTCTGCCTGATTTTGTTGTCGATCTCCGCCGCCTGCCCATTTACCGCCTTCGCCCAACAACCCGATGCTCCTTCCTCCGCGAAGATTTCCAGCCCGCAGCCGGACGCAGCCGACCCCTCCGATCCCGCAGCCGGCCAGGCTCCCGAAGCCATGTTCCCGCATTTCCAAAATACGAAGTACTGGCTCTCCGGCCAAGCCAACTTTATCTTCCAAACTCATCCGCCTTTTTACGCGAGATACAGTGGCCCCCACAGTCTCAGCTCCAACTACGAAAAGGCCACATCCCGCGTCTTAACCCTCTACAGCGGCATACGCCTCAACAATTCCACCGAACTCCTTGTCGATCTGGAAGAAGCTGGCGGATCCGCTCTCACTCAGGGTTTCGGCCTTGCTGGTAATACTGATCTCGATATCGTTCGCAATCCTCTTTTGAGCAAAGCTCCCTACCTGGGCCGGGCCATGATTCACAAGGTGTTTGCTCTCAGCAAGGATAAAGTAGAGAACGATCGCAGCTTCCTTTCCCTCTTCGACGAACTCCCCCGCCGCCGTTTGGAAATCCGTTTCGGCAAGTTCACCCTGCCCGACCTCTTCGATTTGAACTCGGTGGGCTCCGATACGCATTTGCAATTCATCAACTGGACCACCGACAACAACGGGGCCTGGGACTATGCCGCCGATACCCGCGGCTACACCGTCGGCCTGACCGCCGACTACGAAGATCGCAACTGGGGTTTTCGCTTCGTCGAAGGTCTTATGCCCAAAATCGCAAACGGAATCGATCTCGTTTATCGTCCCTGGCAAGTTCACGCGGAAAACTACGAGTACGAACTGCGTCACGGTGTAATTCCCGGTAAGGCAGGCGTAGTCCGTCTACTCGCCTACACTAACTATGCCAACATGGGCATCTACCGCGACACAATAATTCAATTCGAAGATCATTCGGCTCCGGCGCCAGAACTCGCCCCCGACATCACCAACCATCCCTGGCACATCACGCGGAAGTACGGCTTCGGCATCAACCTCCAACAGAATCTCGCCCGCTACCTTACTGCCTTTGCACGCTTCGGCTGGGACAACGGCAAGACCGAATCCTTTGCTTACACGGAAGATGATCAGACTTTCGCAGAAGGACTCGGCGCCGACGGTGCCTGGTGGCATCGCAAACAAGACCGCGCTGGCCTTGCATTCGTCTCCAATGCCATCAAGAAGGACCACCAGAATTACCTGGCCGATGGCGGACTCGGCTTCCTGCTCGGCGATGGCGGCCTCAACTACGGCCGAGAAAATATTATCGAAACCTACTACACGGCCCACGTCTGGCGCGGCATTTACGTGGCTCCCGGCCTGCAACATATCAACAATCCCGGCTATAACCGTGATCGCGGCCCCGTCCTCGTCCCCTCGTTCCGCCTCCACGTCGAGTTCTAGGATGGCCTCGAACCATAATTCCGCTCTGGTTAAGGATCGAAAGCGCAGGATAAAATCAGAGAAAATGGTCCAGCACCGCCGTCTCAATTCCTTCGACCCTCCCAAACACCGGATCGTTTGTAACTAAACCAGTCGCTCCAAAGCGTAAAGCGGTCGCTGCCTGGATGGCATCGGGAGTTCGCAACTTATACTTCGCGCGGATTCTCGCAGCCGCGTCTGCTGTTTCCAAATCCGGTGGAATCCAGTGCAAGTTGGGATAGAGAGAAAGTAGACCGTAGAAGCTATCGATCTTTTGTCGATCATCTTCCCGATAGCCGTGGACCAACAACTCTGTCATTGTTATGGTTGAAGTGAACGCCTGATGACGTGGCTCTTCGATCCATCGGAAAACGGCGTCCGTCAGAGCGACATACCTCGGATGCGCCTGTATCTGATAGATGAAGCAGCTGGTATCGACAGCAATACTGCGATGACGCCGAAGAAATCTCGCGACCTCACTCACTCCCAACTTTGGCGTTCCTTCTCAAGATAATCGCGCGGAAACAGGTTTTTCCCCAAACCGCGAAGTGCTGCCGCGTAGGACTTCGGCCGCTTCATCATGATGATGTGTTCCCCGCGCACAACCACCACAAGTTCGTCGCCCGACTTCACTTTTAGCGCGTGGCGCGCCTCGCGCGGAATGACGATTTGATTCTTGGACGATAATTTGGCGATGCTCATGCTTTACATTTTACCATAAAGTAAAGGGAAGACATTACGAATTACTCTCCCACCTTCACGCCCTTCCAGAACGCCACATACCCTTTAATCTGCTTCGCCGCTTCTTTCGGCTCCGGATAAAACCACGCCGCTCCCGCGTTCCGTTTTCCATTCACTTCCACATCGTAATAACTCGCCGTGCCCTTCCACGGACACACTGTACGCGTCTCACTCGGCTTGAAATACTCCCTGTGAATCGCATCCGGAGGAAAATACTGATTCCCCTCCAGTTCGACCGTCGCACCGCTTTCGGCCAGTACCGCGCCTTCCCACATTGCTTTTGTCATAGTGCCCATATAGATTCCTATCAGATTCCTCGGGTTCACAAGTTTAGGAGACACGATGCAGACAGCGACCAAAACTCATTTCAACGGACATTCGATGGTCGGCGCTCTCGATCGTGTACTGGTATGCCCGCCACGCTCCGCCGGTTGGGATCGCCCGGCTCCTTGGCGCGAACTCGGCTTTCATCACGCCCCCGATTTCGCGATCGCGCAATCTCAGCATGACTTTCTCTGTCTCGAGTTGCGAAACGCCGGAGCCGAAGTCATCAACCTCCCTTCCTCACCCGATCTCTCTCTCGACGCTGTCTACACACATGACTCAACTCTCTCCACCGACTTCGGCTTAATCGTAATGCGTCCCGGTAAGCCTAACCGTCTCTCCGAAGGTCCTCATCAAGCTTCGTTTTGCGAGGGCCTAGATATCCCTGTTCTCGCTTCCATCACCTCGCCCGCTACCACCGAAGCCGGAGACATTCTCTGGCTCGATTCCAACACTCTGCTGATCGGCCACGGCTACCGCACCAACGCCGCCGGTATTCAGCAGATCCGCGGTCTCCTCTCGCCGAAAGGAATCGAAGTTCTCTCCGCACCGCTCCCCCACGGCTCAGGACCGACGGCATGTCTCCATCTAATGTCCCTGATCAGTCTCCTCGACGATCACACCGCGCTCGTCGATCTGCCGTGGTTAGCTGTCGAGACAGTAGAACTCCTCAAATCCCGCGGATTCAAATTCCTCGAAATCGATCCCTCCGAGCGCGACACCCTGGCCTGCAATGTCCTCGCTGTCGGAAACAATCGTCTGCTCGCTATCGAAGAAAATCACAAAACAAACTCCCGCCTCCGCCATGCCGGATTCGACCTCCGCACCTTCCCCGGCACCGAACTCTGCATCAACGGCAGCGGCGGCCCCACCTGCCTCACCCGTCCCCTCCTTCGCCGATGACCTAAGATGAATATGATGACCTGAGATGAATGTGTGGAGACAGCCGCCTCGGCTGTCCCGGCAGAGCGAAGCTCGCCGGCCCTGTGATCGCTAGGAGTGCCCCACGTCTCTCCGCATTTGCGAGACGTGGGATTTCCGCTCCCGCTCGAACACCACCATAGTCACTCTCCTGCTAAAATTAAAAAGCATGCTTCTTCCCTTCGTCCGCGAACTCTTCGTGGACGTACAAAAGCTTCCCGCCTTCGTGCGTGTTGCCTCCCACCTCAAGGAGGGCACGGGGCGCATTCGTGTCTCCGGTCTCACCCCCACCGCAAAAGCCTTGCTGCTCGTCCTTTTCCAGCGTTCCGCCCAACGCCCCCTCATCTTCGTTGTCAAAGATAATCATGCAGTCGAAGAGTTTCTTCCCGTTCTTCGCGGCTTTTGCGAACTCACTTCCGCCTGCGATCTGGAGTCCATCGTCGCCCTCCCCGCCCGCGATGTTCTTCCGTTCCAGAATCTTTCTCCGCATCCCGAACTCCAGGAAGAACGCGCCACCGCCTTATGGAAAATCGCCACCGGCGCCGCATCCATCGTCGTCTCGCCCGTCGCCGCAACTGCTATCCGTCTCCGCTCCAGCGATTACTACACCGATCTCGCCCGCACCATCCGTCGCGGCGAATCCTTCGATCTCGATTCTCTCCTCGCCCACCTCAACACCGTCGGCTATACCTCCACCGACGTAGTCGAAATGCCCGGCCAATACGCCGTACGCGGCGGCATTCTCGACGTCTACTCCCCCGAAGCTGATCGCCCTCTTCGCGTCGAATTCTTCGGCGACGAAGCCGATTCCATCCGCAAGTTCGACCCCGCCTCGCAACGTTCCTCCACGCCGGTGGACGAGGCCCTGCTTCTCCCCCTCACCGAAACTCCGGTCAGCGAGCATCTTCTCGGCGCAATCCATACCCGCCTCAGCGGCAAAAGAATCGAAGGCTCCGAAGAAATTATCGAAGCCGCCGTCCGCGCCGGAGGCCTTAACGTTTTTCCCGGCTGGGAATTTTATTCCCCCGTTGCCGGAGCCTACAGCACCATCTTCGATCTCATCCCTCGCGCCGCCGTTCTCCTCGACGAACTCGATCAACTCAAAGAAGAATTCGACCGCTTCTGGACCCGCGTCGCCGACGCACACGAGCGCAGCGGCGTCGGCAATCTCGTCCGCCCCGAGGATCTTTATTTAGCACCTGACGACTGGTGGCACAAAACATCCACTCTCCCCGGCGCCGATATCGAACATCTCGGCATCACCCGCAGCTTAGACGATGCCTCCGAAGTCTCGTTCCTAACCCAGCCCTCGCCTCGCTTCCACGGCGCCGTCCCCACCATGCTGCAGGAAGTCCAAAAACTCAACGCCGATGGCAAACGCGTTCTCTTCGCCGTCCCCAACATCGGCGAAGTCGAGCGCCTGGCCGACGTTTTCACGGAATACAACGTCTCCTTCAAACTTGGCAGCCGCACCCGTGGCGGCGAAAGTTACGCCGATGAAACCAGTTACTTCGCCGGCGAAGTCCTCACCAGCACGCTCGCCACCGCCTACATCCCCGAGGGCGTACTCCTCCCAGAAGCGAATCTCGCCATCTTCGGCTCACGTGATCTGTTCGATGAATCCGACTCCGTCGCCTCGCGTCCGCAGCGCTCCAAATCCAAAGTCTCCGCTTTCCTCTCCGACTTCCGCGATCTTCAAGTCGGAGACTACGTCGTCCACGTCGAGCACGGCATCGGCCAATATCAGGGCCTGAAAGAAATCAATCACGGCGATGGTCCCGCGGAATTCATGCTGCTCGAGTTCGCCGAAGGCGCTCGCCTCTACGTTCCACTCACGCGCCTCGACCTCGTTCAAAAATACCGCTCCTCCGAAGGTGCCAAGCCAGTCCTCAGTCATCTCGGCACTCAGTCCTGGTCAAAAACAAAAGCTCGCGTGAAGAAGGCCATGAAAGACATGGCCGATGAACTCCTCAAGCTTTACGCCGAGCGCAAAACCGCCGTCGGACACGCCTTTCCGCCCGCCAACGAATGGTTCCGCGAGTTCGAAGACGCCTTCGAATTCAACGAAACCGATGATCAGGCGCAAGCCATCAAAGATGTCATTCGCGACATGGAATCCACTCAGCCCATGGATCGCCTCCTCTGCGGCGATGTCGGCTATGGCAAAACCGAAGTCGCCATGCGCGCCGCCTTCAAAGCCATCGCCGATAACAAACAGGTCGCCGTGCTCGCGCCCACCACCGTTCTCGCCTTCCAGCATTTCGAAACTTTCAAACAGCGCTTCGCTCCGTTCCCCGTTACCATCGAAATGATCAGCCGCTTCCGCAACGCGAAGCAGCAAAAAGAAATTCTGCAGAAAACCGAAGCTGGCAAAATCGATGTCCTCATCGGCACCCACCGCATCCTTTCCAAAGACATCAAATTCTCCGATCTCGGCCTCCTCATCGTCGACGAAGAACAGCGCTTCGGCGTTCGCCACAAAGAGCGCATCAAGCAAATGCGCAAGCAAGTGGACGTTCTCACCATGTCAGCCACGCCCATCCCGCGCACCCTTCACATGTCGCTCGTCGGCCTGCGCGACATGAGCGTCATCGAAACTCCGCCCAAAGATCGCATGGCGATCCAAACCGTAGTCGCCAGTTGGGACGAAAAATTAATCCAGTCCGCAATCGAACAGGAACTCGAACGCGGAGGCCAGGTCTACTTCGTCCACAACCGCGTCGACACCATCTGGGAAATCGCCGCCAAAATCCAGGTTCTCGTTCCCAAAGCCCGCATCATCGTCGGCCACGGACAAATGTCCGAAGGTGAACTCGAAAAAGTGATGCTGAAATTCATGCACCACGAAGCCGACATTCTCGTTTCAACCACAATCATCGAAAACGGTCTCGACATCCCTCTCTGCAATACAATCCTGATCAATCGCGCCGATCGCCTCGGCCTCTCCGAGCTCTACCAACTCCGCGGCCGCGTCGGTCGCTCGAACCGCCGCGCCTACGCCTATCTCATGCTTCCACCGGAAATCGAACTCACCCCCATCGCCCGCCGCCGCCTCGCCGCGTTGAAAGAATTTTCCGACCTCGGCGCCGGATTCAAAATCGCCGCCCTCGATCTCGAACTTCGCGGCGCCGGCAACATGCTCGGCGGCGAACAAAGTGGCCACATCGAAGCCATCGGCTTCGAGCTCTACACCCAAATGCTCGAGCGCGCCGTCCGCGAAATGAAAGGCGAAGCCCCTCCCGACGAAGCTGAAACCCAACTCAATCTCGGCCTCAACATCCGCATCCCCGCTGACTACGTTCCCGAAGAAAATCAACGTCTGCAAATGTACAAACGCGTAGCCCGCGTCGAGACCGAGCAGCAATTAACTGACGTCGCCGCCGAACTGCAAGACCGCTACGGCCCACCGCCGCCCGCAGTCCGCAACCTTCTCGACTATGCGTCTCTAAAGTTGTTGTGTATGAAAGTCGGCGTCAACGCCATCGAACGCAAGCGCGACTTCGTCACTCTGAAGTTCCAACAAAATGCCGCCGTCGACCCCGAGCAACTTGCACGCTTCGTCTCCACCCAGCGCGGCGCCCAATTCACTCCCGACGGCATGTTGAAGTTTGCTCTGAAAGCCACAGCCGCAGACGAAGTCCTGCTCGCCCTCCGCACGATACTCGAGCAACTAGCCAGCGCCCACACAGCATCAGAAGTCCGCTCCGCTACAAGGCAAGCTTAGTTTTATAAAGAAGGAAGCGCTCACAGTCTGCATGCGGGGTGTGCTCTGACTCCCTTTGGTGTCTGTGAGCCCCTTCTTTGGGGTGCGTTGTTGTGTAAGTGTCAGAGCAAACACACGGTTGACAAATTGAATCCGTAGCCAGCCCGACTTCGCCGTCGCTTGACGAGTAAATTCTCAGGCGGTCAGTCTTGGGTCCTTCGTTCGGGGTGAATTACTGCGGGTTAGCCGGTGATCCGCCCCGAATCAGAATCTAGCCAGTCCGGGTTATTGGCGCTAAGCGGTTAACAACGATCACTACCGACGGTCGCATTTCCCTTTGCATTTCGAAAATTGTAAGATTCGTCTCCTTTACGGATGGCATTTGATTTCTATTCGAAGAAGGCTGGGAGTGTCCTCGCGAAGAGTGGAGGTACTTTTAGGATTTCCCACGACCTCGATGGCGTGCATCGGTTCCGGCTTCATCCAATGCACACTCCAAGTGCCAGGATGAGTTTTCTCTTCCGTGCCAGGGCTGTCCCTCACGCTGCCGTCGGGGCGGTGATAACGGATATGCGGCCTTCCGCCTCCGGTATCCCAATCAAGAAAGAAACTCGGCCATCGGTGGTGGTGCATCGGTTCCGTCGTGCCCGGCGGTGGCACAGTAACTTCGAGCACGCGTACAAATTCATTTTCGAAAATCACTCTGTGACTATGCGGGGCAGCTTGCACGGCATCGAACCCATCGGGGAAACCAGATTTGTCCTGTCCGTAGGCGTAAAAATACCTGGCGGCCATCATCAGAGAAATCGCGGTAAAGGAAGCGATCAATGCGAGCTTTCGGGCGTGGAGAAGTCTTTTTGATTGGTTCATGACATTGAAATATATTAGCTGCCTGTTAATTCGGAAGAACTTTGTTTGGCGGCTCGATTAATTCCGTCCTCCGGCATCCAAAGAATCCCAACAAACCACCCAAAATAACTTCTTGAAGCCGAGGGAAGGCGTTCCTTGAGGACCAGTCGAACTACTGGAATTCCTTTGGGGAGGTGGCCTCCGTTGGCTCAACACGGCACATCACTGAGCAACCCTCGAACTGTTGCCGGTGTCGCGCAAGAGAATGACATCGGAGACAGAGCTGAAACGCAGCAGAGCCAGAGTCTTGCCGTCGGGGGACCAGCGGAAATCCTGGATCTTTTCAAGATCGTTGAAGTGAGTCAGATTCCTTCCCTTGGATCCATCTAAGGGCTGCATCCAGACATTATCTTGCCCTGCTTCGTCGATCACAAAGGCCAGCGATTTGCCGTCAGGCGAAAAGTGGAAGCCGGAGCTGTCGGGCGGTCCCTGAGAACGGAATACCGCCTTCAAACCGGGAGCGGGAGCGAGATCGAGGTTTCGCACGCCGGACTCCAGGCTGGCGAGCACGATCCGGTTGGAGTAGGTCTTCGATTCAGGATTCAACACTTCGGTAAATATCGCCAGCGTCTTGCCGTCGGGGGAAAGTGTGGCCTGAACCGTGAGCGAATTGGGAGGGTTCGCTCCCGGCACGGATTCGGGTTTGCCGCCGCCGGCAGCGATACGCATGACTCCGTTCCCGATTTGTCCGTTGTAGTACAGCCACTTTCCGTCCGGTGAGCATCCCCAAAGGTTGCCGAATCCTTTCGAGGCCAGCAAAACAGCATTGGAGCCATCAGGATTTGCCCGCCAGAGTCCGTTGCCACTGCCTTCACCGTGAACCATCCAGTTCAGAGCAATCCATCGATCGTTATCGCAGGAAACCGAATCGTTGATCCAGGCTGCAGGATCGCTGAGAATGGTCACAGCGTGGGTGCCATCGGTATGCTGGCGAATTAAGCGATCGCCGTGCGAGATGAGCAATTGCCCATCCCCTGTCCAGGAAAAGCTCGGCAGAGTTTCGCGAGTTGCGATGCCGGGCACGGGCGTAAGGGGCCCTGCCCCGCTGGGCGGCATGAGAACGATGTGGGTGGAAGTCTCATTCTGGACGGTTGCCAGGGTGTGGCCATCGGCAGAAAGCGATAGCGAGATGTGGTCTGTAAGATCGTTGGTAATCGGACGGAACGCGCCGTCAGGAAAGGAGAACAGACCGATCTGAGCCTGGACCGAAAGATGCTCCCCGCGAGGCACATAGCCGACGAAGATTCCTCGTCCATCCGGCGCCCATGCAATGCCCACAATGATTTTGTCGTTGGAGGTGACAAAGGAACCCATGGTGCCGTGCGCGAAATCAAAGAATCGAATCTGGCTCAGAGATTTGCTGTTGAAAGTCAATGTTGAGATCGCGATGCGCTGGCCATCAGGGGACCAGGAGAGAACGGCAGGCGGGCCGGCGGGTATGGGTTCGGAATTCAGCACTTTCTCGTTCCCACCGTCGGCATCGGCTTGCAGCAATCGCCATTTGTTCAACTCGGGGTCGTTGTAGCGGGAATACACGATGCGCTTACCGTCCGGTGAAAATATCGGGCCTCCGTCCACGTCCTTGGCAAGCAAGGTGGGTGAACCGCCGAGAAGCGGAACCCGGAAAAGATTAAAGGCTGCTGCGCCGCCGGCGGTCTCTCGGAAATAGAAAGAGTCGCCGTCGGGCGAGAACACGAGCGAAGCGAACGATTCCCCCGACGCCGGGAGCACTTGCGTGTCACTGCCGGTTGGAATGTTTCGTAGCCACAGGCTTTCGCTGCCATTGTCCGATTGCACGGTGAGCAGAAACCTGCCGTCCGGAGAAATGGCGGCATTCAGCACTTTGCCGGTATTGGTTAGCTGGGTAATGGAAAAGTTCTGAAAAGGAGCGATGGCGAGGCGTCGCAGAAGCGTGTACACGCCGTAAACGGCCGCAGCCGCGATCAGCAGTCCGGCGAGCAGAGCGGCCCCGGTGGCTGTCTTGTGCCGCCGTGCCGTGGCC
>JBAVQD010000053.1:0-28129 GCA_049693675.1 Candidatus Sulfotelmatobacter sp. | reverse complement strand
GGCCACGGCAGATGAGGACGCGGAGGGCGCTGAGGCGTGAGCAGACGAACTCGCGGCGCCAAACCGTTGCACTGAGGATGCGCTCGCCACAGGCACTGCGGTCGAAGCTCCGGAGGGCGGCGTCGATTCGTCAGCAGCCGCGAGCGGCCGGCCGCTCGATTCCAGATCGCGCTTGATGCGCTGCAGGTCCGTCCCCATCTCGGCGGCTTGCTGGTAACGCAGATTGCGATCCTTTTCGAGCGCTTTGTTGGACACTTCTTCCAGCCGCGGAGGCAGCTCGGGATTCAAGCGAACTGGCGCGACCGGAGCCTTGTGGAGAATCGCGTCGAAGATCGCGGCCGAGGTCTCGCCGCGGAACGGCAGCGTTCCGGTCGACATCTCATAGAGCACAGCACCGAACGAAAAAAGATCGGTGCGATGGTCCAATTCCTTTCCCAGCGCCTGTTCGGGCGACATATACGACACCGTGCCCAGCGTGGTGCCAGGACTGGTGAGGTGCTGGTCGGTGCCTTCCGCGGTGGCCTGCAGCCCCGCGAGTTGAGAAGAATTGACTTGATCCGCCTTCACCTTGGCCAAGCCGAAGTCGAGCACCTTGGCATGACCTCGCTTGGTGACAAAGATGTTGGCGGGCTTGATATCGCGGTGCACGATTCCGGCGGCATGCGCGGCATCGAGCGCGTCGGCGATCTCAGTCCCCAGCCGCAGAATCTCATCGATCTCCATCTGGCGCCCGCCGATCCTGTGTTTCAGCGTCATCCCTTCGAGAAACTCCATGGCAATAAAGGCATGGCCATTCTCTTCGCCAATATCGTGGATCGTGCAGATGTTGGGATGATTGAGCGCGGAGGCAGCCTGTGCCTCACGTCGAAATCGCGCCAGCGACTGTGCATCTCCGGCCACTTCGTCCGGCAAAAACTTGAGCGCGACGAAGCGGCGCAGGCGCGTGTCCTCGGCTTTATAGACCACGCCCATGCCGCCGCCGCCCAGTTTTTCGAGAACACGGTAGTGCGAGATGGTTTGGCCAATCACTCGGAGATCCCACGCCTTCAGGTTGACTCATCTTACGGATGGGGCTTTTGCCGGTCAACGGCACGCGTACAATTCATTTTCGAAAATCACTTTGCGACAATTCGGGGCGGCCCGCGCGAGGCAGACCGCCAATTCTTCGGCGGCATTCTCGGGGCAATCCCGCGTATCTATCACCACTGCAGCGCTTAGTGCCGTTACTCTGCGGTGAGACTTGCCCATCACCCGAGACAATTCGAAGACTTGGTTTCTTTCAAGGGCAGAATCCAGTTGCGTTTGCCCCACTTATGGTTTCCCCATTATTCCTCCTTGAGAGCACTCCCAAGAACCGGCTGTCCTCCGAGCGAGACATAAAAGCTCCAGAAAAGCAGAGTGAGCGGAGCCAGTAGTGCGATTACGGCGCGTCCCGCATACCACTGGTCCAGACTCAGTGGCGGTGACGTGCCGAGGGTTAACAGGACGAAGAAGAAGGCGGCCGCTGCGACGAGCCCAACTCTAACCAGCACTGCCAGGAATACCAGCACGAACAGGACGGTCAGAGCGAAGTCCAGTGCACCGGTTTGCGCATTCAGCAGCAGCATGATGAGTGCAATGGCGACCAGTCCTAATCTTGGCCGCCGCAACAGGCCAGTCATGACGGACAAAATAGCAAAGTAGAAAAGGGCGTAGAAGGCTGCGGCAAAAAGCAGGAGGAAACAGTGGCCGATGGACGGCAGGATCCCTTGACCGAAATAGCCGTCCACGGGGGACGCTGCCGAGCCGATCGAAAACCCCCCGGCAGCCAAGAAGATGGCGCCCATAGCCGAACCAGCCACGATGCCTAACAACACATCGCGTCCCACCAGTGGATCGCGAAGGCGTCCGTTCAGAAGACGCTGCCAGGAAACCATCATCCTCGGCCAGCTTTGGCGCGCATAGGGTTCTACCGCCATATATCCCAGCCACGCCAGCAACCCAAAAAGTAGGGGCGCGCCAAGCAGAATAAATTGGACCGAAATGTATTCCGCTTGTGGGACGTAGTGATAGACGAAAAAACCATAGATGCAATTCGCCAGGATTGCGAAGCCCGCCAGACGCAGCGCCCCCTTTGTGTCTCCCCGCCCCCGGCGAACGTTCCTGCGCGCGAAGAACCCGGCAACGATAAGAAAACCAGCCATCAATAATGGCCACGCCGTCGAAAGAAGGATGCCAGAGGCGGCGGGCATGCGGGATTGAGTGGAAGGATCTCCTCTCCACGGCTGATCCCAAGGAGCGATCAGTTGGAAATAGACCGGTACGCCGTGGTAGGCGGCTGCACTTACGTGGATGAGAATGTCGGGGCGATCAGGGAGATGCCCCTCCCAGTCGGCGCGGGCATCGAAGGAATCGGGCGGGGTCCATTTCGGGCTGGCGGGAACAAACTGACTCTTGTTGAGTCCGGCCTCGGCAAAAAGTAAGCCCCAGTCCAGATCACGACTCGGTGCTCCCGTGTCGACTTGCGGCGGGACGCCGCGCAGAAAAAGGAGATTTCCTTGCATGTCCAGCCGGAGAGTGAACATGCCTGACGTTTCATAAGACGGATTCAACAGAGTCACGCTCGGCGGGCCGTTCGGGCTGTCGGCTCCGGGCATCATCCAGCGAGGACTTTGCCGGTACCAGAAGCTGACTGGGGACGGCCATGCGTGACCTGCGGGAGTACGTTTCCAATCCTTGCTAGCGGAGTTGTGAGCTGTATAGCGGAGATAATCTTTGTCGGAAGCAACCCAGAACGCGCGATCCACTGCGACGGAATAACCCAGCTTCTGCGCCAGGTCCTGAGCGCGGTCTGCCAGCACCTCCGGCGACTTGTTCATCGGTGCAAGACCCCAGTCCATGTTTCGTGGTGCCAGAAGCATGGACGCGCCCACGATCAGACTGAGTGCGCCCCCAAGGCAAGCCCAGGCAACGGCCGGCCGCAGCGAGCCTTGAGGTCCAGCGGCTGCCACCATTTCTGGTGAAGGAGTTTCTCCGGCCGCGAGCGCCGACGCGAGCGGATCGCCGCCAGGAAGAGAAGCAGCGACACTTGATGCCGAGCGCGGCCGCTGCGCTGGGTCCCGATCCATACAACGCAGGATGGCCCGCTCGACCACCGGATCAAAGTTCTTGACGACGATCGAGGGTGGCGTGGGATTCGTTTCCGTTTGCTTGCGATGCAGTTCGGCCAAGTTGGGGGCATCAAATGCCTTCTTCCCCGTGAACAATTCATACAGGACCAAGCCGAGCGCGTACAGGTCACTCTGAACGGAAGCCGCAGCGCCGCCGAATAATTCTGGCGCGAGATATCCCGGTGTGCCTGCAGGGCCGGTCTGCTGATCCGCCTCTGACGCGGCAATCGCGAGCCCGAAATCCGTAATGCGGGCGCGGCCCTTGCCATCGATCATCACATTCGAGGGCTTCAGGTCACGATGCAGCACCCCACTGCGATGAGCGGCGGCTAGGCCGGCACACAGTTGCTGCGCGATTTCGACGGCTTTGTCGTCGGGTAAGCGGCCGATCCGCCGCAGCAGTGACGCGAGATCTTCGCCGTCCACAAATTCCATGGAGAGGAAGATCCTGCCCTCGCTCTCCCCGACGTCATACACGCGACAGACGTTGGGATGGGAAACTTGCCGCGCCATGCGCACTTCGGCATAGAACTGATCGCGCCAGATGTGGTCCTTTCCACGTTCCGTGGGCAGAAACTTGAGCGCGACCCGCTGGCCGAGTTTGAGATCATCGGCACCGTAGACTTCACCCATGCCGCCACGCCCAAGCAACGACACCACGCGGTAGCGATCGGCGACCATGCTACCGGGAGCGAAGTTGAACGATCGAGACCGGTTGTGGGGGGAGACTCGCCCTACGGCTGTGCGCCGGTCATCTTCGGCTAATTCATCAGGTGAAATCGACATGGTTGGAGATGCGGCGAGCCTTGCGCCACAACGTTGGCACACTTCGATCGATTCGACGTTCTGAGTTCCACAAACCTGGCAGCGAGTAGTCACTTTGAACTTTACGGAAGAACTTGGCCCGACCGATTCTGCACCCGGACTTGCTGTGTGTAAAGCATTAGCGCCATGGCAGCTTGACACATTTGCGATGTGGGCGTCATCCGGTCATAATCGGTGGAAACGATTAGCGATTTCCTTTCTCGCACCCCGAGTCTTACTTGCCTTCAATGGGTAAAGGCAGGTCCGAACTGAACGGTTCTCAGACGATTTCCAACTCCTGTCCGACTGTTTTCTGCAAACCGTGAGCCACTTACCCTGTTCATTCTTCGGTTTGCCGGTCTTATGGATCAATCATGGGCAAACAACCCTCTGTTGATTCATGCCAATGATTGTCTTCTCGGTCAGTGCAGGCTGAAAACGGGCATACAACACCGAATAGGTGTCCGTGTTTTCTTCGTCTTTGCCGGGGCTGCCGGTGATGGAGACGATCAACGTCCCATCGGTTTTGTAGTAGGTATCTTGCGAGCGGTTATCGGCGTAGGCGTGCGTCTTCTTGAATCCCGGGAGGTGGGCGTCATACCAGGCGAGTGTCACATTCACCTTGGAGTCGTAAACCGAGTAGAAATCGACCTGCATTTTACTTTTACAGACCTGCGATTCCGGCAACTGAGTGGGCTCATTGCCCAAGTGAAGACGGGAGTCTGTGGCGGGATAAAGAGGAAGGCCCGTCAATGGGTCTGCGGTCAGCAGCTTCGTCCCGCCCGAGGCTGCAAGAACAAAGATCGTGATGGAGATTGCCACGAAGGCAGCAGAATGCGCAGTTCTCACGGGCGGCCCCCCCCAGCAAGCGCGGCGGTGCCGCAGAAGAATAAGACCGATGACAAAAGTAAACCGAAAACGGTGTATCTCATGTGGTGGCTCCTTGATATAGCTGCCGATCATCGGCAATCAATGTTTCCTTGTGTCATACCAGCGATGGTTTTTTCGGAGAGCCCAGGCTGATACCGTTCATAGGCCACCGAATATGCATTTGTGTTCTCGCCTTTGGCACCAGAATCTCCGGTCACAATAATCACCAGCGTTCTATCAGAATTGTAGAAAGCAGCTTGCGAACGGCCGTTTTCATATCCCTGCACCTTTTTGAAGCCGGAAAGATGCGAGGAATACCACTGAACTACCGCATCGACCTTAATGTTGTACAGAGAATAAAAATTGGCTTGCATCTTGCTTTTGCAGACTTGGGCGTCGGGCATTTTTGTGGGTTCGTTGCCGAAGTGGTTCCCGGGGTCCGTTGCAGGAATTAGCGGAAGGCCGGTCGGCGGGTCATTCGCCAGCATTTTTCCCTGGCCGGTTGCGTTTGTGAGAAAAAGAACCAGGATCGTTGCTGCTAGAAGAACCTTTTTCATTTGAGACTCTCCTTTTGAAAGATGTGAACTTGCAGTGCGCTTTTCGGAGCGCTGGTCTCCGTGCATGTTTGTTTCACGTGGGCTACAGCGCGTCCGCGATTTCCTTGGCCAGAGGCTTCACGGCCTCGGTATTGCACGGGCAGGCAATGAACATGATGCGAACGAAATTCTTTCCCTTGCGCATCATGATTATTCCGTCCGCCGAAACAAACGCCCGATCGCCCAGACCGGGCAAGCCTTCCTGGTTGCCTATGACGCCGAGCATCTTTTCGTTGAGGCGCATCTGTTCCTCCGCGGCATTCTGATCGACCGAAAACGAGAACACCGGCACTTCCCCGGAAGTGTCTTGCTCCGATGCCGGCTGTTCGCTCTGAAATGTTTTGAACATGCCTCCGGCAAACTTCTGGATCGTCTGTTGCGTCTGTTTGTCCGCGCCGCGGGCGGCCAACATTGCGGTCCTATGTTTTGCCAGCATGTCCGCTTTATCGCCCTTCGCGATGTAAGAACACGAATTGTCCCCAGGCTGCGTGCGGGCGATCGCAACCCCGACCGCGCGGCCGACGTCTTCTTTGCTCAACAGGCGGCAAGCGTCGATCCCGCCCACGTTTCCCGAGGCTGTTCCGCCGCTCGAGGAACCCGGACTGGCGGAACCTGAGCTTGATCCAAGAATGCTCCCTGCTTCCTCATGAAGTTTTTGACTGATTCGGTGGGCGGCGTAATAAAGACCTCCGACTGCGAGTGCGCCACCAACGAAGACGACTACGACCGCTGCGATCCCAAGCTTGGCCAGCGCGCTCATTCCTTGCTTCGCGGGCGCCGGCCCGGTGGATGTCGGAGCCGCTGCTGGTTGCGGCGTTTGGGCCACCGGAGACGGCGATCGTGGTGGGGGCGGCGTGCCGACATTGCTCATGTCCGCGCCGCATTTCACACAAAAAGGTCCACTGCCGAGCGGTGCTCCACACTTCACGCAGAATGTCGCCATGAGTATGACTCCTTAGTTAACGGCTGTGGAATTTCGCGAACCGCAACGGGCTGTTTACATTGGCGGAACGAAATTTCCGTACTCGAAGCGGGTCGAGCGGTGCTCCTTTCCGCTCTCCCACAGTTGTACATGGAGCTTTGCAACGACCGCTATCGCTGTACTTTCGCCTCTACATAGGCGGTGCCTGCACGTTGCTGTACTCGTAACGAACTGAGTGGTGAATCTTGCTGGGGTCGCCCATGTCGATGTCGAGTTCCTGGCGCAGGGGCAATCCCTTCTTGGAAATCCATACCTGCCCATCCGACTTCACATCTTCGTTTTCGCTATGAACGCTGTAGACGGCCGCAGCTTCGCCGCTCACTACTTCTTCACGCAGGTAGCGACAGGTTGCGGTACCATGTTCTCGATTTTCTTTCTCCTGCTCAAGCATTTGTTCCACGGTCATTTTGCTGCGAATCCATTTGTGGTTGAGCTTCACGTAAATAGCGCCGCCAAAATAGATTGACTCGCTCTGCGGTTTCGCGCCGGCCCGCGTCCCGGCGCCTTCCGTGGAAAAGACGTGGGAAGGGGCCACGAGCACTTTGTTCATAGCGTCGAACACGGGCTCGCAGGAATCGGTCGCCATGGCATAATGCGAACCCATCGAGGCAAGTATTAACAGGATGCAAACGACAGAAGCATTTCGAAACATCGCGATTCTCCTCCCATGGCAAATTCTCCGATTGTCGATATGGGGTATTTGCGTTACGGCTCGACCTTGTAGAACGCCATCATCCCGGCTTCCATGTGGTCATCAAGATGGCAGTGGAACATCCAAGTGCCCGGATCATCGGGGACCATGTCCACTGTGACCATCTGTGCTTGCATGAGGGAAACCACATCGGTGCGTTTGCCGTCTTGAAGCACGACATTTCCGTGCCAATGCGGGGTGTGAAAACTAAACCCCTCGCCGAGACCGACGAGATACCAGCGAACGCGCTCTCCCTTTTTCATGGTCATGACGGGCCCAGTTCCATAGATGTATCCGTTAATCGCGAACTTTCCATTGGCGACCGAAAAGCCGGTGCCGGCGGGAGCCAGATTTCCGTCGGCGTCGACTGGAACGAACTCACCCTTATTCACACCCTTAGGATCGCTGGTGTAAGTCTGAATGTTGTGGTCCAGATACCAGCTCTGGTTTTCATCGAACAGCATGAATAAGCAGACGAACTCCCTGTCGACATCTTTGGGTTTCCCGGAAGCATCGGCGGCGCCGCGACGCGAGATGATGATTGCGCCCACCAGTCCGCTTTCGACGTCTCTCATTTCATAGGCATGTGAGTGGTAGAGCCACACGATCGAGCTTGGATCATTCGGTCCAGGCCCGGCCCGTTCCGGCACTTCCCATGTGTAAACGTGAGTCTTGCCGGGCGGTACAGCGTCATCGACTTTGTCCGAACCGGACGTGCCGTCCTCGTAGAGCGCACCCTCTGAGTCTTTCTTATAGAAGACGCCATGAGGATGCATGCTGTAGGGATGCGTAGCTTTGTTCTTGAAGACGACACGGATGGTGTCGCCGACTTCGGCGCGCAGGATCGGACCGAGAATTCCGGAGGACTCCCACTCTGCAGGCCGGGGCTTAAGGTGGGCAAAGCTTTCGTCGGTATATTCGCGATACAGCGCCTTGCGATAGATACTCCCAATGCGATGCGGGCCCCGCTCGACAAAGACTTTCGAGTAGCCATCAAACTTCATGCCCATCATTTTGTCGACGCCGCCGGGAGCATAGTCCCACTCCACCTCGTCCGCGGCAATGTAATACGTGCGAACTTTCGCAGTCTGCGTCTGCCCGAAACAGGCGGGAATGGCCAACAGAATTACGACAATTAGGATTCGTTTCATCATGATTTTCCTTACCTCTCAAGTGGCGTCCTCAGGTGGAAGTTGGCATCCCCCCGATGCCACTTCCCCCTGATGGCTTGTGGGCAGCCTTCCGAGCTGGTGATCGCGCGAATCGCTGCCCTGCGAGCGTCAATCTGCAGGGACTTGTTCGTCAGGTCAATGAAACTGTCCTTTAAACGTGCTTTAACTGATTAAGAGTCAGGTTTCTATAGGCTTAGACCCTGTTCTTAACTGGGCTGTGCTACCATTTGTGGCCAAAGGGAAGCGCGTGCTGCCTGGGGAACCTCACAAGAAGACCGTATACAGGTTTGGTCCGTTCCAGCTTGATTCCAGGAAAGCCACGCTCACTCGCAACAGCAACCAGCTGAAGTTGCAAGATCTGCCCTACCGCCTGCTCGCAATTCTGCTAGAAAAACCAGGAGAAATCGTCTCCCGAGAAGAGGTGCGCCAACGCCTTTGGCCCCAAAACACCTTCGTAGAGTTTGATAACAGCTTGGGAGTCGCGATCCGGAAGATCCGTGATGCACTCGGAGACAATGCGGACGCACCCTGTTACGTGGAAACGGTACCGCGGCGAGGCTACCGGTTTTTGGCGCCGGTCACTACGGTCACAGAGTCACAGGATCCGGTCCGCCCCGTCACACCAGAGCCTGTAAGGGCGCCGATTTCGTCGCTCAGCTCAGAAAAACACCTTGCCATTTCAGGCCGGAGGTTGCGTTACATAGCAATTGCCGCATTCCTTGCGCTTGGGATCGGTGGTACCGCTTATCGATTCCACCTTCCGCGGACCAGGATAGAAAATAAGACCGTGGCCGAGACCAACCTTCCTCCAGTGCACGTTCGACGATCTGTAGCCGTGATGGGTTTTCGCAATCTGCCGGGACGTCCCGAGGACAACTGGCTCTCGCCGGCCTTTGCGGAAATGCTCGGTACCGAGCTCGCCGCTGATAGCGCCCTACGTTTGGTCTCGGGTGAGGACGTGGCGCGAGCCAAACGGGAACTCCCCTTGACCGACGAAGACAGCCTGGCGAAGGAAACCCTTAAACGGCTCCGTGCGAATCCCGGAGCAGATGTAGTCGTACTTGGCTCGTATACGCCGTTGCCCGGAAAAGGAGAAAGGCGGATTCGTCTGGACGTTCGCATTCAAGACACCGAACATGGCGAGACCATCGCCGAGCAGGCCTTCGTCGGAAACGAGGATGATCTGTTTGAACTCGTCAGCCAGGCAGGTGCGTCCCTGCGGCAGAGCCTGCGAGCGACGCCGGTTTCAGGAGAAGCAATCGCGCAGGCACGAGCCGCTCTGCCTTCGAAACCCCTTGCGGTCAAGCTGTACACGCAAGGACTGGAGCGTTTGTGGGCCTTTGATTTTGTAAAAGCCCGAGATTCTCTCATCCAGGCTGCAGCCGTCGAGCCCGCGTTTCCCTTGACGCACGCTGCTTTGTCCGATGCATGGAATCACCTCGGCTACAGCCTAAAGGCCCGGGATGAGGCGGAACGGGCCCGCGGTCTTTCCGGGCACTTGGGGCCAGAAGATCGTCTGCTGATCGATGGTCAGTACTATGCCACGATCCAAGATCGGATGCGAGCCATCGATTCGTATCGACAACTTTTTATCCAGTTCCCGGACAGTTTGGACTACGGCCTTCGCCTCGCCGATGAACAGCGATGGGTAAATCCTGCAGATGCTTTGCATACTCTGGAAACTCTCCGGCATCTGCCGCTTCCTGCTGGCGGCGACCCACGGATCGACTATCTGGAAGCACGCGCTTGGGTTAATAACGATGTCGTTAAGGCGCAGGCCGCCTCTCGGCGCGCCATCGAAAAGGGCAATGCTCAGGGGTTGCAACTATTCGTCGCACGGGCTTACGGAATTCTCTGCCAGATCGGCAACGGTGATTCCACCGCCCAAGACTGTGATTATGCTCGAAAGAGGTACACAGCGATTGGTGATCGCGACAATGCAGCTCGCACTACAGCCGATTTCGCCATCTTCTACTATGAACAGGGCGACCTGGATCGTGCAGAAGCCATGTATCGGGAAGTGATCAAGGTCTTTCGTCAGATCGGTGATCTCGAGGGCGTCACCACCGCCTCCGCTAACCTGGGCGATATTTCTCTGGCTCGCGGGAATCTGGCGGAAGCGGCACGCGGGCTCTCGGACGCGATTCCAGGCTACAAGGAAATGGGAGACAAAGACGGCGTCGCGCTTACCCTCGCCGATCTGGCCAAGATTGCGAGACTGCGTGGCGACCTGAAAGCAGCTCTTGTCGGTTACAAGGAGGCCCGAGCCATTGCGCAGGAAATTGCTGACAACCGTGCCGTGGCCTATGCGCTAGCTGGAACCGGAGACGTGCTTGCGGATCAAGGCGATTTGCAGGCAGCTCGCAGCTCACACCAGGAATCGCTGACTCTCTGTAAAGAGATTGGGGATAAGCAAGCCGTCGCGGAAACGGAACTCGCCTTGGCGCGGCTGTCGATTGAGCAAGGCCATGCCGCCGACGCCGAAACCGTGATCCGAAAATGCAAAGAACAGTTTCATCAAGATCAGCAGGCCGACGACGAATTAGCCGCCAGCGTTGTGCTGATCGATGCCCTGCTGGTCGAATCCAAGCTTCCTGAAGCCGAGTCTGAGGAGGGAAAGGCTAAATCACTGGCCGACAAAAGTGCGAACACCTTGTTCCGTTTGCAGTTCGAAATGATGTCTGGTCGCGTGCAAGACTTGTTAGGCCATTTCCCAGCGGCAAGCGCACAACTACAGAAGACACTTCAAAGCGCCCATTCTCATCATCTCTTGGAGCTTGAGTTTGAGACGCGACTAGCCATGGCGGAGTTGAGAAACAGGACAGGACAGCCGGTCGCGGCCCGTGCAGAATCATTGAGCTTAGAGAATGCCGCCAGAAAGAATGGGTTCGGGCTGATAGCGAGTAAAGCTCGGTCTTTTCGCAATACTCGTGAATAAAGCTCTCCTCTTCGAATCTATGAATGCTGGGCGACCCACACAGCGGGAGTAAGATCTGGAAGGCACCGGATCTGGCGAATCAGCGAGTCCGGGAAGAACCGCGGCCAAATAGTCACGAACTGGTAGTTTTAACCTGCGGCAGCTTTCCACTATCGAAAGGATCGCCGCAACCTTCGGTCCTGCATGTGGACTGCCGATGTGCATCCAGTTTTTTCGACCCAGCGCCACGGGACGCATGGAATTTTCCGCCAGATTGGTACTTAGCTCTAATGCGGGATACTCCAAAAAGCGGGTGAGCTTCTTCCAAGGCGTGAGCGCGTATTGGCAAGCCTTACTGAGTGCACTGGAGGGCAACGCAATCGACTGCGCTGCGGCGATCTTCCTACGAATATCGTCGAGAAGAGGTTTGGCCGTTTCCTGACGCCGGATATGGCGAGCCGCATCAGTCAGCGCTTTGCGGCGAGCTTCCGCATCGACGGCAAACAGTTCGTCCATTCGCGCCACAATCGGAGTTGCAACCGGGTCTCGTGGATTCAGCTGCACCACCTCGAAAAACTGTCTTCTAGCATGCGCCCAGCAGCCCGCGTGAACCATTCTCGTCCCGCCGATCTGATCGTAGGCGGTATAGCCATCCGTTTGCAGAATGCCTTCGAACTGTCCCAGGAACCGCTTCGGTCCGTCCCGTCCTCGACCCAGACGGAAGTCGAACACCACAGTCCCTCCGGGGCGACTGTGCTGCCAGAGGTATGCTTGGTGGTTCTTCCCGCGGCCCTCGCGCATCTGCACATCCACCGGGGTTTCATCCGCCTGAATGTAAGTTCCACTAATCAACTCCCGCCTCATGGCGGCGACCATAGGGATCAGCAACTCGCCGACTTTGAGAACCCAGCCGTCCAGCGTCGCTCGGCTGATCTCCAATCCGATGTCTCTTTCCAGGATCACACTCTGCCGATGCAGCGGCGTGTGGTTGCAATACTTGCTGACGACCGCGTCGATGACAATGCGGTCACTCGCCAGGCATTTCTCGATGATCCTTGGTGGCAGTGGTGCTGAGAACACCCCTAGCTCCTCACACGACCGTCAAGCCCGCTTCTCCCGTCTCGTGACCAGAACGAAATACTTCGCCGGTTCCATGTCCAGTTGAGAACTCTCCTCGTAGCCGATCACCACTGTTTCTTTTCCGCAGCGTTTGCACACGCGCTGATCCGGCGCGCATGGCAGAATGCGCTCCACGCGCGGAAGATTCGCCGGCAACTCCTGGCGACCCGGATGCTTGACGGATTTCTTGGTCGACCGGTGCGCCGGCGTGTGCTCACTCTCCGCCTGCTCGGTCATTTCACTGACGACAGTCTCAATCTCAAACAATTGCATTTGCGCCTGCGAAAGTTTTTCCCCACCTGCTCCATACTTCTCGATCCGCAGCAACCGCAGTCGCTCTTCCAGTACACGAATCCTCAACTCCGCGTACTGTAGCTTGCTCTTAAGTTGTGCGATGAGTTCCAGGTCGGCTGGCGATGAAGGGATGGAAGCTACACTCACAATGGGTTAATGATTTACCAGAGTCGATCGAAACGTTCAAACAACCGCGTAACTTATGCGGCAGCGTGTTCCTCAGGGGAGGCCCTCCGGTACCACCGCTTGTGCTTCGCTTTGGTCAGATCGATCCCACCCAACAACAGCGAAAGCTCTTCGTGGCTCAGGACGACCTTGCCCTGCGCATCACCGGATTGCGGCCAGGTAAAACGCCCTTTCTCCAACCTTTTAGCACAGACCCAGAGTCCGCTTCCGTCCCAGCCTGCCCGGCAGCACAACGGCCAGCCCGCAACTCGGTTCCTGCTGCGTCGGCGATTTCTTGGCCGCCAACTCCACCTTCACCAACTGGCCGGCTGTAGAAACTCGTGTACGCCTTCTCTTCCAACGCCGCTTTCTCAGATGGCGATCCAGCGTGCTCAAACTCAAACTCCGACCCTGGCAAAATTCGCTCCGCCGCATACCGCTATTTACAAACTCAGCCTGTGCACGACCGTGGAAGAGCGGCGCTTCAGCGCCGCGTACAGCTGCTCGCATACTCGGGCTTTAGCCCCCGGCGGTTCATTTTGTCCGGTGACTTACGTTCTCACTTTTTGGCGGCGCCTAAATGAAAAACCAGCGGCCCAACTAACCCTCAATCCCTCTAAGCAGCTTCCTGTATCGCCAGCAACAAACCCAAACATTTACAATTGCTCGGCAACTGAACTCGAACAAATAACGTCTACCAACCGCCCTTATGACCAAGATGAAAGTCTGCAAAGCCGTTTTCCCCGCCGCCGGCCTCGGCACCCGCTTCTTACCCGCAACCAAAGCTCAGCCAAAAGAAATGCTCCCGCTGGTGGATAAGCCCATCATCCAGTACGGAGTCGAAGAGGCGATGGCCTCCGGTTGCAACCAGATCCTCATCATCACTGGCCGCGGCAAGCAGGCCATCGAAGATCATTTCGATGTCAGCTACGAACTCGAACATATGCTCGAAGAGCGCGGCAAAACCGATCTGCTGCAGGTCGTTCGCTCCATCTCCGACATGATGTATGTCGCCTACGTCCGCCAGAAAGAAGCCCTCGGCCTCGGCCATGCAGTTCTGATGGCCCGCGAAATGGTCGGCCACGAACCCTTCGCCGTCCTCCTCGCCGATGATGTCATCGACGCAAAAGTCCCCTGCCTCAAGCAAATGGTCGAAGTCTTCGACGAAAAACAATGCTCGGTTCTAGCCACCCAAGTCATCGAAGGCAAAATGATTTCTTCTTACGGCGTCCTCGACGTCAAGCCCGTCGACAGCCGCTTCGGCGATCGCCTCTTCGAAATAAAAAACATGGTGGAGAAACCCAAGCCGGAAGAAGCTCCTTCCAATCTCGCCATCATCGGCCGCTACATCCTTACTCCTGCAATTTTCGACTGCCTCGCCAACACCCCCACCGGTGCCGGCGGCGAACTCCAACTGACGGACGGCATGCGCCTCCTCCTGCAAAAAGAAAAAATGTACGCCTACGTCTACGAAGGCCGCCGCCACGATACCGGCGACAAACTCGGCTTCCTGAAAGCCACCGTAGAGTTCGCCCTGAAGAGAGAGGACTTGGGCGACCCCTTCCGCGAATATTTAAAAGGATTAAAACTGTAAGGTTGGGAAAAAAGGTCTTAGCAGAAAAAATGTCATCCTGAGCAAGGATTTTGCTTCGCGCCAGCGAAGCAAAACCGCAGTCGAAGGATCTCCATTCCCAGCCCCTGCGTCGAGATTTTCTTGATCGAGCCGTGCCGCTTGTCGCCGAAAGCCTTTGGGTGGCGCAGCGCTTTAGCGCTGCGATAAACTTTCCCAAAAAAGCGGGCTTTAGCCCCTGAGGTGCATCCTCAGTCCAACGATCCCTTCAGCTTCTTCGACTTCTCCTCCACCCCGCGCGCCAGTTTTTCTTTGTGCGCCTCAAGCTTTTTAGCGACAGACGCATCTCCCAGCCCAATCATCTGCGCCGCCAAAATCCCCGCATTCGTCGCCCCCGGTTTCCCAATCGCCACCGTCGCCACCGGAATTCCCGCCGGCATCTGCACAGTTGCCAGCAGCGAATCCATCCCCTGCAGAGAAGTCGAAGGAATCGGCACTCCAATCACTGGCAGAGTCGTATGTGCCGCAATCACTCCCGCCAGATGCGCCGCTCCGCCCGCTCCCGCAATAATCACCTGAATCCCGCGCCCCGCAGCCTTCCGAGCGAACTCCGCAGTCCGCTCCGGCGACCGGTGCGCGGAAGTAACATCCATCTCATACCCGATCCCAAACTCCTCCAGCGCCTTCCCCGCCTCGCGCATAATCTCTAGATCAGAATCACTCCCCATCACGATCGAAACCAATATTTTTCTCATGATTCGTCTAAGCTAAAATGTCCTTCCCTGTAAATTGTTCTTCTTGTAAATTTTCATCCTGAGCGAAGATTTTGCTTCGCGACAGCGAAGCAAAACCGCAGTCGAAGGATCCCTTTCACGTCGGTTTCGCCCCTGGCCTTACGAGGAACTCCCTCCACGACTCCCATCGGGTGCCCCAGGTCTCGCCGCTTCTGCGAGGCCTGGGATTTCCTCAACTTTTCTTCAACGCCCTGCCAGCAATATCCCTCCGATAATGCGCTCCCTCAAAACGAATCTTCCCGCAAGCCTCATAAGCCCCCTCCACAGCGGTCTTCAAATCACCAGCCCGCGCCGTCACTCCCAGCACTCGCCCACCAGCCGTATAAAAATCCCCGTCCCGCTTCGAAGTACCCGCGTGAAACACCTTCACTCCGTCAACCGCCTCAGCTTCATCCAGACCAGAAATCTTCTTCCCCACTTCAAACGCCCCCGGATATCCTCCCGAACTCATCACCACACACACCGAAGCATCAGCAGACCACCTGAAATCCCCTTCGCTTACCCGCCCCGCGACCGACGCCTCCAGCGCATCCACCAGATCACTTTCCAGCCGCATCAAAATCGGCTGGGTCTCCGGATCCCCAAACCTGCAATTAAACTCCAGCACCATCGGCCCCCGTGCCGTCATCATCAACCCGCAATAAAGAACACCCTTATATTCCGCACCCTCCGCCTTCATTCCCTCCACCACAGGACGCGCAATATGATTCACCAGCCAATCGCGCATGGTGTCATCCACAATGTCACCCGTCGAATAAGCTCCCATGCCGCCCGTGTTCGGCCCCGTATCCCCATCTCCCACGCGCTTATGATCCTGCGCCGCCACCAGTGGCGCAACCCGCTCTCCATCGCTTAACACTAGAAACGAAACTTCGTCTCCCACCAAACATTCTTCCAGCACCACTCGCGCTCCCGCCTCACCCACCATCCTGCCACTTAACATTTTCGCGGCTGCGTTCGCCGCTTCTTCTTTACTCGCCGCAATCACCACTCCCTTGCCCGCCGCCAGTCCATCCGCCTTCACCACCACAGGCGCATGAAAATGCGTCAAAGCATCCTGCACTTCCCCCATCGAATCACAAATCGCATAAGCTGCCGTCGGAATGTGATACCTCTGCAGAAATTCTTTCGCAAAACTCTTACTCGCCTCCAGCTGCGCCGCCGCTTTCGTAGGACCAAATACTGGCCATCCGCGCCGCGCGAATTCATCCACCACTCCCAAAGTCAACGGCACTTCCGGACCAACCACCGTCAAGTCCGGCCGTAACCGCTGACCCAACTCAACCATCGCTTCGAGATTCTTCAAATCCACGGGCAGGCACTCCGCCTCGTCCGCGATCCCGCCATTGCCCGGCGCGCAATACACCTTCGAAACCCGCGCCGACTGCCTCAGCTTCCATGCCAGCGCGTGCTCTCGGCCACCACTCCCTAGAACAAGAATCTTCATAAAAAGAAACTCAAGGTTAGGGGAGAGCAGCACCTCTGTCAAACGGGAAACAGCAATTGTTAATTGCTGATTGTCGATTGCTGATTCAACGCTTCCATATTCGTTTGTCTTTCAATCACCAATCGGAGATCAGCAATCAGCAATGAAATCAATCGGTAATTAACCATGATTAATTCCACGTCGTATAATCTCCTCGAATGATCACCGTCTCCAAAGAGGACTACCTCAAAGCCATTCTCGAAGCCGAATGCGAAGGAGAATCCGTAATCTCCGCGCGCCTCGCCGATTGGCTCAAAGTCTCCGCTCCCGCCGTCACCATGGCCTTGCGCCGTTTGAAAAAAGACGGCTTGGTTCGCGTTCAGGCCGACGGCCACGTCCGCCTCACCGCCGCCGGCCGAAAAATCGCCCGCAAACTTACCCTCCGCCACCACCTCATCGAACGCATGTTAGCCGAGCTCTTCGGCATGGAATGGTGGAAGGTTCACGACGAAGCCGAACGCCTCGAGCACGCCGTCTCTCCTGACTTCGAAGGCAAACTCCTCGCCAAGCTCGGCAAAGGCGGCATTTGCCCCCATGGCAACATGAGCGAGATGGAAAGCCCCGCCAGTCGCCGCCGTCGTGGACTACTCCTGCTCGCCGACGCCCAACCTGGTGTCGCCTACACTGTCAGCGGAATTTACGAACGTGACCGCGGCCTGCTCGAATTCCTCGAAGCTCGCGGCATTCGCCCCGCGGCAAAGTTGCGAATCATCGAACGCAACTACGATCAGACCCTCACCCTATCCACCACCTCCGGCAACGTCTCCCTCGGCCCCGCCGCCGCCGAGCGCGTCTGGCTCACCCCCACCGACCAGCGCTCTAAATAACCTGTGTCATCCTGAGCGAAGCGGATGGATCGCGAAGCGATCCATCTGCGAAGTCGAAGGATCCCTATCCCTTCCCGAACCTGTCCCTTCCCCGGCATTCCACGGTCTCGGGAAAGTCACGACTCCAGTCGTGACGCCAGAGTCAGCAGCGATTCTGGCTTTCAGCCCCTGAGGCTACCCTTCCCGAGCACGCACTTAACCATAGTTTATTCGCTCATGTATACTTACGCTAATCCGCAAGCATTCCACCGATGAAGCCCGTCGCCACTCCGACCGAAGCCGAAGTAGTCATCACTCACGAAGACGTCGACCGCGCCCATGACCGTTCCCGCGTCTTCGCCGCCCGCTCCCGCCGCGGCTTCTCTTCAAAAGCCCGTCTCCTCTGGCTGCTCGCCGGTCCCGGCGTCCTCGTCATGCTCGGCGAAAATGACGGCCCCAGCATGCTCGCGTACGCCGCCACCGGCGCCAAGTTCGGCATCGGATTCTTCCTCCCTTTCGTCATCCTCACCTTTTGCATGGCCATCGTCGTCCAGGAAATGACCGTCCGCCTCGGCGCCGCTACCCACCGCGGCCACGCCGAACTCATCTTCGATCGCTTCGGTCCTTTCTGGGGATGGTTCTCCATGCTCGATCTCGGCGTCGGCAACTTCCTCACTCTCATCACCGAATTCATCGCCGTCCGCGCCGGCCTCGGCTTCTTCGGCATCCGTCCCTGGATCGCAATCCTCATCGCTCTCGTCATCCTGTACGGAGCGCTGATGTCTCATCGCTACTGGACCTGGGAGCGCATCACACTCGCCGCTGCGCTATTCAATTTGATTTTTATTCCCGTTGCTCTCATGACCCATCCCAGTTGGCACGCAGTCGGCCATGCACTCATTACGTGGCACCCTCTTCCCGGTTTCAACAAAGATACTCTGCTCCTGGTACTCGCCGACATCGGCGCAACCGTCACCCCCTGGATGCTTTTCTTTCAGCAGAGCGCCACCGTTGACAAGGGCATGACCACAAAAGATATCCGCTTCGGCCGCATCGACACTGTGCTCGGCGCGGCGCTGGCCACGGCCGCCGCCCTTGCCACCATAGTTGCCACCGCGCCTTTGTTCGCTCACCAGATGACCGCCGATAATTTCCAGGCCGCCGAATTCGCCCAGGCTCTCCAGCCCATCATCGGCCGCTTCGGCGCATCCCTCTTCGCCCTCGGCATGTTCGAAGCCGGAATCGTCGCCGCCATCACCATCTCAACTTCTTCGGCCTACGCCTTCGGCGAAGTGACTCACAAACCTCATAGCCTCAACCTGCCCATGGGCGAAGGCAAATCCTTTTACGCCGTTTTGACTCTGTGCGCAGCCGCTGCCGCCGGCATTGTACTCATCCCCGGCCTGCCTCTCGTCTATGTAGTTCTCATCGTCAACGTAGTCGCCGTTCTCGCCATGCCTCCGGCGCTGGTGTTTCTTTTCATGCTGGTCAACGACAAAGAAATTATGGGCGATCTGGTCAGCCCCCCGTGGGCCAACATTTTATCTTCCGGCGTCGTCTTCATCCTGACCGCCGCCGGCATCCTCTTCGGCATTAGCATCATCGCCCCCAACATCTTCGCCGCATTAGGAGGAACGTAAACATGAATTTCAGGCCGCGAACGCGTAAATACCGAAGTGGATATAGTGGATGCAAATGTGGGGACAGCCGCCCTCGGCTGTCCATTCGAGCGCAGCTCGAACTCTTCTTGCCCACCCCTGGCCCGACGTTTGTCATTCCGAAGGCCGTCTTTCGGCCTGAGGAACCTGCTTTCGCCTGGAGCTCAGCAACCAGTGGGAGAATTGCATGACGAAAAGATCTGACCACACTCCGCTCGTCGTTTCCCCCGCCGACCAAACTCTCGTTTTCTCCTCCCTCGAACACGATCAACTCGTCGGCGCCAAAAAACATCACATCCCCCGCCGCCATCTCAAAGGCCCCGAGCTTCTAATCCTCTGGTCTCTGCGTCTCTATCTCCTTTTCATGATGGCGGTCGTCATCTACCAAGTCTGGACCGCCGCGAGATAAGCCTGGTTTGGCGCGCTATCAGCAGATTAGGATGTCATTCCGAATCGGGCGTCAGCCCGGTGAAAGCCCGCCCTGAGCTTGCCGAAGGGAATCTGCTCCCAGTTCGTCGAGCCTCGATAATGCCGGCTCTGCTTTCGCGCGCCTTTCGTTTGCCCCTTACGCAATCCGCTCCAAAACGACTAAACTTGTAGGTTCCAGAATCAAGTCCATTCCGCCAAGCGGCGTCACCGTCTCGCGGTATCTTTCATCAGGAAGGCCATCATGTCGTTAAACAGTTTCAACTCTCGCTCTTCTCTTAAAGTCGGCAACAAGGAGTACGAAATTTATCGCCTCGACTCCCTCGATAAACAAGGCATCTCCACCAAACATCTTCCTTACTCGCTGCGCATTCTGCTCGAAAATCTTCTCCGCACCGAAGACGGCCGCAACGTGAAGAAAGAAGATATCCGCTCCATGGCCGCATGGAACAAGAACTCGAAACCCGACAAAGAAATCGCCTTCACTCCCAGCCGCGTCCTCCTGCAGGATTTCACCGGCGTTCCCTGCGTCGTCGATCTCGCTGCCATGCGCGACGCCATGCAGCAACTCGGTGGCGATCCCTCCCTCATCAACCCTCTTCAACCCGTCGAACTCGTAATCGACCACTCCGTCCAGGTCGACGAATTCGGCACCGCCTCTGCCTTCGACATGAACGCCCTGCTTGAATTCCAGCGTAACAAAGAACGCTACTCGTTCCTCCGCTGGGGCCAAACGGGATTCCGCAATCTTGCCATCGTCCCTCCCGACACTGGCATCGTCCACCAGGTGAATCTCGAATATTTGGCGCGTGTAATTTTCGTGCAAGAGTCAAACGCTCACCGCATAGCCTATCCCGACACCCTCGTAGGAACCGACTCCCACACAACGATGATTAATGGGTTGGGGGTTTTGGGGTGGGGGGTGGGCGGAATTGAGGCCGAAGCTGCGATGCTCGGGCAGCCTGTTTCCATGCTGATTCCGCTGGTGGTGGGCGTGAAGCTTACGGGACGGTTGCGCGAAGGTGCGACTGCTACGGATCTTGTTCTGACGATTACCGAGATGCTGCGCAAGCATGGAGTCGTCGGAAAATTTGTCGAATATTTTGGTCCCGGATTGCGTGATCTTCCGCTTGCCGATCGCGCGACGATTGCCAACATGTCGCCGGAGTATGGTGCAACTTGCGGCATCTTTCCGGTTGACAAAGAAAGTTTGAAGTACTTAAAACTCAGCGGACGCAGCGCGGAGCAAATAGCGCTCGTCGAAGCTTACTGCCGCGAGCAGGGACTTTTTCACGACGACAAAACTCCTGAGGCGGAATACTCGGAACTTCTATCGCTTGATCTCGCGACCGTCGAACCAAGTCTTGCCGGACCGAAGCGGCCGCAGGATCGGGTTGTGCTTTCCCAAGCCGGAGAATCCTTCAACAAAGCTCTGCCGTCGCTGATCAAGCCAAAAGCTGCCGCCGCCAAAGCCGCTCCAGCCGCCAACTCCCAGCGCTGGGAGCAGGAAGGCGGCAGCCCTGCCGCCATCGGCGTTGAAGATCCCAATGTGCACGAGCACGTTCCTGCGAGCGTGAAAGATTCTCTCAAACACGGCAGCGTCGTGATCGCGGCCATTACCTCATGTACAAATACTTCGAATCCCTCGGTCATGATCGGTGCCGGAATCGTCGCGAAAAAGGCCGTTGAAAAAGGTTTGTCGATTCCACCGTGGGTAAAGACATCGCTTGCGCCCGGCTCCAAGGTTGTTCGCGATTATCTGGAGAACGCTGGCCTCACTCCTTATCTCGAGAAATTAAAATTCCACATCGTCGGTTACGGATGCACTACCTGCATCGGCAACTCCGGGCCACTGCCTGCGGAAGTCTCGCAAGCGATCGACGAAAAGGATCTGGTCGTTGCATCCGTTCTTTCCGGCAATCGCAACTTCGAAGGCCGCATCAACTCCGAAGTCCGCGCGAATTATTTAATGTCGCCGCCGCTGGTTGTCGCCTTCGCGCTCGCGGGACGCATCGACACCGACCTCCGCAAAGATGCCGTGGGAAAAGGCAAAGACGGCAAGCCGGTTTACCTTGCCGATATCTGGCCCACGCAGCGCGAAGTTGAAGAAGCTGTCGAGCACTCCGTAACCGCGGAAATGTTTTCGAAAAGTTACGCCGAAGTTTTCTCCGGAGACGAGCGCTGGCGCGGCCTCTCCGTTCCCAAAGGCCAGACCTACGCCTGGGAAAAAGATTCGACCTACATCCGGCGCGCGCCCTACTTCGACGACATGAAGATCCAACCTTCGCCGGTCGAAGATATTCGCTCTGCCCGCGTACTGGCGGTATTGGGAGACAGCGTTACTACCGACCACATTTCTCCCGCAGGATCGATCAAGAAAGACGGTCCTGCCGGAAAATATCTGCAAGAGCATGGCGTGAAGCCTGCTGACTTCAACTCCTACGGCTCGCGGCGCGGCAATCACGAAGTAATGGTGCGCGGAACTTTTGCCAACGTTCGCCTGCGCAACAAACTGGTCTCGACCGAAGGCGGATTCACGCGGCACCTTCCCACGAATCAGGAAATGTCGATCTTCGACGCTTCCCAGAAATATCAGGCCGAAGGCACGCCGCTTATCATTCTCGCAGGCAAAGAATACGGCTCCGGCTCGTCGCGTGACTGGGCCGCGAAAGGGCCGCGCCTACTCGGCGTTCATGCGGTCATCGCCGAAAGTTACGAACGCATTCACCGTTCGAATCTGGTGGGCATGGGAATTTTGCCGCTGCAATTTCTTGCGGGACAAAATGCGGAATCTCTCAAGCTCACCGGCGAAGAAGTTTTCGAGATCACCGGCGTCCGCAATCTGATTGAGCATTATGCTGCTGGACAGAGAGTGAAAGTTCGCGCCCGTGGAGCGGCGGACGCCTCGTCCGCCAAGCCGAAAGTCGAGTTCGAAGCTCTAGTCCGCATCGACACGCCGCAGGAGGCGCTCTACTACGCTAACGGGGGGATTTTGCAGTATGTGTTGCGGCAGTTGCTGGCGGGGAAACCCAGCGAGCAGACGGTGGAAGTATAGGGTCGAATCCGCTTTCAAACAAAGCGATCTGTCATCCCGACCGAAGCCGGAGCGGCGGAGTGGAGGGACCTGCTATGCTTCCTCGTCCCGCGCGGCGGACGCCCTGCAGTTCCGCTCCCCTTCTCCTAATCGATTCGTAGTCGGCGATGCCGACGTGGTTTTCGATTGCGTCATGTATGACGCTCTGTTCAGCTGTGAGGTGGATCACTCTTATCTGTATGGCGTTCCGGCCGACAATACGGGGGCGCAGATAGCAGTATGCAGCTCCTGAAGCCTCGTCTCCACGCCAGTGCCGGTAGCAAATGTGGGCGCAGATATCTGCTATCTGCAACCCCGGCACTTTCTGCGAGTCGCCGAACCGCATATGGTTCATGAACAGGTCATTGAAATCAAACGTGCCCTGGCCGCCGTACTTTCGTTGGAATGGGTGCCCGCGACTTGCCCATGTGTCGGGAACCATGAAGCTCCCAGCGCGGCGCGCCCTCCCATTCATTCCGTGTGCTAACCAACCTTTCCAGAAATACACATGCTGCTCGCGATGTATAAAGCTGCGGTCTATAACTATTTCGGTGTTCTCGAATTCGGGGTCATACTCTGGCTCCATATAACAAACGGCGGAATGTTGAAACGTATCCAGTAGCGCGTCTTCCAAGGCACTAATCCACAAGAAGTTTGGTGTGCTGCGGTTCCGAACCCACCCCGATAATTCCACGTAGTTCTGTATCAGCGTTTTGTTGGCGGGATTCGTGCGTCGCACTAGGTCAGCCGAAGCTTTGAATTGCGCCGATACTTGATCGCGAACCAGCGCGACAACATTCTCCGAAGTTTCAGAGGTGTCCGCGCCGACAACGGTCACCCGAGTATCTCTTCCTTTAACGGGCAGCACCTTATGGGTAAACGAGTACAGCTGGTTCAGCGTGAGTTCATTGCCTTTCAGTTCGCGCCGACTGGATCCAATGATCGAACGCCGCCATCGGTCAAACCGGTCAAGCAGTCCATTCATTTCGCGGTCAGGCACAGTGAGTCCCGCAAAAAGGGACGTCCCTGGGGCGTGCCACGAGAACGAGCCAGCGTCATCGATGAACAGGTTCACTGACGTATTCTATCTGGTCGCTCCGCCACCATTTTCAGAGGATGGACAGCCTCAGTCGTGGCGATAGGAGCAGATGGAAACTCAAAGTCAAGGGCAGCGTCCGCCGTTGCACCGGGGCATCTCAAGAGCAAGGAACAACAGGTTCCTCCGCTCCGCCTTCGCTGGCGCTCCGGCTCCGGTCGGTATGACGGGTGGTTCTGGTTTTCCGAGTCTAAGCCGTGCCCTTTCAAACTAGGATTACGCGGCGCTGAAGCGCCGGTCTTCCATGCCCGGCACAGGCATTGCGGGCTCTCCACGCTTCGTGCAAATCAACCTCAAAGGCAGCGGACGAGGGCGTCCGCTCTACACGGGGATCTCTAGAAATCGAGGACAGCAGGTTCCTCCGCTCCGCCGTCGCTGGCGCTCCGGCTCCGGTCGGAATGACAGGTTGTGGAGGTGGGCGTTTGTCATCGCAGCGCTGAAGCGCTGCGCCACCCAAAATCTGATCTCGCTGCGGGCTGTAACTTCTCTGTTTCCGCGCGGGCAGAACTAGAGCCGCGACATTGCGGCGCCGCGGTGCTCGTGATCGGGTGAATCGTTTGAGGGAAACGGGAGCGACTCCTGTGCGTTATCCTCGAGTTTGGCGGACGAGGAATGTTCGCGCTTGTCGCAGATGAATCCGTAAATGGCCAGACCGGCCAGCGCTGCTGCGACCAAGAGTAACTGTAATAGTCGTGTTATCATTCCCGTCTCATCCTCTCCATTCTGATTCCTGTCACAAAGGCGGCGACGCTGAGAATCACAATCGCGATGACAATACTCCAACGTGGTGTATGCGGTTCGAACAACTGATACAAGGGCGCGAATACGATGATCAGCGTTCCCGCCTCACGCAGCATCTCTCCTACCATTTCAAGCGTGTATTTCTTTTCCGCCAAGATTACCTCAGTCACGGGGAAAGAGCGTTTATAGCACAATCTCTTCCGGGGAACTGTTAGCTCTTTGTATCCAACACATTCGAGTGCTGAACTCCTTCCTGAAACGGGATGTGGTTGCGATTAGTGCGGCGCTGAGGTCTTGCTACGCAAAATCTTTTTCTGTCGTCCCTACGGGACTGGTTCCAATTTTTGCTTGTGTTGACCCGGCAGTGAACGTGCCGGGCTATTTTCGATCGCCGCTCTGCGGCTGGAATCTGTTGCGGCTGACTCGGGGGTCAGCGGTGCTTTGTGCGTTCGACTAGCGCTCGGCGGCTCTTGTAGAGGAGGGGCCAGGCTTCTTTGTAGGCTTCGTAGCTGTAGCGGTCTTTTTTGAGGGGCTCGACGGGGTAGAGCATGATTCCCTGTTTGCGTTCGGCGCCGAGGAGCAGAGCGGCGGGGATGATGTACCAGGCTTCGACGGGGATCACGTAGGCGGCGAAGAGATCGAGCTGGGCGAGAGTGTAGTCCTGCTTTTTGAGGTAGTGAGGCTTGAACTGGCAGAAGTATCCGGTGCCGGTGCGGCAGGTGGTGGATTTCACTTGCACGCGCAGGAAGTTGGGGCCGTGGTCGATACCGACATCGTAGGGGCGCGTGTCTCCCCAGGGCTTGAGGACGCAGAAGCCGCGCTCGGCGGCGCTGGCCATGAAGCGGAGTTCGACCCATTCTCCGCGCTGCTTGAAGCTTTTGAATTGTTTCCAGTAATTCATGAATTCGCTGCTTGTCCCCAAACGCAAAAAGGCGCAGCCCCGAGGCCGCGCCTTGTCTATTCTTAAAGTTTTAGATTATACTTCCATTATATCACAAAGACAGCCATAAATGGGACACGTTTCCATAAATATTTGCCCCATCCCCTAAACCACTTACAACCAATCGTGTAATTTTGCCTCTTGACAACTTTCTGAGCGCCTTCAACTTCTAGCCGCCCTTAACCCCGGTCATGCTGAGCGCAGCAGTGAGGATCGCAACGCGATCCTCACTGCGAAATCGAAGGATCCCTACCCTCACCCCGCTCCATCCACGGGTACCACTCTGAAGCCAGATCCTTCCACTGTGGATTGCGGCGCTCCAGAAGCCCGACCTTCTTCGCCCGCGCCCAGCCCTTCAGTTGTTTCTCGCGGGCCAAGGCCTTGTGCACATCATCATAAGATTCAAAATAGAGCAAACGGACCACCTCGTATCGGAGTGAAGCCCTCATAGTTATGAAACTGCTGAAACACGCGTTTGTGAAGATTGCCGCTGACTCCAATGTACAAAGTGCCCGTCAGGCTTCCCATGATGTAAACCCAGTAGTAGCGTGGATCGCGCATGAGGCAATGATTGGAGGGTTGGGCTGGTGTGGCTGTGATGGATGTCACCTCAGAAACAAATGGCCTCCGCATTCGGGACGGCGGTAGGGATGCTTCGACTCCGCCCAGAGGACCTGCAGTCCTCCCGAGCTGCGCTCAGCATGACAATCGCGGGAAAAGGTTCTTGACCTCGCAATCAGTGCCCCCACCCCACTGCTATAATCAAAGATTGCGCTCATGTCTACGAAACGCCTGATTCGCTCCACCACAGTTTTATCCATCCGCCGCAATGGCAGCGTGGTATTGGCTGGCGACGGACAAGTCACGCTCGGCGAGTCCGTCATCAAACATACGGCCAAGAAAATTCGCCGGCTTTACAACGACAAAATTCTGGCTGGATTCGCGGGCTCGACGGCTGACGCGTTCACGCTGTTCAGCCGCTTTGAATCGAAGCTGGAGCAGTATCACGGCAACCTGGGACGCGGCGCCGTGGAACTGGCGAAGGATTGGCGTACCGATAAATACCTGCGCCACTTGGAAGCGTTGCTCCTGGTGAGCGACAAGGAGCAAACATTTCTGCTCAGCGGACAAGGCGACGTGATCGAGCCCGATGGCGGAGTGGCAGCCATCGGCAGCGGAGGGCCTTACGCGCAAGCTGCCGCGCAGGCACTGGCGATGCACACTGAACTCTCCGCCCGCAAAATCGCCGAAGAAGCGATGAAGATTGCCGGCAAAATGTGCATTTATACCAATGACTCGGTAACGATTGAGGAGTTGTAGCAGATTATGTGGGGACAGCCGCCCTCGGCTGTCCATCGAGCGAAGCTCGATTGATTTTGCTTGTACTCGGTGAGCGGCACCAAGACAACCGGGAGCCAGTAGGGACGGCCGAGGGCCGCCTTCCCTACACAAACACTTATGGCTATCTATTTACCCAGCAGCGCTGAAGAAGAACAACTCGCACTCGACGAACTGACTCCGCGGGAGATCGTCGTGGAACTCGACAAATATGTGATCGGCCAGAAGGACGCGAAACGCGCTGTCGCCATTGCCTTGCGCAATCGCACCCGCCGCCAGAAGCTCACGCCGGAGTTGGCCGAAGAAATCATCCCCAAAAACATAATCATGATTGGGCCCACGGGCGTGGGAAAGACAGAAATTGCGCGGCGGCTGGCGAAGCTGGCGAATTCTCCGTTCTTGAAAGTAGAGGCTTCGAAGTTTACCGAAGTTGGATATGTTGGCCGCGACGTGGAGTCGATGGTGCGCGATCTGGTGGAAATTGCGATCGACAACGTGCGCGAAGAGAAGCTAGAAGACGTTGCCGACAAGGCTGAGTTAAATGCGGAAGAGCGGTTGCTGGATATTCTTCTGCCGCCATCGCCGCCCAGCCGGCCGGGCGAATCTTCCAGTACGGCGGGCGGAGTTGTGATTGATGCCGGGACCGCACTCGCCGAATCTTCTTCCCGCACGCGGGAGAAATTACGGCAGCAGCTGCGCGAAGGCAAACTCGACGAGCGTCAAGTCGAAATCGACGTCCGCGAACGAAATTTTCCAACCTTTGAGATTATGAGTAACCAGGGGGTTGAGGAGATGGATATCAATATTAAGGATATGCTGCCCAACATCTTTGGCGCGCGGACGAAGAAGCGGAAGATGAAGGTGAATGAGGCGTTTGAATATCTGATTCAGGAAGAAGAGCAGCGGCTGATCGACATGGATCAGGTGACGCGCACGGCGATTGATCGCGTGGAGAATGCGGGGATTGTGTTTCTGGATGAGATCGACAAGATTGCGGGGCGCGAGGGCGGGCATGGTCCGGATGTTTCGCGCGAGGGAGTGCAGCGCGACATTCTCCCGATTGTGGAAGGGACTACGGTGAACACGCGCTATGGCATGGTGCGGACGGATCACATTTTATTTATTGCCGCGGGAGCGTTTCACGTTTCGAAGCCCAGCGATCTGATTCCGGAGTTGCAGGGACGGTTTCCGATTCGCGTGGAGCTGCAGTCGCTGACTATGGAAGATTTTGTGCGCATCCTGACGGAGCCGAAGTCTTCTTTGGTGAAGCAGTATACGGCTCTCCTCGAAACGGAAGGGGTGAAGCTGGAGTTTACTCCGGAGGCTCTGGAGGAAATTGCGCACTTCGCGTTTCGGGTGAATGAGAGTACGGAAAATATTGGAGCGCGGCGGCTGCATACCATCATGGAGCGGGTTCTGGACGAGTTGAGTTTTGATGCTCC
>JBAVQD010000052.1:0-26273 GCA_049693675.1 Candidatus Sulfotelmatobacter sp. | reverse complement strand
TCGAGAACTTTCTATCCAAGCCGACCACGCTCACCGATCATCTTGCTTGGCAACTGGGAGCGTTAAGCCTGCGCCCCGAAGTTCGCGAAGCCGCCGAGCAGATCATCGGCAATCTCAACGAAGACGGTTATCTGATCGCCAGCGATGAAGAGATGTTGGGCGTCGCTCCGCCCGCCACGCCGGAAGCCGATGCCGCCACCGCGAGAAATATTGTGATCGAGGCGCAAGCCTTGGGCTTGGACGAACCCGCTTCCGCAGAAGCCATTTCGGAAGATGAGATTCTCACCGCCGATGCTCTAGCTGCTGATCCATCCCTGACTGACTCGGACATACCGCTTGTTCCGGGCTCCAGTTCGGCGGAATTTTCTGCGGGAGATGCCGTCAGCAAAAACTCGCTTGGCGAGATTTACAAGGCGCCCCCGGCAAGCAATCCATCGGAAATCTCTTTCGGATCACAGAATGTAGGACAACAAAATGTAGGACCACAAAATGGAAGCATGGGCGCAGCCGTAGCTTCGGCCCCAGAGCTTGCAAGCGCCGAGCAACCCGCGGCAGCGTCTCCGCGCCCGGTTTACACGGCGAAATTTACTGCTGCGGACTTGGCGGAAGCTCTCGAGGTGATTCGCCAGCTCGATCCTCCGGGCGTGGGTTGCCGCGATCTACGCGAATGCCTGATTCGCCAGTTGCGCCATCATCAGCAACAACTCGCACTCCACAAGAATGGAGACAAGCCGGTCAACGGCACCGCGCAAGTTCTACAAGATGCTATTGCAATTGTTGACCAGCACTTGCGCGCCGTGCAAAACAAGGCACATAAAGAAATTGCCAAAGCCATTGGCCGTCCGGCGGATGCCGTGCAGCAAGCCCTTGACTACATTCGTACCCTTGATCCGCGTCCCGGCCTGCAATACAACAAAGTCCAGGCGCGTCTGATCGAGCCCGATGTGGCCTTCATCAAACACGGTGATGAATGGCTGGTGCTGATGAACGACGATGATCTGCCTCAGCTTCGCCTGAATCCTGCCTACAAGAAACTGATCACTCGCGAGACCAACGACAAAAATACTCGCGACTACGTCAAAGAACGCTACAAGAGTGCCATCCAGCTCATCAAGAATATCGAGCAGCGCAAGCAGACCATCACCAAAGTCTGTTATTGCATCGTGGCCCGCCAGCAGGATTTTCTGGAAAAAGGTATCGACCAGCTGAAGCCGATGATGATCAAGGAAGTCGCCGAAGAAATCGGCGTGCATCCTTCCACAGTCAGCCGCGCCGTGGCCAGCAAGTATGCCCACACGCCGCAGGGCGTATTCGAGCTGCGCTACTTCTTTAGCGAAAGCGTGCAGGGCCCCGAGGGCGGCAATACTTCGTTGCTGATTCTGAAACGCCGGGTCAAGAAATTAATTGATGAAGAAGATCCTAGCCGTCCGCTGACCGATGAGCAGCTCACCCGAATTCTGCAATCGCAGGGCATTCAGGTCACTCGCCGCACCGTTGCGAAATATCGAGAAGACATGCGCATTCCCAGCACGCACCAGCGCCGGGTAAGGGAATAAGATCGAAAGTAGAAACCAAGAATCAGAAATCAGAATTCAAGCGTAGATGAAGATAGCTAGCGCAAGGGTCGCCATCCTTTCAAGTCCGAACTACCTTGTGTTCCTCAGTACCCTCTGTGTTGAAAGACTTCAGGATGGGAGCCCTTCGACTTTTAATTCGAACTCGTATCGCAGTGCCCAATTCATTTCGAACAAGAATCCAAGGAGGGGCGCTCATGAACGTGGAATACACCGGCAGACATTACGAAATAACTTCCGCCATCCGCAAAGAAGTAGAAACTGGCCTGGCAAAAATTCGCAAAATTCTTGGTGATCGCTTCGAAGCCAAAGCCATCCTCTGCGTTGAGAAACACCGTCACAAAGCCGAAATCACCATTAACCCGCGCAATGGCCCGCTGGTCGGCCTGGCTCAGGCCAAGGATATGATGATCGCGGTAAGCGGAGCGCTTGACCATCTCGAAAAGCAGGCGGTGAAATACAAAACGAAATGGGAGTCCAAAAAGCGGTCTGCGCGCAAGAGCGAAGAAGTGAAAAAGTGGAACGGCCACTCTCCCGAGCCCGAAGCTCACACTAAAGTGGGCCTAACCGAAAAGACCGCTGTCCCCGTCGCAGTGCATCGCTACCCTCCCGTGGCCAGAACCACTGAGGTCCATCTCGTCCGCTCCGACGAAGCAGTTGCGATGCGGCCGATGACCCTCGAAGAAGCCATCAAAGAGGCCCACTTCCGCGACCGCGACGTCTTCGTCTTCCGCGATCCCAAAGGCAAAGTAATGATCCTGCACCGAACTCGCGACGGCAAGATGGAGTTGATCGAGGCTCCGTAGATCTGCGCTGATCTTTAGCGGCGCATCGAAATTCAGTTGCTTCATTTACCTCCGTCAGCGTTCGTTGACGGGATTCCAAACCGCAGCCTAACATTGGCGCTGAAGGAGTGCCCTGTGATCGGTCAGGTTCTCGGTCATTGCCGCGTCGTGGCGAAGATTGGCGAAGGAGGAATGGGCGTTGTCTATCGCGCCTACGATGAGGTGTTGCACCGCGATGTGGCTCTGAAAGTCGTTAAAAAGGACGCTCGACTGGATAGTTCATCGGGCCAGCGTCTACTCCACGAGGCGCGTGCTTCTTCCTCCCTCGCTCATCCCAACATCTGCACGATTCACGAGGTGGGCGAGAATGAGGGTGAACTCTACATCGTGATGGAACTGGTCGAGGGCAAGTCTCTCGCCGAGATGAGCATAGGCGGAGGGCTCGCGCCGGAATCGGTTCTACGATATGGCATTCAAATCGCAAGCGCACTCGCCCGCGCCCATGACCGTTGCATCGTTCATCGAGACCTGAAGACAGCGAATATCGTCATCACCTCTGAAGGCCTGGTCAAAGTTCTCGATTTCGGTTTAGCCAAACAGGTGGGTAGCGGCATCTTCGAGGGACCTACTCGATCGTTTGCCAGCATAGAAGACGCATCGAGCGTAAGCGGTACTTTGCCGTACATGGCGCCCGAGATTTTGCGCGGCGAAGCGGCCGACCATCGCAGCGATTTATGGGCGCTGGGAGTCGTCCTCTATGAATCTGCCTCCGGACGCCTGCCATTTGAGGGACGCATGGGCTTTGAGATCAGCTCGGCGATCATGCGCGAAATTCCCAACCCACTGGGGCCGCCTATACCTCCCGGCCTTTGGGCTATTATTCAACGCTGCCTCGCCAAGGAACCCGCACAACGTTATCAACGCGCGGGAGAAGTTCAGGCGGCGCTAGAAGCCGTTCAGTCTGCCGGCATCGTTTCTGCAAGCCCTGGCCCCGATCCGAATGCACCCCGAAGTACCATCCTGCACGGTGTGCACCATGCTCATGTTAAGAAGGGCGACTTTCTTTTGCTGGTAGGAACCACAAAAGGAGCGTTCATCCTTCGCTCGAATGCGCAACGCAGCCGTTGGGAGGTGGGTGGTCCGTATTTCCACGGGCACAATGTTTATGCATTGGCTTATGACGCCCGCGGGGGTCAACACCGCATTTGGGCTGCGCCCTCGAGTTACTGGGGGACTATGTTGCGGTCGAGCGACGATTTCGGAAAGAGCTGGACCAATCCACAGCAGGCTCCGGTTCGATTCCCATCGGAAACTGGCCTTTCCCTGAAGAACATCTGGCAGATCGCGCTCGGACGGCCCGAGGAACCTAACGTGCTTTATTGCGGCGTAGAACCGGCCGCGCTTTTTGAAAGCCGGGATGCGGGCGAAACCTGGTCGCTGGTGCGAGGGTTGTTCGATCATCCGCATCGTCCTCGCTGGGTGCCCGGCAACGGCGGATTAGCCCTGCACACGATTGTGCTCGACCCTTCTAACAACCAGCGTATGTATGTTGCGATCTCAGCCGGGGGCGTCTACAGAACTGACGATGGCGGACAGAGTTGGACCGCACAAAACCAGGGCGTCCGCGTTGTGTTCACGCCCGATAAGTATCCTGAGTTCGGGCAATGCGTACACAAGATCGCGATGCATCCGGCTCGTCCCGAACGCCTCTTCCTGCAAAATCATTGGGGATTGTACCGCTCTGACAACTGTGCCGAAAATTGGACAGACATCGCCAACGGAGTGCCTTCGGATTTTGGTTTCGCTGTGCTCATGCACCCAAGAAATCCCGACTGCGTGTATATCGTGCCAGTCGAGTCCGATGAGTTTCGTTGCGCGTGTGAAGGCCGGCTGCGCGTTTACAAAACCCGGAATGCCGGCGCCTCGTGGGAGCCTCTGATGCGTGGCTTGCCGCAAAAGGGCGCATATGAAACTGTGCTGCGCGACGCCATGGCGGCGGATTCACTGGATCCGGTCGGAATTTACCTGGGCACACGGAGCGGGCAACTCTTTGGCTCGCGCGATGAAGGAAGAACCTGGCACAAGATACTCGAAGGATTGCCCTCAGTAGTTTGCTTGCGGACCGCAGTGGTCGAGGATGCCTCTGCCAGCTCAAAGCCATCTCTGCCTAAGGCTGCGCGTTCCCATCAGTCGAAATCCCAATCGAAAAGCAAGAGGCGAGGATCGAAGAGTTAACCCAATGCCGGTCACTTTTCACATTCCGGGAGCGCTGCGAGAGTTTACTGCCGGGCACAGCCGAGTCCAGATCGAAGACTCGCCCCCAACTTTGGCAGAGGCGTTGGCGGCATTCTGGATGCTATATCCGGGGGTTCGAGATCGCATCGTGACAGAGCAGGGACAAGTGCGGGAGCACATTAATATTTTTATCGGAGTTGAAAACGTCCGATATACCGGTGGACTTGCGAGTCCCGTCTCTTCCGGATCCGAGATTTCTATTGTTCCCGCAGTGAGTGGCGGCTGAGTTGCAATGGTTGAATTCCATCAACTCGCGAAAAGGTTGCTGCGACGGCAAGGATCAAAATGTATTTGGGGCCGGCATTCCAAAGCATTCGCGTGCAGGTGACAGTCAGTCCACATGCTAAAATGCGGCCTAGGAAATTTAAACGATGTCTACTCGGTCGGGCTCTGCGATTCTTTTTACTCTGCAGATGATTCTCACCGCTTCGCTTTTCGCGCTGGCGCAGGCTGTCACGCCGCAAGCGCAGCTCTCCGTGCACTGGGAAGAGCTTACCGCCGCTGATTTCCGCGAAGGCATTCATCGCTCCCAAGGAACGTGCCTGCTTCCCTTTGGAATTCTGGAGAAGCATGGACCGCATCTGCCTCTGGGCACCGATCTGCTCGACGTACGTTACGCCGCACTACACGCAGCGGAGAAGGAATACGCCGTAGTATTTCCGGAATATTATTTCGGACAGATTGCCGAGGCTCGCCACGAGCCCGGAACCGTCGCTTACAGCCGCGAGATGCAACTGGCGTTGTTGCAGGAAACCACCGATGAGATGGCGCGCAACGGCTGCAAGAAAATAATCATCGTCAATGGCCACGGCGGCAATGAGAGCCTGCTCCCTTTCTTCGCTCAAACCCAGCTCGATAAGCCACACGACTACGTGGTGTATGTTTTCGATAAGCGCTCACCGGACACAGGCGGGCCACAGAAAAAAACTTCCATCGACATGCACGCCGGCGAAAGCGAAACCTCGAAGATGATGATTGCGCGTCCCGACCTGGTGCACATTGACCGTGCCAACAGGGAATCCGGCGCCGACCAGCACCGCCAGAATCTTCCCGAAGATGTCTACACCGGCATCTGGTGGTATGCCCGCTTTCCTAACCACTATTCGGGCGATGGCTCCGCCGCAACCGTGGAGCTGGGTAAATTTCAAATGGATTGGTGGATCGACGCCGTCGTCAAAACCATCCACGCCGTGAAAGCCGATGACGTCAGCCTCAAACTTCAGAATGAGTTTTACGAAAAGAGCAGACACCCGCTAGACACGCAGCCGTAGGGTCAGATTATGAGTTCCCGATCAGCACTCCGGTAATAAACACCAGCACTCCGCCCAACCCGACCTGAAGGGCAGCCGAAACCCACGGACTATCCATATAACGCCGCCGGATCCAGGTAATCACTCCTAGTTCGACGACTACCACCGCGCCTGCGGCCCAGAGCGCCACACGAAAATCCTGCAACAAAAATGGCAAAGTATGTCCAATGCCGCCCAGAGCTGTCATGGCTCCGCAAATCAAGCCCCGCACCCAAGGATGGCCACGCCCTGTAAGGCTTCCATCGTCGGATAATGCTTCTGCAAATCCCATGCTGATGCCCGCACCCGCCGAAGCCGCAAGCCCGACCAGGAATGCATCTCGGGAGCTGTGCGTAGCGAAGGCTGAAGCGAAGACCGGCGCCAACGTAGAAACTGAACCATCCATCAGCCCCGCCAGGCCGGGCTGCACAATCTGCAAGACGAACAACCGCCGCTGCGCGCGCTCTTCGTCGGCTTTTACATTGGCCGGAAGTTTTTCCTTGTCGAGTTCCTGTGCGCGCTCTTCATGCTCGCGCTCTTCATTGATCAGATCATCAAGCAATTGGCGAATACTGGCATCCTGTGTTCGCGCGGCAGCCTTCTCATAAAAACGCCGCGTCTCCACTTCCATGGTGCTGGCTTCTTTGCGCACAGCCTCGATTCGCAGTGGGCGAATCAACCAGAGTGCAGGGCGCTCCACAAATCCGCGTACATCCTGCCTGCGGATGAGCGGAATGTGTTCGCCGAATTTCTTGCGGTACAGTTCAATTAATTTTCTGCGGTGTCCAGATTCTTCCTCCCGCATGCCCTCAAACATCGACGCCGACGCCGGATAATCCTCCCGCAAACCTTCGGCGAAATCGGCGTACACGCGCTCATCTTCTTCTTCCAGGGCAATGGCCAAAGCGAGCACTTCACGTTCCGTAAGTTCGTGAAACTTCTTCATGGCGACTTAGCTTACCTGTGGGAGTAGGGCTTATACAAATCGAAAAACGATAAATGAAAATTGTCACATGCAATGGTGAGCAGTATCACTTCCTCCCCTGTATGCGGCCTTCGATGCTACTATCCAGTGCATGATGCCTCGAAAATCGTCTGCGCCCCCGAAGCGCGAGAAAGTGCCGTCCAAGAAAAAGAAGCAGGCCATCGCGCGAGAGAGCAAGCATGCTCCGGAACTAGTAATCATCACAGGCATGAGCGGCTCGGGCAAGGCGTCCGTGCTGAAGGCGTTTGAAGATCTTGGCTATTATTGCGTGGACAACCTTCCTGTTGAACTGATTCCGCGCTTTGCCGAAATGGCATTGCAGTCCACTGAGATCCGCCGCACCGCGTTGGTGGTCGATGTGCGCGAAGGATCGAAGCTCGATCAACTCCCGGGTATTCTGAAGGCCGTCCGCCGAACTATTCCCACGAAAGTCGCTTTTCTGGAAGCTTCCGACGCTGCGCTCCTACGACGTTTCAGCGAGACGCGCCGGCCCCATCCGTTGGGTATCGACGCGCCGGTCAATAGTTCGATCAAGGCCGAACGGCGTCACCTGGCAAGCATTCGTGCGTTGGCCGATATTGTCATCGACACATCGAAGTTCAATGTGCACGAACTGCGCGCTCATATTACAGAACGCTTTCGCGAGCAGGCTTCCGGAAAAAGTATTCTGGTTTCCTGCGTGAGCTTCGGATTCCGTCATGGCGTACCCGAGGAAGCCGATCTGGTCTTCGATGTGCGCTTTCTGCCCAATCCACATTTTGTGCCAGAATTTCGAGCTTTGACTGGCAGAGATCCGCGTGTGGTGAAATACATTCAATCGTTTCCACAGACCAAGGAATTCATCCGGCGCATCTCAGACCTGCTCATCTACCTTCTGCCGCACTACATCCACGAAGGCAAGAGCTATCTCACCATCAGTTTCGGTTGCACCGGCGGCCAGCATCGTTCAGTGATGATTGCTGAGGAAGTAGGCAAGCGCCTGCATAAAGCAGGATATCGACTGAAGATTGCGCACCGTGATATGCCTAAATAAACTGGGCCGGGGAGGGGAATAACCACCTCTCGCCCACTTGGGGTATTTCAGGCGCAGGCAGTAAAATAGGCCCTTGCAATTCATTCTTATGCTACCCGCAATCCCGCAGCGCGGACTCGGAGCCCTATGCGGCAACTGATGCGACTGGTTCGCTACGCGCTCCCCTATTGGTGGCAGATCCTGTGCTCCGTGGTACTCATGGCGTTGGTCGGAGCGCTCGACGCATTTAAGTTTCTACTGATTCGACCGGTATTTGACCGGGTATTGAATCCATCTACGGGATCGAGAGACATACAACTATTTGTAATTCCAATAACCCACCATCCGGTCTACCTGCAGCAATTGGTCCCTTCGCGGTTTACGAATGCCTGGACAATGGTCGCGGTAGCTTTGGTCGGCTCAACCGTGCTCAAGGGAATTTTCGACTACACCGGCACCTACCTTGTAAATCATGCCGGGTTCGGCATGATCACAGATCTGCGCGATGATCTTTACAACGCGATCATGCGGCGCTCCGCGGCATTTTTTTCTAAACACACCACTGGAACTCTTCTCTCCGCCATCATCAACGACATCGAACGCGTCCAGTACGCCATGTCTACAGTGCTAGCGGAATTTCTGCAGCAGTTGTTCACTTTTATCTCGGTGGCCGCCGTGGTGATTGTCCTGGGTGGAAAACTCGCCTGGGTGCTTTTATTGTTTGTGCCGATCATTGTGTATTCATCTCGAAAAATTGGGTCTCGCGTGCGTACCACTACGCGGCAAGGGCAAGACAAGCTGGCGGAGATACAAAATATTCTGCACGAAACCATTACTGGCAATCGGATCGTAAAGGCGTTCAATAGCGAAAAGTGGGAGATCTCGCGCTTTCGGGGAGCGGCGCGCCGTCTATTCCGCGCCAACCTGCGCTCGGTTGCCGCAACTGCGATCAGTTCGCCGCTCATGGATATTTTCGGCGTCATCGGAATCGCTCTTCTCCTGAACCTTGGCCGTAACCAGGTCAAACACGGCGAGATGACGCCAGGAATCTTCGTGGCCTTCATTACGGCTGTGTTCAGTCTTTACAATCCCGTGCGCAAGTTTGCCCAGTTCAACAATAATTTTCAGCAGGCGTTGGGCGCGTCCAGCGAAATTTTTAAGTTCATCGACGTTGAGGATGATGTCCGCGAGAAGCCGCATGCCAGGCGCTTGCCGGCTTTTTCCAAAGCAGTCCAGTTTGATCATGTGAGCTTTAATTACGGCGGCGAGTGCGCGGAAGCTCGCGTATTGCACGATGTTAACCTTGAGGTTCGACGCGGCGAAGTCGTGGCCATTGTCGGATCCAGCGGCTCGGGAAAGAGTACACTCGTCCACTTGATTCCGCGCTTCTTCGACGCCACCCAGGGACGTCTGCTGATCGACGGAAATGACGTGCGCGATGTGACTCTTGCGTCGTTGCGCGAGCAGGTCGGAATTGTCACGCAAGAAACCGTCCTATTTAACGACACGGTTCGCGACAACATCGCCTACGGCCAGCCACATGTGCCCCTAAAAGAAGTGCAAGCCGCGGCCCGGGCCGCTTTGGCGCATGACTTCATTCAAGCGCTGCCGAAGGGCTACGATGAGGTGATCGGAGAGCGCGGCGTGCGGCTTTCTGGAGGGGAGCGCCAGCGCATCGCCATCGCCCGCGCGATTCTGAAGAACGCTCCAATTCTGATTCTGGACGAAGCCACATCGGCCCTCGACAGCGAATCGGAGGCTCTGGTGCAATCTGCGTTGCATAATCTTATGAGCGGACGCACCGTTTTTGTGATTGCCCACCGGCTTTCCACCGTGCGTCGCGCCGACCGCATCGTGGTGATTGAGAATGGAGCCATTGCCGATATTGGCTCCCATGAAGATTTAATGACAAAATTGGGGACGTACCGCCGCTTGTATGATTTACAGTTCGCTGATTTCGAGCACAAACTGGAGCCAGCACAACCGAGCTGACGTCGGCTGTAAGTGTGAAAAATATTTATGCCTCTCCGCTCCATGACCGGTTTCGCACAAGTCAAAGGCGAACTGATAGGTCCGTCTGGTGGAAGTGCCAGCTCGAAAGCGAGCGAGCTTTCCTCCACTCAGGGCAACGGCCGGCTTGCGTTCTCGCTTTCCTTAAAATCGGTGAACCACCGTTTTCTCGATCTTCATTTCCGGCTGCCTTCGGGATCTGATTCGATCGAGATGCAGCTTCGACGTCTGCTCAAGGATAAGATCGCTCGCGGGCATGTGGAAGTCACACTCAGTCTGGAGCGCGGCGGGGGCGAAGCCCTGGCCCTGAATCGCCCGCTGGTAAGCGCCTACATCGCGGCTTTTCGCGCCGCAGCCCGTGAATTTTCTGTTCCCGCCGAGCCTGATCTTAACGTGATTCTGCGCGTCCCTGGTGCGCTCGACTCCGCTGGCAATGCGGTAGATGGGGCGCTGGAGCCGGCCGTAATGGCAACCGTCGGCGAAGCGCTTGATCGGCTGAACCAGATGCGCGAGCAGGAAGGGCGCAGCATTGAGCGCGAACTCCGCGAACGCATGAATCACCTGCGTGCTGCCGTGAAGGTTGTACAGGATCACCGGCGCGCGATGTTGCAAACTTACGCGGAAAGGCTGCAGTCACGCCTGCAGGAATTATTGGGAGCCAGTCCCGACCGGGAGCGCGTGTTACAAGAAGCGGCGCTCTTGGTCGACCGCAGCGACATTCAGGAAGAAATTGTTCGCCTGGAAAACCACGTCCAGCATTTTCTGGATTTGCTCGACCAGCAAGGAGAAGTAGGAAAGAAACTCGACTTCCTGCTGCAGGAAATGAACCGCGAGGCCAACACTCTGCTATCGAAAACCTCTGGCCTGGCCGGCGAAGCGCTGAAGATTACCGAAGCCGGTCTTAGCATGAAGGCAGAGATCGAAAAATCGCGTGAGCAGGTGCAGAACCTGGAATGAGTGCTCCGCCCCACAAGCCACTGGTTTACATTATCTCGGCCCCGTCGGGCTCGGGGAAATCGACGCTGGTCAACGAGCTGTTGAAGAAGGTCAGCGACCTGGAATTTTCCATTTCCTATACAACCCGGGCTCCGCGCGGCAGCGAGGTCAACGGCCGACAATACTACTTCGTCTCGCGGCCTGATTTCGAGAAGATGATCGCAGAGGATGCGTTCCTCGAGCATGCGGAAGTTTTTGGAAATTACTATGGAACGGCCCGCTGCTTTTTGTCGAACGCCGAGCAACATGGACGCGACCTTTTGCTGGATATCGACGTACAAGGCGCCAAACAAATCCAGGACAAAATACCGGACGCGACCAGCATTTTCATTCTGCCCCCGAATCGCAAGATTCTGGAAGAGCGCCTGCGCAAGCGTAGTGAAGATAGCGACGAAGTGATCCAGCGGCGCCTGGATAAAGCGACCAGCGAAATTGAAAATTACCACCGGTATAACTACATACTCATCAACGACCAACTGGAAGACTCGATCAAGTTATTGCGTGCGGTCGTACGCGGCGAACGGTTGCAGCGGGCAGGGCGCCCGCTCTCTGAGGAGGAAGAAAAGATCGTGGCCCTGGCAGATTGCTGCCGGCTGGCAAACGTTCGCGACCGCCTGAAGCGGATTTTGGACTCTTTCAAGCCGCCCGCAGATTCCGGGTCGGCATAGACCTCAGTAACCGAAGTGGAGGACTGGACCCCCCACAACTTTGAGTTTCATGGGAAAATAGGAGCGGAGTTCTTAGCTTCCGCTGGCGAAGAACGAAGCGCTCAAAATTTCGGCAATCAAAAAATTTGTTCCGGTTACACGGAGAAGAAATCCATGAAACTGATCGAAGGCTTCGACAGCAACTATCGCTATATTTTGGTCGCTGCCCGCCGCGCCCGGCAATTGCAATCCGGGGCCCCGCCGGTGGTGCAAACAAATTCCCGCAAGCCGTGCCGCATTGCGCAAGACGAAATCCGCGCCGGCAAAGTGAAATGGGAAATTCCTGAAACGCGCAGTGCCGCCGAGCAAGCTGCCGAAGTTCTGGACCAGGCATTCGGACACGACGCTTAGCCGGGCGTGTCCGAACCAGATTGCTGAGACGGTCCCGCATTCAAGTGTGCCTTCAGGCGCTTCGACGTGTGGAAGAATCGGTTGGGCGGTCGGGCGCGGACGTTGCAAACCATGAAAGTTGCTCTCGGAGTTACGGGCGGAATCGCGGCCTATAAGGCGGCAGAGATGGTGCGCCTGCTGCAAGACCACGGCATTCGAGTGCAAGTTATTATGACGCGGGCAGCCCAGGAGTTTGTTCGACCCCTGACGTTCGCTGCGCTCTCCGGCGAAAAAGTGATCACGGGAATGTTCTCGGCTTCTGAAGAGCAGGCAGCGAACATCGATTCTGCCATTGAGCACATCGCAGTTGCTCAGTCGATTGATGCGCTGCTGGTTGCGCCTGCCACCGCTGATGTTCTGGCGCACTTCGCGCAGGGCGTTGCGAGCGACTTCCTTACCACACTTTATCTCGCTGCCACGGCTCCCGTCATAGTCGCGCCCGCCATGAATGTGAATATGTGGAATCACGCTGCGACTCGGACGAATCTGGAAATCCTTCGCCGGCGCGGGGTAAAGATCGTCGAACCAGGCTCTGGTTACCTCGCCTGCGGCATGACCGGAGAGGGAAGGCTAGCCGAGAATCAGTCGATCTTGGCGGCGGTGCTCGAATCGCTGGGTGCGGCGCAGGACCTTAGCGATGAAACCGTGCTTGTTACCGCCGGCCCGACCCGTGAAAAGATTGATCCCGCTCGCTATCTCACCAACCGTTCCAGCGGACGCATGGGCTACGCAGTGGCCGAAGCCGCTCTGCGCCGCGGTGCGCGCGTGCTTCTGGTCAGTGGTCCCACGTCGCTGATTCCGCCCAAAGCTGCTGAGATCACGCGAGTTGAATCGGCCGAGCAGATGCGCGATGCCGTGCTGAATCTATTGCCTCGCGCGACTATTGTCATCAAGACCGCCGCGGTTTCCGATTACCGTGCGAAATCTGTGTCCCAACAAAAGATGAAGCGCAAAGGTCCGTTCATGCTCGAACTTGAACCGACGATTGACATTCTTAAGGAGATTTCCTTACGTAAGCAGTCGCAGATCGTGGTGGGTTTCGCTGCGGAAACCGAAAATGTGCTTGAGAATGCGCGTCAGAAGCTGGGGGCCAAGCAACTCGATGCCATCGTAGTCAATGATGTTTCCCGTGAAGGAATCGGATTCGACTCCGATCGCAACCAAGTGACCGTCATTACGCGCGACGAAGTCGTTGACGTTCCTGAGACGACGAAGTGGGAAGTAGCGCAGCGCGTGCTCGACCAGGTTGTGCGGATCCGACAGCAGCGCAAGTCCTCGGTGAAAGCCTGACGCGAGTTCTTCGCGCCAGGCGTACAATTCCGTCAAACTTGTTAAGGAGCATGCAATGACCCAGAAAATTATCGAAGTGATTGGAACGTCCAAAGACAGCTTTGCGAAGGCTGCGGAGAATGCAGTGGCTGAGGCTGCCAAGACGGTACGCGGCATCAAGTGGGCGCATGTAGACTCGCTTGACATGCAACTGGATGGAGCGAAAGTGTTGCTCTATCGGGCGACGACCAAGATTTTCTTCGATGTGGAAAACTGATTCACGATTCTTTACTACTCTAAAACAGATGGTGAGCCTTCCACTTGATCCGGAATTGCGACGTGCGCTCTCCGAACGCGTCCATTATTGTCAGGAGATGGGTATCCATGATTTTTACCGGCGCGGCGCGGTGGGTTTACCGCTTACGGAAGCCGAGTCTCACGGATCCGCAATCGCTCTCTTGCCAGACTCAGAACTGCGAGAGGAAATGGCCGCAAGAAAATCCGCTGTCGTGATTGAAGAAAATATCCTCGAAACTATTGCACCGAAGCCAGAGCAAGGAGTGGCCGATCCCGCCGCTGCACTCCGGATGATTCGCGAAGATCTCGGCGACTGTACGCGCTGCAAACTTCACAAGCAAGGCCGCAAGCAGATTGTTTTTGGCGTGGGCAATCCGCGCGCCGAGTTGATGTTTATCGGCGAAGGCCCCGGCGCGGACGAAGACACCCAGGGCGAGCCGTTCGTCGGTCGTGCCGGACAACTGCTTAATAACATGATCAAAGCGATGGGCCTGCGACGCGAAGATGTCTACATCGCAAACATCGTGAAGTGCCGTCCGCCCGGCAACCGGCAACCAGAGCGCGACGAGTGTGAAACCTGTTCGCCTTTTCTTATGCGTCAAATCGCAACCGTCAAGCCCAAGGCAATTGTTGCACTGGGCGCGACTGCGGCGAAAAATCTGCTCGCCATGAACGCGGCTATGTCCGAATTGCGCGGCCGCTGGTACGACTTCAAACCCGCCGGAAGCGATCCCTCATGGCCCGGCGCGCGCCTGGCGGTCAGTTACCACCCCGCATTCCTGCTGCGCGACCCGCGCCAAAAGGGCGAAGCATGGAAGGACTTGCAGATGGTGATGAAGTATCTCGGGATTGTGCCTCCAACAAAGAGCAATCAGTAGATCGCATGGAGAGAATTGGAAGAGCCGCGTCGCAGCAAGCTGCCGCATGTCTATGCTGCATAGCTGTCACCTGGCGATATGGATCATCCCTTGAGGGCACAGAGTTCAGCGGAGGACGGATTACAGCTGTTTTGCTTGATATGACAGATGCCGGAGCGCTGCTGTTTGTTGTCGCTCTACTACTGGCACTTTTTTATCGACGAATTGCAGCTGTAGTTGCGCTCATAGCCTGCGCACTCTGCTTGCCCCTCTATCTTTACTTCACAATTCCAGGTTTATTCCGCAAGATTTTCCGCGGTGAGTGGTCGGCACCTCTGCAGGTAGGTTTCGTCTGGAACAACTGGACGATTGCAGGAATTGTTGTTCTGGCGATTACTGCCTCTGTTCTCATCCGAAATTTATTATCCAGCGCAGACCCTGGATCTCGGCTTATCATAACGCGTTTACACTGATCTCTTCCACATGCCCGAGTTCTGCGATGTCGCTCTGCCCGTGCCGCTCGACATGGTTTTCACTTACCGTGTTCCCGGCGAGGCCGCGCCTGTGGTGGGCGGCCGAGTACTGGTGCCTTTTCGCCAGCAACGATTGACGGGAGTTGTAGTTGAGCTACACGATCGTAAGCCGTCGGTCACAATCAAGCCTCTACTCAACGTACTCGACATTGCGCCAGTTCTCGACGAGCAACTGCTGCGCCTTGGCCGCTGGATTGCCGACTACTATCTTGCGCCTCTCGGTGAAGTCTTTCGTACGATGCTGCCGCTCAATGCTGAGTTTAAGCGTGCCATCGCCTACCGCATCACCGCGCAAGGCCGGATGGCGCTGCATTTGGCGGGAATGTCAGGATCATCCGCGCGTTCCCGCCGCACTCCGGAGGAGCAAGCCGCCGAGTTTCGCGTGCTCGATTACCTTACTGCGCAGGAGTCAGAGACGGGAGATAGCGCACAAGTCCGCGAAGAAAGCCTGCGCTCGGCGACCCGCGTCTCGAAATTGATTTTGAGCGGGATGATGCGCAAGAAGTGGCTTATGCGGGAGGATGTATCCGACGTCCGAGATGCGACGCGTACCATTAGGATTGCGCGGCTTAAGTCATCTGTAGGCAAACTGAACGACAACCAGAAAAAACTTGTCGAGACTCTCGCCGCGTCTGGAGGCCGAGTTGCGGTGGAGATGCTGCAGGAGCTAGAAGTCCCACGGACAACTCTGGCTACGCTGATCAAACGAGGTCTGATTGAAATCGTCGAAGAGCCCGCGAGCTTCGCGGTTTCGCGCAGCAAGCCGCGGCCGTCGCGCCTCGAATTCGATTTCAACGCCGCGCAGCGGGCCGCGCTGAATTGTTTGCGCGAAACCGTTGAGACGCGAAAATTCTCCGGCATCCTTCTTCACGGTGTGACCGGTTCCGGCAAGACTGCGGTCTATTTGGCGGGCATGCGGGCGGTGCTTGATGCTGGGCGCTCGGCCATCCTTCTCGTACCTGAAATTGGACTTACACCTGCGATCGCCGCTGATTTGCATCAAATCTTCGGGGAGGAGGTCGCCATCCTCCATTCGGCGCTCTCCGACAAAGAGCGCGCGCAGCAATGGCATCGCATCAAGAGTGGGGAAGCGCGGGTGGTGGTCGGCACGCGTTCTGCCGTCTTCGCTCCTGTCTCGGATCTCGCACTGATTATCGTTGACGAAGAACATGATTCTTCCTACAAACAGGAGGAAACCCCGCGCTATCACGCGCGCGATGTGGCGGTGGTCCGCGCCAAGATGGCAAATGCCGTTGTGGTCCTCGGCTCGGCCACTCCATCGCTGGAATCGTATTTCAACGCAAAGAAAAATAAATATGCACTCGTCGAGCTGCCAGATCGCGTGGAGCAGCGCCCTCTGCCGGAAGTCGAGATCATCGACATGCGACAGGAATTCCAGGAGACCGGTCACGAGCAAGTCATCTCACGCAAACTCGCCGCCGAAATCAAAGATCGCCTCGATCGCAAAGAGCAAGTCATGGTGCTGCTGAATCGCCGTGGATATTCTCCGGTTGTGCTGTGCCGCACCTGCGGGAAAAAGCTGGAATGCCAGAACTGCGCGATCGCCCTCACTCATCACAAGCGCGAGCATAGGATGATCTGCCACTACTGTGGCTACACAGCTCCAGTGCCCAAAATGTGCGTGCACTGCGGCAGCGAGTACGTTTATTTTATCGGCACCGGATCGGAGAAGTTGGAAGAACTACTCCACGGTATGTTTCCGCAAGCCCGCATTGCGCGACTGGATCGCGATACCGTGCGCGGCCACGAAGATTTCGAGCGCATCCTGAATGCGCTCAACCAGGGCGAACTCGATATTCTGGTCGGCACGCAGATGATCGCCAAGGGGCACGACATTCACGGTGTCACCCTGGTCGGTGTTGTCGGCGCAGACGCCGCGCTGGGAATGCCCGACTTTCGCGCAGCCGAGCGCACTTTTCAGTTACTCACGCAAGTCGCCGGCCGCGCCGGGCGCGGCCAGTCTCCCGGCAAGGTAATTCTGCAAACTTATTTTCAGGATCACTATGCGGTGCAGTATGCGGCACAGCACGACTTCGCCGGATTTTACGACAAGGAACTGCGCTTCCGCAGTTGGATGCATTATCCGCCGTATGCCGCACTGGCTAATGTTCTGGTTCGTAGCGACAAACTTGACGAAGCATTGCAATGGTCTGGCACACTCGGAAAATGGTTTGAGCAGACTCGCCATGAAGGCGTGCGCGTGCTCGGCCCTGCAACCGCACCCATCATGCGGCTGAAGCGAGATTATCGTTATCACTTCGTGCTGAAGTCACAGAGCCGGGAGAAGTTGAACGCTACGCTGCGGGCGATGCTGGCTTATGCCGCGCAACAAAAAATTCCCCGAACCCAGGTGATTGTGGATGTTGACGCGATCTGGCTGATGTGAGTTCGTAGGCGTTAGTGGGGCGGCGTTCGCCGCCCCAGATCGAGTGGTTACTGTTTCTCGCCGATAAAGGCCATGCCGTGCGTGCTCACCAAACCAGTGACCACACTGGTAATTACACCCGTGTCCATGTTTAATCTCCCGACTGAATTTGGCGTGGCCGAATAAGCCGCCCCCGGAGAGAAAATATCCTTGGAAATGGCGTAAATGGTCTCTCCGCCTTCATCTGAGGCGAGGATTACTCCATGGGTTGAGGTCGCCCAGACAGTATCGTCTATCTGAACCGGGACTCCTTTTAAAGTGAGGCCGAGATGATAGACGCTCTGATCGAAGGCACCAGGATGATCCAGAATAATGAGCTCGGCATCCGCCTGGCTATCCAGGACCAGGTTTCCGAGAGGATCAATCGCCATCGAATCTGGATCCTGCAGGTTCAGCGTGATCGGCGAAGCGGTTGGAATGTTGGTCGCCGTTTCCGTACCTAGCAACACAGGACTTACATTCACCTTGCTGCCAACCAGTTCGGCACGAACAATAGCTGGAGCGGTGTTCGGGTTCTTGGCAGGATTCGATGCGCTAAAAAACACGTCGTCGCCAAGAAAAGCGATGTCGTCATAGCCGCCGCCGTGTGGAGTAGGACCGAACGTATAGAGTTTCTTGCTGCCGCTGACCGGATCGATGATCAGGAGATTGGGGTTCCCGTCCTCGTTCTGCATCGCCCATAATAACTTTGTCTTAGGATCTACTTTCAGGCCGTCATTGTGGCCTTTCACGGTGTAGGTCTTGATGACATTGCCCTGAAAATCGTATTCAACGATGGTGCTGCTCTTGCCGTCGGACCCGTCGGGAGCACCGCCGTTTCCGAATCCAATGAAGATGTGGCCGTCGACTACTGCGATCGAGTCGGGCTGAAAATAAACTCCGGGAACGCTGGTGGCAAATGTGGAAACGCTATAAGGGACCGATGCGGTGACCTGACTGTTGGCCGCAACGGCTATTAGCACGATACTGCACATTGCAATCAAAGGCGCGATACGACGTGCGTTCATGGGTGTTCTCCTTAGGGATGCCCGGGAGTACGATTCGTGGGCGCTTTTTTGGACGCACTGAGAATAAGCTTAGATTGTTAACTGTCTGTGAAATCTTGCGAGTGGTTTGCAGTGAATTCGAAAGGTGCGGCCCTAGTTGGGGCCGCCGCCCAGTTTTCCTTGAATCACAATCACCGACGCCGCGGGGAGATCGTACATCGTCTCTTTCCCGGCGCTGATCTTCGTGTGAGCGATTGGCCCATCGGGATCAGCCCAACCTTTGCTGGTTGCGACGATGGTATGTTCCGCACCGGCTTCGGCGTGCGCCATGAAGCGCATCTGCGCCGGGTGCCATTGATACTGCGCGCTTCCGAAAGTTGATATCTCCACCGGCCCGGAGAAGCTAACGTTCTTATCCGCCGCCTCATAAAATTCAATCCGCACGCGGTGTGCATTCTGCTGGTCGCGATTAACAAGCATCAACGACCATTTGCCATCCGGACGCTTCACCGCATACGCCGTCACTAATTCATGATTGGCACCATCTTCTATGTCGCTCTTTGCGGAGAAGACCTGATGCTCGCCGCCGTCCACCTGCACCCAATCCAGATTGATTAACTGCGCTACAAAAAACTGCGCCAGGGGCTGTTGAATCTGATAATTGGCATCGACGGTAAACATTCCAAAAGTTCCCGGAGAACTGGTGCATCCTGGTTCCATCTGCAGCGGCAAATAATGAAAGAAATAAACGGCGTTGCCGCCGGAATTCAAGACCGATCCGATGTAATCGGCGAGCCAGACTCCGGCAAAAATATCCTGGTAAGTCTCGCTCGCGGCGGAAGAAAGATTTCCTTCCGTGATGAACATGGGCATGTCGGCCGGAACGCCGTCCTCATGCCATACCTGCATAATGTGGCTCACCAACTCGGGCTCGTCATAAAGCATGCCCCAAGGAATTCTGCAGGGATCAAATGGATAATGCTCGAATGAGAAAAAAGCCAGATCGCTCATTCGCCCGTGCTGCTTCAGATAGTCAACAAACCGCGCCGTCCAGGAAACGTTTCCATTTGCGTCCGGCCAGACCTCGATGTCCCTGTTTACTCCCTGAAACGATGGGCCGCCCAGCTTCAGCTTCGGATCCACGCGGTGCAGCGCGGTTGCCCACTGCAAATAAAGTGTGGCGTAATCCTCCGGCAGCATGTACTGCCCATCCGCCTCTTCGCCCATCTCAACGTAAGAAATGGGATAACCACGTTTCTCCAGGTACGCAATTTCTGCCGCGGCATTTTCGGGAGTGTCATACAGCATCGCGATCGGCATCATCGCCGGCAGGCCGCGTGTAATGCCGCTGGTAAAGAAAAGATCAAATCCCATCTGCGCCTGCTTGGTCGATCCCAGATCCGACGGCTGATGCCAGGGATCAACCGACGAGCCATAGGTGGTTGTCTGTTCCTGATCCGGAGTGTGCCGCATGACGTCGTGAAACGCGCCATCCCCCGTGATGGTGCCGAGGTAGAGTTCCCGAATAGCATAACCGACGCAATTGCGCGGGTCGGCGTGCCCGTCTGCATCGCAGGTGTTCGACGACTCGGTCATCCAGATCCGCAGGAACCGCACTGCCATGGGAACGGCGCTCAGGCGAATTGTTTCGGTTTTGCCTTTACCCTCCGTAATCGCCCCTTGCGGAAACGTCTGCCAGACACCGCGCGTAACGGCCCTAATGGGATCTTCGCCAGTCCAGTACTGCACCACGTAATGTTGAGCGTAAGGTTCTGCCCAGGCGATGCGAATGCTATCCACCTGCTGGATTTGCGCCAGGTCGATTACCACCCACTGCGGATGCAGGGAGTCGCTCTCTCCCGTGAAGCGTTCCGTAAGATATGGATTGCTCTTCCAGAAAGTATTTAGATCGCCATCGTCCAGCCGCGAGAACCCGACGTTATCGGTGCCATCATTGCGCGTGGTGCCTCGCCGCGGCAGCGCATATCCGTATGAGTAGCGGATCATTTCCGTCGGAGTCGATGAGCCGGTGAAATATCCTTTGCCGCTGGCGGCGCTTCCATCACTCCATGTCCCTTGCGGATTCCAGTGCCATGCCTCGATGGCGAGCTCCGTATTCTGCCGGTAGGTGACGGGTTGCCAGCCGGAAGCCAAAGTCTTCCCGAGCGTGGGCTGCTGCAAGTCTTTATCGATGGCTTCGACGCCAATGCGGTCAACCCCTGCCCCCAAAGTTTCCTTCGGCACGAAATGATTCGTGGGATGGGAGGCATCAACTTCGACCACTTGTGCCGCGGTTATATTCCCATAAGAAAACCAGCCGATGAGAAGCGCGAGATACGCCGTAATTCTTTTCAAGGCAGTCCCCCGTGTTCGGTACTGAATCGATTGAATAAAGGAGTATAGGGGAAATAAGCGAAAACATCCTTAATAATTTTATTGCTTCCAGATTTTCATGCTGGTCTGCACGCAGATGGGAAGCTGCGAAAAAAATCGAGGGGCTATCGTCCGCGCATCTGTTGCACCACTTCTGCGAGAGAAGAGTGCGCCAGCGGAGCTGGGGTAAGAGTGACCGCAAGCATGAACAGTGCAAATGCGCCCAGCCATAATCGGGAGCCTGAAACTCGCGGCCACTCCGCCACTTGCGGATGACGAAAGCTGCTCAACCACAACAGGATGGCCCATATAAACCATCCAGTCCACAAGAAATACGCCATGGGCAGAAGAATTAGAATCGTCATCCGCGACACGAATTTGTGGGCGCGCGGTGCGATCGAAAAAATAATATGCCCGCCATCGAGTTGCCCGCCAGGCAGCAAGTTGAGAGAAGTTGCCAGCATTCCAACCCAGGCCGCGATCGCCGTAGGGTGCAGAAGTACTCGGTTTAACGGGAGCGCAGTCGGCCCATGAATCAGGCCAACCGATAACAATAAGTGGTGGACAAGCCCAAAGATCAGGGGATATCCGAGTTCATAGTCAGGCTGTCCGAGTCCCGGAGAGATTGGCTTTGACCATGCGAGCGAGACCACAAGCACTGCCAGCGCTACCACGAAGCCTGCGATCGGTCCGGCTATTCCAATATCAAATAATGCAGTGCGGGAGCGAATACGAGACCGGATAAGGATCACAGCTCCCATCGTCCCAATCGGAGTGGGCACTGGAATGAAGAACGGCAGAGTCGCGTACACCCCATAGCGGCGGCAATATAAGTAGTGGCCCATTTCGTGGGTTAGGAAAAACAGCATCAACGTTGCCATGAAGGGCAAGCCGCCCAGCAAACGCCGCGGATGCGACCGCACCCATTCCGCTGGAAAGAACGGAACCGTCTCACTCTGCCCCGCCGTATTGACGATTGGATCGTCGCTGAATGAGAGCGCTGGCCGATTGTGCTGAAAGTTGTACTGCATCCGCGCGCCCATCACCAGCGTGGTGAAACATGTAGCCAGCAATAAAAGTATGTGTAGCCAGTAACGCGGCTTCGGGCGGCTGGGAGCCCACTGCGGCAGCCGCCGGTAGTATTCGAGTGTGGATGAAACTGAGGAAGGAGTCGGTTCCGACATGCGATTTTGCGGCCTCGCGATTCCAGCGAGGCCTTTCCCTTAGATGCTACTACTCGCGGCAAAAATGCGAGCGGAAATGCGAGAGAGATTTCCCTCTAACATAAATTAAGAAAGTCTTGCGTTGACTCTTCACCAGATGGAAAAGCGAGAAGCTAGCAGCCAGCAGCTTCACTTCAATCGATCGATTGCAGTTCTTTGCCCGGTTTGAAGCGCACGGCCTTGCCGGGAGGAATCGAGACTTCGGCGCCGGTGCGGGGATTGCGCCCAATCCCAGTCTTGCGGGGGCGCACGTTGAACACGCCAAATCCGCGCAGCTCAATGCGATTGCCACGAGCCAGCGAATTCTTCATGCTTTCGAATACGGTTTCCACTGCCAACTCAGCCTTGGTTTTAGTAATGCCGGTTCTGGCCACAACTTCGTTGATAATATCGAGCTTAATCACGCAAGGCCCCCGGGTGCGGTGTCAAAATCTGGGTTCAAGTTATTGATGCTATGGGAGATAACGGAGATTGTCAACGGGAGCATCTGTAGGGTAAACGGGGCAGGAAAAGCAGCCGCAATTGGCGAACCGGATATTTGATAATTTCAATCCGGAGCGAATGCAGGCATGGCGCGGCAATTTGACTTTCCAACCGGCCTATCGCCCGCGCTCTTCTTCCTTGAACATGTATTTAATTGCGGGCTTGTAGATCATCAAATTCGGTGCGCCATCTTCGCGGATCACTTTGAGGCAGGTCTTGTCGTACCACTCGATAATGCCGTGCACTTCCTCGCCGTCGCGCAGCACGATGACCATCGGCGTCCGCGATTGCATCTGCTTTTGATAATAAAAATTTTCCGCGTTGGTCTGCTCCGGAGGTGCGGTCTTCCGCCCGCCACCAGCCCCGCCAGTCCGCTCGCCACGGTCGTATGCGCGGTCCGGTCCACGCTCCGGACGCTCGTGCCGGTCCCGCCGTTCCGCCATCTGCGTGTGGTTGGAGTTATGGTTCGGGCTGTGATTGCCGTGATTGTGATCCACGCGCGGCAACGCCGGACGGATCAACTTGCGATTAGCAAAATTTTCGTCGTCCGCTACCGTCTTGGTCGGAATCGGATCCATTGTCTCTTTCATAGTGGCGCTGCTCCTGCACACGCACTCGCGCAAACCGCAACGTAAAAACCCTTGGAAGAATTACGAAGGCGTGAAATTTTCCCTACCGTACCACACAGGTTTCCCCGTGACAATGGAACTCTCGTGCCAGTACCCCCCATTGACATCCGGGTGGGTGATTACTGGAAAACTCCTGGTTCGGTCTAATTAGTATTGGTCATATCTGTGCCTCTTCGCTCGCGGCCGCTCCAGGTGACTACCGCCACCAGCGTTGCGACAATCACTACGGTCCAGGCCAAAACTGGCGGATACATTCCTCGATAACGGTTTTCCGCCAATCTCGCCTGGATCACTACGTTGCGCGAAGACAGCAGATTTCCCAGTTGATAGGCGAAACCAGGGAACGTCCCCCGCACTTCAGGCGGAGAGAGTTCATTCAAATGCGCAGGAATTACTCCCCATGCGCCCTGCACCATGAACTGCATCAGAAATCCGCCCAGCGCAAGCATGGCGACGGTGTGAGAGTAAGCCCACAAGGGAATCACTGGAATCGCCAGCAGGGCGGCAATCACAATCGCTTTCCGGCGTCCAATGCGCTCCGACCAGGTGCCAAAGAAGATTCCGCCTAACAGCGCACCGATGTTAGCCACGACTGCTATGAACATCACCGTCTTCGGATCGAAATGATGTCCCTTGGTTAGAAATGTGGGATACAGATCCTGGGTGCCGTGGCTAAAAGAATTGAAGGCAAACATCAGCACGACCAGCAGGGCAAAAGTACCAAAGTAGGTGAGAATGTCCTTCCCCAAGCGTCGCTGCGGATTTTTGTTCGCCTGCCCTTGCAGCCACGCGGGGGATTCATCCACCTTCGTGCGAATGTAGATCACCAGGAACGCGGGGAGCGCGCCAATCACGAACATTCCGCGCCAGCCCACAAATCGAAATGCCGTACCGAAAACCAAAGCCGCGAACAGAAATCCTATGGAGTAGCCTTCCTGCAACAGGCCGGAGAAAAACCCGCGTCCCTCGGCGGGCAGAGTTTCGAAGGCCAATGCCGCTCCCACACCCCATTCCCCGCCCATCGCGATTCCGAATAACGCGCGTGTGATCAGAAAAACCTTCAGCGACGGGGCGAAAGCCGATGCCAGTTCGAACACGGAGTACGCGATGATATCCACCATCAGCGTGGGACGGCGCCCAAATTTGTCCGCCATCATTCCAAAAAGAAATGCGCCCAGCGGACGAAATGCCAGGGTAAGGAAAATCGCCTCAGCGACCTCTGAAACCTTGGTCTGGAATTGCGTGGCAATGGCGCTGACGCAGAAGGTAAGAATAAAAAAATCAAAAGCATCCAGCGACCAGCCCAGGAAACAGGCGGTGAAAGTGTTCCGCTGCAGAGGCGTGAGACGGCGGAAATGTCCGAAAAACTCCATCGAAGTTCCTCCGCGCAATTCGGTACCAGCTGGTAAGTCCAGCGAATGCTAGCATATGTTTTCAGTCAGCAATCAGAAATCGACATTCTCCTATGCCCGACTCCGACTACCCCCAACGCCAGGCACCCGATTCGCTGATGCTCACTGGCTTCTGGTATCGTGCACTGCCAGCCGACCGCGTACATCGCAATCAACTTCACAAAGCCATGCTGCTCGAGATCCCGCTGGTCATCGGACGGGACCGCGCGGGCCGTCCCTTCGCCTTGCGCGACGCCTGTCCGCATCGCGGCATGCCACTGAACGGGGGAAGCTTTGATGGCGAAAATGTGGAATGTCCCTACCATGGCTGGACCTTCGATGCGCACAATGGTCAGTGCCAACTCATCCCCTCACTCACCGCCGATCAGACCTTGAAGGTGGATCGCATCTACGCTGGCAGTTACTCCTGCGAAGAGCAGGATGGCTTTATATGGGTTTTCATCCCCGATCCTGGGCCGCCGGGTGCGGGTTTCAGCAAGCGCGACGAAGCTCCGGAGCCTGCACCAGGGATCGAAAAATTCAGCGAAAAGTTTAAGCTCGCTTATCTAACCGCCGATATGCCGGTCAGCATCGATCACGGCATCATTGGCTTGATGGATCCGGCGCACGGGCCATTCGTTCACCAGGCGTGGTGGTGGCGCAGTCGGCACAGCATTCACGAAAAGAGAAAAAACTTCGAGCCCATTGCCAACGGTTTCCGCATGAGCGCGCACACTCCCAGCTCAAATTCCGCGCCCTATAAGCTGTTGCGCCTCTACGCGGCCGCTGATTCCATTACGACTACCATTGATTTCGTTTTGCCGAACTTGCGCCGGGAAACTATCCGCGCGGGGAAGTATTGGTTCTCATCGCTGACCACCGTCACGCCCATTTCGCGCAGTCAGTGCCGCATCGACGTAGTCGCCGCCTGGAATCTCTTCCGCTGGATGCCGTTCGGCCCCGAGTTGCTCAAGTTCGTCTTCGCGAAATTCGTCGAGCAGGATCGCCGCACCATGGAATTGCAAGCTGAAGGCTTGAAACACAATCCGCATCTCATGCTGATTGACGATGCCGATCGTCCCGCCAAATGGTATTTCCAGTTGAAGGCCGCTTATCTCGAAGCGAAACGCACCGGCGCTGAGATGAAGCATCCCATGACAGGGCCAGTTACATTGAAGTGGAGAAGCTAGGAAAGGGACGTCGCCGATCGCAATCTGGTTGGTTTTACGCGCCAACCCTTTCCAGCAGGTTCTTCTACGTAATACTCACCTCGGTATATGTGCCATAAACGGCGCGCAGAGCCTCGCAGATTTCGCCGACGGTGGCGTAAGCGCGCACTGCATCGATGATGTAGGGCATAGTATTGGCAGGCGAAATGTTTTCATTCGCGACGACCCTGGGCTCTTGTGCCGCGATTTTCTTCAGGGCATCGAGACGGCGTTGCACCTCGTCATTCGAGCGCCGTGCCCGGAGAGCCTTTAGTTTTGCCGATTGTTGCCGCGCTACGCTTTCGTCGATGTAGAGAATGTGCGGGGACTCTTCTTCTACGACGAATTCATTCAGCCCGACGATAATTTTCTCTTTGGCTTCGGCGGCGCGTTGAAACTGATAAGACGCCTCGGCAATTTCCTTTTGCGGATAGCCGCGTTCAATGGCTTTCACCATCCCACCCATTGCGTCCAGTTTGCTGAAGTAGTCCTGGGCACCTTTCTCCATTTCAAGAGTTAAGGCCTCCAGGAAATA
>JBAVQD010000051.1:0-4584 GCA_049693675.1 Candidatus Sulfotelmatobacter sp. | reverse complement strand
GGGGAATCAGGTAGCTGGCGGCCAGAGGGCCAAAGATTGCCGAACCACCTCCGTATCCACCCACTGCCAGCCCCACCGCCAGACCGCGCTTATCCGGGAACCACTTCGACATCACAGGAATCGGGGTGGCGTAGCCAAATCCGTTTCCCAGCCCTCCGAGAACTCCAAAGAAGATGAAAAACTTGGTCAGGCTATCGGCATAAGAGCACAAGAAAAAGCCAAGGCTCACGAGAACTGCGCCAATCAACGAGATCTTGAATGGCCCGAGCTTATCCTGTAACCGGCCAGCCACGATGAACGTCAGCGCGAAGACCACCACGGCAATGGTGAATACCATCGAGGTCTCGGCGCGTTTCCATTTGAACTCTTTCTCTAACGGAGCCACGAACACACTCCAGGCATAGAGCGAACCCAGAGCCATGTTCATGGACACGCCGCCTACTACGCGCCACCAACGGCTTATCCCAAGGGTGCCAGCGGCTGAAGCATTATTTGTGTTGGCCATAATTTCTCTCCTTCTTCCAGGCAGCGAAATGCTAAGGACGAGCTGTTCTTTTTGCGGACAAAACTCCGATCAGACCTTCCTGCCACAAACTTCTTGTGCGTAAGCTCCCACAAACGGCGCTGCAAAGTTCCGAGCCCATCATGTGCAACTAAGGTTGCGATTTTTGTAGGCTAGCCGTCACGTTCACCACTATCGAACCCGCCTCTACTGTAAGGTCTCGCTTCCACTGGATAAATCCTGGCGTGGAGAAAGCAACAACATGAGTGCCCGCATTCACGGCGATCTCGGACGGGGTGTTGCCGACATATTTGCCGTCCAACGTGATCTCCGCGCCAGGCGGCGAAGAAGTGAAATTACAACGGACTTTCTCCGTGGCCGCCGGAAGAGTTGTTGAGGCGGAGGCACCGGACGCGCTCTGCGTCGCCAAAACAGGCGGTGGCGCTACAGGCTGCGGCTCGGCAGCCGCAGCAGATTGGGCCGCTGGCGCGGGAGCCGGTGAAGTCGACGGCGGCACAACCGGCTGCGCCTTTACCGCTGTGTCTGGCCTCGGCTCCGCTGCAGCCGCAACCACCTGAAAGAGTTCTTTCTTTTCCTTTCCCTTTGCATTTCGCAATAGGACGGTAATCCCGTGCTTATCTTTCCTGGCTTCGAAAGTCTCTCCTACGGGCAAGGAAGCGCACCTGGACCAGCGCGAGTCGACCGTGCAGACAATGCTGAAAGATTCTCCCTCCGCGTCGCGCACTCGCATGATGTTCTGTACGGTAGGAGTCTTGCTCTCATTGCAGTAAGCAGAGAAATTTGTCAGGTCGCAATCTTTCGGGACGGGGGTTCCTGAATTCAACGGATGAAACTCCGCACTGAGGACGGTAATGTGAAGCGGATACTGCTTCGCGGCTTCCGCGAACATAACGTTCAGCAGAAACAACGCCGGCAACAACTTGATCAGAGAACGACCAACAGCCATACGCCTCTCCAGTATTGGAAGAAGGGGCAACCTTGTTTTGTTGGGGAACAAGGTTGCCCTAAACTTCCCAATTGCCGACATTGTAGCCCCTGGCACTGCCCAGGCGAGCCCAAACATTTTCTAGCCCCGCTAATGCTAGAAAGTAAATATAGGACCAAACTCCGTCCGATGATCCTGCCAGAGATTGTCCAGATGTCCGGCAATCGTATAGCTTTCGCCGGGTCTGAGGCGCGTGCCATAGACGGACTGCTCGATGGCAAACGTACAGTATGGGTTAACTTTGTAGTATAGGGTCGCGGCAAAAACCTTGCCCATCTGAAGAGCGTTTACCCCGGTGAAGTGCGCGTCGAAAAGGTCATGATGGACGATCTGGTCTTTGCCGATATGCAGGAAAAGCTGCCAGCCGGCATTGTGACCTCTAGGGTTAGCGTTAAACCAGCGCGAAATCGGAAAGCCGAGATTGGCGAATCCGCCAAAGGCGCGGATTGGCCTCTCCGGGGCAACCACCACATCCCCCGCGGGGCAACCGGCGCCAGTGGCTACGACGACGCTGCAAGCTACAGTCGCATTGCCCAGACCGTCAACGGTGTCGAACTTGATGGGGCTCGAAAGCCCGGTCAAGTCAGTGGCAAAAGAATCGGCCTGGCTACCGAACAAAAACCGCAGGTCACCACCAAAATAAGCGCTGGCCACAAACGTGAACCAGCGAGTAGGCAATTGCACGCCAATCTGGTTGCCATACATATGGCTGGAGGCGCTATAGCCATTAGGAAGCGCGGCTACATAAGAACTGCACAGCGCGCTGATCGCCGGCGGAGTGCCTGTCAAACAGCTGGTCGGCAACAAGTCTGCTGCATAGTCGCCGCTGGTCACGATTGACGTACGCTTGCCGTAAAGGCCGCTCCAGAAGACTTGCGCAGGAGCAACTGCCTGCGCTTTATCAAGTTGCCACTGGAACGCCAGTCTGCCTTCATATTCAGGACGGTCAGAGTCGGCGCCTTCGCGCTCAGCCTGTCCAAGCTGACCCGCCAGGCCACCCACGGTGTTGGAGCTCTTCTCCACTTGACCCGAACTCGGCATCATGATGGCGAAGGTGGGAGCAATTTTGAAGGAGCCACCACCTATCTTCTGAACCAAGCCCACCATCATCTGCGGAGAACGTTCGTAGATGTCGCCGTAATAAGCGCCCAGGAACGTGGTTTCGAGAAGGTTGGGTAGAGCGCTCGATCCGAAGAGCGTCCAATCCTGTCCACCTTCGAAAAAGATGTCGGTAGCACTGTTCGCAGCGAAATCCATGCGTACGTAGGCTAAGCGCAGTTGAGGCTCATTGCTTCGAATCGACGAGACGTTGCGGTTATCGACGACGCTGAAGTTGCCTTCGAAATCGCCTTCGACCCGGCCTGTGAAAGTGAGCCTGGGAGAAACGTCCGGCCATTCAAAGTTTGCGCCAAAACGCGATGAGCGCGCCTTGATGTGAAATTCAGGGTCAGCAGTGGGGCCAGTGTTCGTATCCGTGGATGAAGCCGTAAATAAGCCGATGAACGGAAAGTCGTCGCCGTTGGGAGCGCTGGAGTCGTGCGCCGCCGTAGCTTTGATGAAGCCATAGGGAGTCACTTTGACGCCGCCCACTTTGAAAGCGGGTACCAAGCCGTCTTTCACCGGCGGGTCGACAGGGATGACGCGCACGGGAGCTATCGCCGGGACCACTGCTACCGGTATGGGCTTCTCATGCTGTGGCGTCTGCTGGGTGGCGGCAACCGGCGGTTGCTGGGCCTGCGCGCTTGAACTGGAACTTGAAGCCGTTGCGGATTCTTCTACGGGCGATGCGGAGGCGGACGGTTGCGCTGTTGCATCCGTTGTTCCGGACGAAGCCGTGGCATTGGTATCAGCTGCAGGTGGAGCTAAGCTTGGGTTGGCCGGAGCGGGAGTAGCTTCCGGGCTGGAGGTATTGGATACATTGGCATTTGGTTTCGCGCTGTCAGCGCCTGCTACAAGAGGTATGCTCGTAATTACCAAAAGTGACAACATGCAAAGTAACTTCTTCGAAATCGACATAGACGGTACTCTCCTCTGTTACTGCTATCGAGCGGACCGGGACAGATCATGGGGCGCCATCATAATCTGATTCTTGTTGTTGTCAAGCGAATCCAAACCGCAGCTCCGCCCGGGACCTTCTTTGTGCGCTGTTTGCGAAGATGATGCAGTGATCCAGATCACAGACCACGGTGATTTGCCTCGGCCGTCCTAAGTCCAGAGAGGGCTGCGAATGCAGCATTTTCTGGCGATCTCTTCAGGGATATAGATCAGTTTCGTCAAGTTTCAACCTGGCCCGCGAGAGTAGGATCACAGAGTCCAGAGGCTTTCCCATTGTGGTACGAACACAGAGTTCGGTGATCCACGTCACTGTCGCATAGCCAAAAGCAGGGCAGAATCGACGCCGGTCTGCTTTCCCACTTGCCCGCTCGGAGGTTCCCATGAGCGCTGTTACCGTCGAAAAGCCAGAAAACATTTCCAACCTCTCGGCCATGGATGAGGAATACGCCGCGCCTCGAATTGTCGCGGACAACGCGATCCAGAAGGACTGGTTCGGCGAGTGTGCCCGCTCGCAAAAAAATCCCGAGGCTTTTTGGGCGGAGTATGCTTCGCGCTTTGTCTGGTCAAAGCCCTGGAGCAAAGTGATGGAATGGGACGGGGTTCATCACCAGTGGTTCACTGGCGCCAAGACCAACATCACGATCAACGCGCTGGACCGTCACGCCAACTCGGATCATTGCAATCGCGCGGCTTTCATTTGGCTTGGCGAAGATGGCAGCGAGCGCATCGTTACTTACGGTCAACTGCACCGATTGGTCAGCCGTTTCGCCAATGGATTGAAATCGTTGGGAGTGGTGAAAGGCGATCGAATCGTCATCTACATGCCGCTCACGATTGAAGGCGCAGTGGCGATGCTCGCCTGTGCTCGTCTTGGCGCCATTCATTCCGTGGTCTATGCCGGTCTCGGCCACACCGCTCTGCGCGACCGCATTACCGACGCGGAAGCAAAAGTCGTGATCGTGGGAGACGTAGGTTACCGGCGCGGCAAGACCGTGGCGCTCAAGAGCATTGTCGATGAGGC
>JBAVQD010000050.1:0-2840 GCA_049693675.1 Candidatus Sulfotelmatobacter sp. | reverse complement strand
CACTCGCTACCTTGATTCCGGGATAGAGCACGCTGAGCAGCGTGTTCTGGAGTGGATCAAGATCGTGCAACCGCGGTGTGACCCGTCCGTTGCGGTCGATCTCAAGGTTCTGGAGCTGATCGGCCGGGATTCTGTAGTTCTTCGTCTTGGTATTTTTCGTCATTTTTTATTCTCCTTAACTGTTTGTTCCGGGAGACCGGAAAGAGTCAAGGAGTTTGCGTGACCGCAAGCCTTCTCGCTCTTGCCTGACCCCCATTTCGGGTTTGCTCGGCCAGGCCTCTAAGTGAAAAAGCCTCGGTCAGCACATTTCCCCACATAAAGCCGCGGGGCGCTCAAAGGACCAACATCAACGCTTGGTCATCTGAGAACTCTTCGTGCTGATCTTTTCGAACTAACTTTGAGCCGGTTTCTGAACCACAGCCTGTTTCACAATCACAGGACTACCGCCGCCATTTACTTCCGGCACAGATTTCCAGACCGCTACCGTGAAAAATGCCTGACCACTTTTCAAGGCTTCGATCAGTGCTTCACCCTCATTCGCCATCTCCTGGCCCAACTCCGGCTTTGCCGGAGAAGACCCAGATTTGGGGAGAAAGTAACGAAGATTCGGGTCACTGCCATTACGGTGTCTACGGCGTGCGTTTGTGCCACCGACGCTTCTGCTCGCGGGCTCCGCAGAATTGTTTGGTACGTTGGTTTCCATGTTTCCAACTCCTTCCGTTCGCGTCATTCCGTACTGTTGAGGCCGGCTTGCTGCAGCACCCAGTCGCGCTTTTCGCCTTCGATCGCGCGCTCCCAATACTCTCCAACCAACAAACCGCCGGGATTCTGCTCCGACCGCTTTTCCACCAACAGCCTTACGCGGAATTCGCTGACCACCTTGTCGATGGTTTCGTTGTGTTCGTGAATGTGGTGGACTTCTTTGACCCCGAACGCCGTATAAGTGAGCGGATCCTCCTTGGAGGCCTCAAGCGAGCGCATCTGAAATTCCGAGGTCGTCTGATCGTCTTCGATCTTTCCAATGAAGTCATCTTTCTGCATGCCGGCGTACGCCGTGCGGCGCAGATTGGCAGTCATCATGTTCAGGCTGTCGGCCCAGTTGCGGCTCACATTCGTCGGCGAGAAATTCAGATAGCGTTCGAGGAACAGGTGCACGAAAGCTCGCTTCTCGAACTCGGTCGGCTCCGATCCCGGGCCTTGCGTCACCGAAACAGCCGGTTTGTTTACCCCCAAGATCGTCGCCATGCCGTTCTCATCCACACGAATGACTGTGGGCGGCTGTAGGCGGACATAGACAGCGAAGGCCAGAGCCAACATCGTCGTCGGAATGCACAAGAACGCCAGCATCATCGCTCGGTTGGCGTACGCACGCAGGATCCCATCATGCTCGTAATACCGGCTGTGGCGGAGCTTCTCCGGCGCATCGTTTTCTTTAGACGGGTTTTTCTTTTTCAACCACATGTTTGGGTACCTTCTGGATGTTCAACGACAATCAATGACGCCGGCCAAACAAACGGCCGAAAAACCTTCCGATATAAAAGAAGATCAAGGTCGTGATGCTGTAAGGTCGGAACTTCGTCCCTTGCGGCTCCCAGATCGGTGGCTGCCTCCACATAGAAACCTCCTCTGCCAGATCTAATTGTTCTCGGCATTGTTCCCTCCTGCGGCTCTTCCGAGCGCCCTCCCCACGTTAAAACTGACGACTTGGGTGACCGAATGGGGTTGATAACCAGACCCATGTCGGCCTCCGCTGCCCGACCTGGCAGTGGCGACATCTCGGGTACCAGAACTTTCGTTGCCGTTTGCGTTGGCTGCGGGCATTACTGGGCCGCTGTTGCTGCTCATTGCGCTCGCAACCCCGGAACGAATGAAATCGGGCATCGAAGGAGTAGGGGGCGCTGTGGACGACGCTAGAACCGTAGCCCTGGACGAAGCGCCCACACTGCCCGAGGCCGTAGCTCCCGTCGAAGCCGAACTGGCTCCTGCCGCAAAGCCGCTGACACCAGCTAGGGCGGCACCGGCCGCAACCCCGCCTGCTCTCACCAGCACAAACGCGGTCGACCCGACATCGCCCGAGATGATCTTTTTGGCAATGAAGGGAATTAACGCGATGGCCAGGGCGTAAAAGATGCTGACCAGCCCTAGGATGATCGAGTCCCCCGCCCCCTTCAGAAAACCAAGGAACCCGTTGCCGAGGATGTTGTTCACTTGGTTGACCTGGATGGCGGTAATAAGTGCGCCGAACACGGCGTAGAGAATTCCCCAGGCATTCCAGATCATCACGTTGACGGCATACGACTTCCCCAACTGGCCGACCCCTGGGATGGGAATGAGTGCGAGCACCAACGGGCCGACCACGTAGAGGATTGCGCCAAACAAGGTGTAAAAAAAGCAGAACACGATCATCGCGAGGGCATAGAGAAGGTAAGCAACTACGAGCAGGACCACCGTGATGGTGCTCGCTGCATCGCCCGTAATGATGTCCGTAAGGGTCAAAGAAGGATTGTTTGCGAACTGCTGTTGGAGCTGTCCCATCCAGCTCTGAAACATGTCGCCTGCACCGGAACTGCTGCCGATGGAATTTGCGATCGTGTTGAAGGAGCCGTTGACGCCGCGAAACACGGTTGCCCAGTTGGAAACGATCATGGCAACGACCAGATACTTGATTGCCGTTCCCGCCAGCGCCTGCAGATCGCCGCCACGAAACGCCGCCTGATAGAGGCCGATCAGGAAGCCAATCAGCAGGATCGCGAATGCGATGTTCGTGACCGTCGAGATGATCGCAGTGCCGTCGATCCCGGCTAGCGCCGTGTTCAGAAGTTGCTGAAAATAAAACACGG
>JBAVQD010000049.1:0-1829 GCA_049693675.1 Candidatus Sulfotelmatobacter sp. | reverse complement strand
CGGAGGGCAACGGCACGAGCGTGGGGTGGTTTCGGCGGCGTCTTATGAGGCGCGGAAGTTTGGAGTGCATTCGGCGCTGCCGCTGCGCACGGCGGCGAAGCTTTGTCCGCAGGCTATCTTTGTCGATGGACATCCCGAGCGATATCGCGAGTGCTCGGAAAAAGCCTACAAAGTGTTGACGACATTTTCCCCGCAGGTGGAGATGGCTTCGATCGACGAAGCCTATCTCGACATGACGGGAACGGCACGCCTGCACGGCCCTCCGCTGCGGGCAGCGCACAAATTGCATCAGCGAATGAAGGAAGAGACACAACTGAATTGCTCCATCGGCATCGGCTCGTCGCGCCTGATTGCGAAAGTTTCCTCCGCGCAGGCAAAACCTAACGGCGTGCTGTGGATTGTTCCGGGAGAGGAAGCCAAATTTCTTGCGCCGCTCGATGTGCGGGAAATTCCCGGCGTCGGCAAAGTCATGGAGAGCCATCTGCATTCTCTGGGTATCAAGAAAGTTGGAGACCTGGCGCGGCTGGAAGAAGCTGAACTGGAGGAGCGATTCGGCAAGTGGGGCTTGGCGCTGGCGGGCAAGGCTCGCGGCGAAGACGCGGGCGGATGGTTCGACTCGGAGGTGGGCGCCGACACGGCGGCGAAATCCATCAGCCATGAGCACACTTACAACGAAGACACCGCGGATACGAACCAGCTCGAAGCGACGCTGATGCGGCTGTCGGAGATGGTGGGCCGGCGATTGCGCGAAGCGAAGTTTTACGCACGGACTATTCAACTCAAGTTGCGTTACAAAGATTTCACAACAATTACGCGGGCCCATAGTTTGCCTGCCCCTACGCAGCTCGACGGTGAAATATTCGAAGAGGTGCGTAAACTTTTTCGCAAAAACTGGAAGGCAGGCAGGGAAGTGCGCCTGCTCGGGGTGCAGGCTTCGTCGTTTGAGGCGCAGGAAGAGCAGATTAATTTGTTAGACGGCAACCGACAGCAGCGCTGGAAAGATGCGCTGGCCGCAGCCGATCGCTTGCGCGACAAATTTGGCGAATCGAGCGTTTCGCTGGCTGCGGGCATGCGGGGAAGTTTCCGCGAGCGGACGCATGAGAATCCCGTGGGGCTGCCGGGGAGAAGAAAGGTGAAGGGTAGGGATCCTTCGACTGCGTAGATGATTCGCTTCGCGAACCATCTACTTCGCTCAGGATGACAAAATTGAAAAACGAAGGCCGGGTATCCCGGAAGGTGATTCCGGATCCCGGCCTCGTCTTATTGCAACTTGGATTAGAACTGTTAGTTGCCCGTGCCTGAGTTGGCAGCGGTGCTTGGAGTGGCCGTCGGCGCGTTCGATGCGCCCCAGCGAGCCAACCGCGGATAGAACGGAGTGACTTCAAACGGCATTTTGTCGCGCGCCGAGGTGATCGCCACTGGTGCAGTCTTTACCATCTCTGCCGTATCGTTCCAGGGATTGATCTTGACGCGTCCGCCCAAAGGCAGAGCCGCGACCTGATCCAGTTTGTTGTTGTCCAGTGCCGGACCCTTCGTTTCCAGGGCGGCGAGGCGGGTGATGGTTCCGTTTTCCGCCAGCGGGTTGCCCAGATGCGTGGTCAAGAGCGCGTTGAGCTGCGGAGCGCGGGCCTGCAGCGCTTTCAGGAACAGGCCGACGTTATCGAGCTTTTGCGCATAGGGCGAATTGTTGAGCAGTTCGATCGCTTTCTTGTCGGCTGCGGCTTCTTCTTCCGGAATATGTTTGAAGCCCAGGTTGTTGTAGGTGGAATCGTCAGAGAACAGCATGCGATCGTTGAAGGCATACTTGCTGCCCAGGTTGTGGCCGAGAA
>JBAVQD010000048.1:0-70508 GCA_049693675.1 Candidatus Sulfotelmatobacter sp. | reverse complement strand
GAATGAGTTTGCCCAAAGTGTGCGGAAACGTTTTCCCCAACCAGGGACCACACGCGAAAACATAAAGATCCGCTTGGAGCCGCGAACCATCCGAGAGCGTGAGACGGCGGACAGGCGCGCTCTCTAGCAGGCTGCGGAAAAACTCTGTGCAAAGGGGGATTAGGAGGTGACCTCAGTTTTCTCTTGCCGCTAAGTCGTTGAAAGAGTGCTTGCGCTTGAGTGCGTGGGGTAAACCTCCAAGACATCGAGCCCTTATAATGGCAGCAGCCTGTTCATGCGACGCCGACAATGTCCGCGTGAAACGACGCTTTCGGCACTGCGTTTTTCGTAGATCGCCCGAACACGGGCCGCTCCTACCCTCGCCCGCACAGACTTACTCGTGCCTGACCTGCTTCTCCGCCCGCACCGCCGTCCACACGCCTCTCATCCCCGAGTCGTTCACGAATGTCCCGACGATCCTATTTCCGATCATCTTTCCCAGCAGCACTGTCTTCATCCGCTGTCCATCGTTCGCGCGCAGAGCGATCGCGAAGATTAGATAATCACCATCTTTGTGGCCCCATTCAATCTCCTCTTTCTCGCCTTTCGGACCCACGCTGTTTCCGTCGACCCACTCTCCCTCCGGCGGCCCAGAGTAATAAAGCACCAACATCTCGGTGAACACCCCACCTTGAGTCTTGAACTCCGCCTTCCAGGATCCCAAGCCTACATTCGTGTAATCGATGATCACAACCGGGGGAGCCGCCTCGACTTGCACCACTCCGGGCGATTCCAGAAAGTCTACGTCCACGTTCCCTGATTGCAGTTTGTACCGAAAGGTCACATGAAATGTCCCCGGCCTATGCGCAGCAAATTTCCAGGTGCGCACATTCTCCTCAGTTCCTCGGCGAAGAATGGGATTACCAGTCTCTGCCTCTACCGCGCTAACCCCCTCGCCATCCGTAGTGATCTTGACGCGAACATCCCCCTGAATTCGTGCCTGCCGCGCCAGCGGCGGATAAATCACCGATGCGTGGGCTACCACCTCGGGCAGGACTTCAGCAGAATCCTGTGCGTTTGCATTCGTAGATAGCGTCAACGCACTGAGTAGACCCAACACGCCAATTAGAATTCTCACGATTCTTCTCCGCTCGCAGTATAGAACCTGTGGGCCATCCAGATATTCGAGGAGAAACTCGTAACCCGCCCCGTATCGCGTATCGCCATTGAATTATGCCGTGCTCATCCGGCTATGACCGTCCATTCCCCAGATCAATCTCACAAAGGAACTTGTGGCCCTACGCGACGCATTCCTCGTCGGGGCCAGCGGCTCTTGTTCTGTTACGCCGCAATTCCTGAAGTACCAGAAAGCTCTCTTGTTTTCACAGGTGAGAGTGATAAGAAGGAGACATGCGCGGAAGAGACGAGCAACAGTTGGACGTGTTCAGCTATATCAGCACCGAGCAGCGAGTTCCGCACGATCACCCCTTGCGTCCTCTTCGTGTTATGACCGATGAAGCATTACGGGAACTCCAACCTCGGTTCCACAAGCTGTACGCCAAGACGGGGAGACCCTCGATCGCGCCAGAGAAGTTGTTGCGAGCGCTCCTGCTGCAAGCCCTGTACTCGGTGCGCAGCGAGCGAATGTTGATGGAACAGCTCAACTACAACCTGTTGTTCCGCTGGTTCGTGGGCTTGAACATGGATGACTCCATCTGGGACGTGACCGTGTTCACTAAGAACCGCGAGCGCCTGCTCGATGGGGACGTCGCCGAAGCTTTCTTCCAAGCTGTGCTCAAGCAGGCGCGTAAGCGGGATCTGCTCTCGGACGAACACTTCACGGTGGATGGGACACTGCTGGAAGCGTGGGCGAGTCTGAAGAGTTTTCAGCGAAAGAATGGCAAGCCCCCAGCTCCGCCGGATGATCCCGGCAATGCGACGGTGGACTTTCACGGTGAGAAGCGGTCGAACCAAACGCACGAATCGAAAACGGACCCGGATGCGAAGATGGCACGCAAAGGCAGGGGCAAGGAAGCGAAGCTGAGTTACAACGGGAATCTGCTGGTGGAGAACCGCAACGGACTGATCGTAAACACCGAGGTGTTTGAGGCCAATGGAACGGCGGAGCGGGATGCCGCGCTGGTGATGCTGGAACAGATTCCGGGCACGAAGCAGGTGACCGTGGGCGGCGACAAGGGATATGACACTGCGGATTTCGTGGCCGAGTGCAGAAACTTAAATATCACGCCGCACGTGGCCCAGAACCTGAAGCGACCCGGTGGGAGTGCGATTGATGCTCGCACGACGCAACACATCGGATATGGCATCAGTCAGAGGAAAAGGAAACGCATTGAAGAGTGTTTCGGTTGGCTGAAGACGATCGCGCTGTTGCGGAAGATTAGGCACCGTGGAATCTTTAAGGTGGGGTGGATCTTCACCTTTGCATCTGCCGCCTACAACTTGGTCCGCATGCGAAATCTGGCGATTCAAGCAACGTAAGCCGAGGTCGCAGTGTGCTTGCCGGGCCGAAAAATGAGTCCGCGGGACACCAGTGGATGCAGCCAGAACCCTTCCCGAATCACAAAATCACTGAGACTGGAGAGAATCCCAGTCGCGTCGTCCCTTTTTCCGCAGCCTGCTAGGGCACGGCCGGTGAGAAGAGACAAATACAAATAAATCTTTTAAAACGAGAAACTACTCCAGCCTCGAAGCCGACTTGGGTAGGGCCAAATCGCGCTGCATGGAAACGGATAGAATCATGACCAACACGCATATCGGCAATGCAAAGGTAGCGAAAAAAGGCCAACTCCAACTCCGCAACGCCCATCCCCGAAAACCGGCCAAATAAACCGCCATCAAAATAGAGCTCGCAATCCACTGCCAACTGACAAAGAACGCGGCAATCAGATATCCAAACCCGAGAGCCCGGGAGCGCGTTTGCGAATTTGACAGATCCCGCACCAGCACCATAATCGCGGGCAACAACAAAACCTGATTGTAAGGCGCATACATAGGTGCCACCACCACCGTCAGCGCCAACACCATCGCAAGCGCCCACCCAAACTGTCGACTATCCTCACGCTCGTGCCGCCACCTCCACAAAGCCGGCAAACAAGCCAGCAGTGCAACCACCGCTAGCACCTCCCCACTTACGCGCCCCACTCTTCCCCTCGTTCCCAAAATTCCATCGATCATCACCTCGAGCACTGACTCGTTCTGCGTGTATCCGTGGTACTGTCCAACCGCCGTGACAAACATTCGCCACCACCTCGGCAAAACCATCTCCGCCCCGGCGAACAACCCACCCAACACCAGTCCAAATCCAAACACCAACCTTCTTCGCGCTCTCCAATCGCTCACCGCCCACACCAGCAACCAACCCACAAAAAGCCACGCCAGCTGCGGCTTGATAGTCGCTACCGCCAGCAACGCTCCGCCGCAAAACAAATATCCGCCGGCTACGCAGGCTGCCGCTCCCGCCAGCAGCGCCGCCACCAGCAGACTCAATTGCTGCAGCTTGATTCCCTGCACCCCGGGAACACTCCCCAGCGTCAGTGCCATCCCCGCGGCAATTGCAAGCGGAGGCAAGCGCCATCGCAGTGCCCGCAGCCACAGCCAAACGCTCGCCGCCGTCACCACCAGCAATAGCCAATGAAAAAATATCTGTACCTCATGGAACGGAAGCCCAATCAGCGGCGCTAGCACAAACACCACATACACGGGATAAGCAAACCCTTGTCGGTCCTTAGGATCATCCGCCCGCGCCGGATCCAGCGCCCGCCCGTAATATCCCTTCTCAATCTCAAGCGTGATGTCATCACCATAAGGATTGCGCCCATGCAACAGCAGTTCGCGCGCCCCCAGCCAGCGGGGATACAGATCCGAAAGATTTCCCCGCGGCCTCTGGTGCGCCGCCGCATCCGCCACCTGGTAACTCACCAGAATCCGGTCCATGTAAAACCACATGCTCGCAGCCGCCAGCGCTGCCACCATAAAAAACCCAACGAGTTTGCCACCACTCCGCAAATGAGATGAACCGAACTCTTTTCCAGTGAACTCAAACCAACCGCCCCATGTTACAACTGGTGGACAATTTCTCTCTCTATGCGGAAACGAATCATCGTCGCGGCGCTCATCGGCGTCGTCACCGGCATGTACTGCACATTCTGGCTAACCCGCCTTCACATCGGCGCCGGTGATTTCACCTGGGCCATCTGGGCAGCCCGCGACCTGCTCGATCATGGCAATCCTTACGCCCGCCCTATGCAGCTTTATCCTCTCACTGCCAGTATTTTTGGATTTCCCTTCTTGCGCATGCGCCCCGAGCTCGCCGGCGGCGTATTCTACGGAATCAGTTCCGCCCTCATGGCCTTTGGCCTGACTCGCTACGGTTACCGCCGCCTCTTCGTATTCCTCGCTTACCCCTACTGGGCCGGCCTCATCACCGCGCAATGGACGCCTCTCATCGTAGCCGCCGCTTTTCTCCCGCCGTTATTGCCCGCCACTCTCGCCAAGCCGCAGATCGGACTTCCGGTATTCCTCACGCGATTTTCGCGCCGCGGCATCTTCGCCTGTATCATCGTCATCGCACTCAGCTTCATATTTCTGCCGAATTGGCCCTGGCTGTGGGTCGGTAGCTTTCATCAATATGCGAGATTCTTTCCCTTGCTAGTCCTGCCCGGTCCGCTGCTCGCCTTGGCCCTGTTTCGCTACCGCTCCAACGACGCCCGCCTTCTCTTCTTGATGGCCATCGTCCCGCAGCGCTGGTTTTACGACATGCTGACACTCTGGCTCATCCCAAAATCCTGGCGTGAGCTTTCCGCCACAGTTCTGATGAGTTGGGGCGCCGGCATTTGGCGCTGGTACTACACTCCGCACAATTTCACCCAAGTCGGCCGCATCGCTGTGATCTTTCTCTACCTGCCCATGCTGGCCATCGTACTTTTCCGCTCTCAATCCGCCCCGGATGACGTCACCCTCTCTCCATCATGACCTCCACCCTCACCACAAAACACACGTTCCTCGCCGTCCTCTTCCTTGGGCTCTTCGCCATGACGGCGCGCAATGTCGTCGATCCCGATGTCTGGTGGCACCTCAAAACCGGTGAGTACATCGCCCAACACAAATCGGTTCCTCACACCGATCCTTTTTCCTACACTCGAGCCGGTCACCCCTGGGTCGCTCACGAATGGCTCACCGAACTCGGAATGTACGAACTTCAACTCCATGACGGATTCAGTTCTCTCATCGTCCTCTTCGCCGCAATCACAACCATCGCATTTTTCCTTCTCTACCTGCGCTGCGGACCCGCTCCCTACCTCGCCGGCATCGCCACGCTCTGCGCCGCCTGGGCAGCTGCGCCGCTCTGGGGAGTCCGTCCGCAAATTATTTCCCTGCTCTTGACCAGCCTCTGGCTCCTGATTCTCGAGCGCTCCGAGAATAATCCCGAAGTTCTCTGGTGGACTCTTCCGCTCACCCTTCTTTGGGTCAACCTGCACGCCGGGTTCGCCTTAGGTCTAGTCCTCTCCGCACTTTTTCTCGCCGGCGATTTCATCGAGCATCGTCTCGCACAACGTCACAGCTCTTTTCCCAGGACTAATTCGCATCTCCCACAGGCAGCGCTCATCCTTCTTCTCGATCTCGCCCTCGTACCGCTGAATCCCAACGTCCTGCGCATGTTCTCCTATCCCCTCGAAACCTTGCGCTCCACTACCATGCAGAACTACATCGTGGAATGGGCTTCTCCCAATTTCCACCGCCCGGAGTACTGGCCCTTCCTCCTGATCCTGCTGGCCACGTTCGCCACTCTCTGCTGGTCGCAAACTCCGCTGCGCCCGCGCGATCTGATCCTTCTTCTCGTCGCCCTTTATGCCAGCCTCATTTCCATCCGCATGATCCCGCTTTTCGTCTTGATCGCCACGCCGCTAATCGCGAAACGTCTCGGAAACTGGCCTCGCTCACGTCCCCACCCTCGCGGTAATTTTCGCGCATCGCTCAACGCAACCATCATCTTCGCAATGACCACCTTCGCGATCGTCCGAATCTCCCAGGTAATCCGTCACCAGAGCGAAGCCGAGACTTCAGAATTTCCCGCCCGCGCCGTCGCCTTTCTCCAGCAACATCCTCCCGCCGGCCCCATCTTCAACCTCTACGATTGGGGCGGCTATCTCATCTGGAAGCTCTATCCCACCACCCCGGTTTTCATCGACGGCCGCGCCGACCTCTACGGCCCCGATCTCTTCCACGATTTCGCCGACGCCTACCAATTCAAAAACCACTGGCAGCAAATCCTCCAGAGCTGGAATATCCAGACCGTCATCGTCCCCCCAACCTCCGCTCTGGCCGTCGGCCTGCAAAGCGCCCCCGGTTGGACCACCTCCTACCAGGATTCCCAAGCCATTATCCTGACAAGACTCCCTACCATCGCCATCGCTATGCCGGGACAGCCGCCCTCGGCCGTCCGATCGAGCGAAGCTCGATTCCCGCCGTGCCATACCGGTTACTCTCGGTATGCAATTAATTACACTTTTGGCCAATTCCCTCCCTATTATGGTTTATATTCTGAACAATCCTCCGCAGAACAAAGCAAGCAACCGGTAATGGTTCTCCGGAGGCCGACGCTTGTGCGCGCTTTCAATTTCCAGTACAAACTCTGATGTTTTCTTTTTAGGAGACAACACTATGCAACATCTTTACAGGCTCTGGCGCGACGACCAAGGCCAGGACATTGCCGAATATGCTGTGATGCTAGCCGTCATCCTGGTCATCGTCGTCGGCACCGTCCGGCTGATTGGCTCGAATGCGAACAACGTGTTTTCAAACGTCGCCAGTTCCATTCAGTAAGATTTTGCTCAGTAACAAATTTCTTCCGGCGTAACGCAGCGGGATTGACCACCGAATTTCCGGTGCGCATTGTCGTCCCTGCTGTTCGTAACGGAGTGCTATGAATCGTACGCGTTTGCTGATGATCGGAGTCGTCGCCCTGGCCCTGGGCGCCTTCGTCAGCCTGTTCGTCTATAAAAATCTGCAGGGAAAAGGCGCTTCCAGTGGCGAGCCAGGAGTAGATGTTCTGGTCGCAGCCGATGACATTCAGGTCGGCGCCCGAATCGAAGAGCACGATGTTCGCGCCGTCAAGTATCCGGCCTCATCCCTACCCTCCGGAACCTACAGCGCACGCTCCAAGGTCATGGGCCGCGGCGTAATCCTCCCCATCTCCAAAGGCGAGTTCATCCTCCCCAGCAAGCTCGCGCCGGAAAATGCCGGCTCCGGTTTGCCCTCCCTTATTCCTCCCGGAATGCGCGCCGTTTCCGTCCGCGTCAATGAGGTCGTCTCCGTCGCCGGCTTCGTCGGTCCCGGCACTCGCGTCGATATACTCCTCACCGGAACTCCCAACGGCAGCACCGAAGATCAAACCACCACCGTGTTGCAGAACGTCGCCGTCATCGCCTCCGGCCAGCGCCTCGAGCGCAACGCTGCCGGCGATGCCCAAAACACCCCCGTCATCACGGTTCTGGTTTCTCCCGACGATGCCGAACGCCTCACTCTTGCCAGCGCCGAAGGCCGGATCCAACTCGCCCTGCGCAATCCCCTCGATACTCGCCAGGACGATGTCGGCGCAGTCAATGCCAAAGGACTCTACCGAGGTGGAACTCCCGTCGCCGCTGCGCCCACCCCGCGCGTGCATTCCGCAAGGCCGCCGAAAGTTCAACCCCAGCCCGCTTCCATCCTGGGTATTGAGGTTTATCAGGGAGACAAGAAAAAAGAGGTCGTCAACTTCCCCGAAGGTAGTGAGGAGCCCAAATAGTTGAAAGACGAATCTTGCATGCGTGTCTCAGTGCTGCATTGCCGGCTCTCTCCCGTGGAGACGAATCATACGATGAAGTTTCGCGCGACACTTTTGACAGCCATCGCCCTGTTCCTATTTCTCACCACGTCCTTTGCTCTTGCTTCCTTGCAGGAGCCCAACGCCCCTGCCCCTCCCCCGCCGCAGGAAGAAGTCAATCACTCCAGCCAGACCACCCTTCCCCCTCAGTCGTCGCAGCCGCAAGGCTCGGCCCCACTTCGCGTCATGGTCGATAAATCACTTCTCATCAATACCACCGAGCGCCTCAAACGAATCTCGGTCACCGATCCCACCATCGCCACGGTGCGCGTCATCACTCCCACCCAGATTCTCGTCCACGGCCTTGCCCCCGGCGAAGTCTCCCTGCTGATCTGGGATGAAAACGAACGCTCCCGCAGCTTCGATCTCCGCGTCGATGTCGATGTCAGCGCCTGCGCCGAAGAAGAGCGTCGCGTCTTTCCCGACGAACAGATTTCCGTCTCACCCTCCCGCGCCGCCATCGTTCTCTCCGGCCACGTCACCACCGAAGACGTTGCCAAGCGCGCTGGAGAACTCGCCTCCGCCTACTCCAAAAATGTAATTAACGTCCTTACCTTCGGTCCCGTCGGCGCACAGGAAGTTCTTCTCGAAGTAAAGTTCGCAGAAGTCGACCGCTCCGCCCTCACTCAACTCGGCGCCAATGTTTTCTCTACCGGCGCTGCCAATGTCATCGGAACTTCCACTACCGGCCAGTACGGCGGCTTTAGTCCTCCATCCATCACCCAAACGCAAGGACAAAGCACTCCGTTTCCCGCCACGGAAACTCTCAGCAGCGTGCTCAACTTGTTTCTCTTTCAACCCAATATTCACCTGGGCGCAGTGATCCAGGCTCTGCAAACCAAGAATCTTCTTCAGATTTTGTCCGAACCCAATCTCATCGCCGTGAATGGCAAAAAGGCCAGCTTCCTCGCCGGAGGCCAGTTCCCCTTCCCCATCGTACAACCCGGCCAGGGATTCACTGCTGTCACCATTTCCTTCAAGGAATTTGGCGTCAAACTTGAATTCACTCCCGTGATCATGCCCAACGGCAACATTCATCTCGTGGTCGCGCCTGAAGTCAGCACTCTCGATTTCGCCGACGCGCTCACCATCTCCGGTTTCACGGTCCCCGCCCTGAGCACCCGCAAAGCGGAAACCGAATTCGAATTGCGCGATGGACAGAGCTTCGTCATCGCCGGATTAATCGATAATCGCGTCACCGACACCTGGAACAAAATTCCTGGCCTGGGTGATATTCCAATCCTGGGCGCTTTTTTCAAAAGTAAGAACATCTCCAAAAGCAACTCGGAGCTGATGGTCCTTTGCACCGTGCACAAGATCTCACCCGACAATCAGCCCGCGCCGGGGCCCGCGAATCCGCAACCCTTTATCAACAACGACAAATTCGATGGAACTAAACCCAAACCGTCAGGAAAGTAAGGAGCAACAATTTAACAATTGGAAATTGGAAGTCGGAAATTGGAAATTGGAAGTCCGCACATGCCAGAACTCACCGTAGTCATCGTCGCCACCGATAACGAGCAGCGCACCGTGCTCCAGGTGTTGGTCGACGGTACCAGCGTGGCCAGCACCGTGCATACTTGCGCCAACTTCCCCGTCGCCGGCTCCGATCCCATCATGCGCCGCGTCCAGGCCGCCAATCCGGATGTCCTTCTGGTCGATATTCCCATGGACAACTCTGCCCCGGCCATGCGCGCCATCGAACTTCTTCGCCAGGAACTTCCCGATTCCGCCGTCTTCGCCATCGGAAGCCTGAGCCAGCCTCAGGTAATCGTCAGCGCGATGCGCGCCGGCGCTCGCGAATTCATCGAGCGTCCCACCACTACCACTGATCTGCTCGAGGCTTTTGTTCGTCTCACCGCGGCCCAGCGCCGGGTGCACAAAGAAGGCCCGCGCGGCAAGGTCTTTACTATTGTCAACGCCAAAGGCGGCAGCGGAGCCACCACCGTGGCCGTCAATCTCGCACTTGCCCTGCAATCAGCCCATGGATCCACCGCTCTCGTCGATCTCGCCCCGCTCGGCCATACCGCCCTGCATCTCAATCTCAAGCCTCTGTTCAATATTTCCGACGCCACCCGCAATCTTCACCGCATGGATAGTTCCCTGCTCGAGAGTTTCATGACCCGCCACAGCGGCGGCCTGCAACTGCTCGCCGGAACTAACGCCCCCGCCGCTATCGAACCCTCCACCGCCGAATTTGTCCGCCTCTTCGACATGCTGGTCGGGCATTACAAATACGTCGTCGTCGACAATTCTTCCCGCCTCGACGCCGCTAGCCGACTGGTCTCGAATCTATCGGAGTGTGTACTGCTCGTCGCCTGTACCGACGTGGCATCCCTGTGGAGCGCCGCCCGCGTCCAACAATATCTCGGAGAAACCGGCAACCGCGAGCGCCTGCGCCTCGTCCTCAACCGTTTTCGAAAAGTCCCCGGCTTCACCGAATCCGACGCCGAAAACGCCGCGGGAGTAAAATTGCTATGGCGCGTCCCCAATCAATATTTCGCCATCTCTTCGGCCATCGATCGCGGCTCGCCGGTCATGGAACAAAGTCATACCGATATAGCCCGTTGCTTTTCCGGGCTGGCACAAGAACTGACCAGCAACGACGTGGATGTAAAACGCGCCGCCTGGTCCTTATTCAAGAGCGTATGAACTTAAAAGTCGCAAAGGGTGCCCCGTCCTTGTCTCGCCGTTCTTTGGAGAGACAGGGCGGGGGTTTTGACCTCAGATGTAAGTCCGAGATTGAACGGCAAGCTGCAGGAGAAAAAGTAACCGGCTTTAGCCGCTGAGGCTAGGTCCTCCAGACGATATGGGTAACCTGCAACAAACCTTCGAGCATAGCCAATACCAGCAGGTAAAATCCGACCTGCACCGCAAAATCCTCGATCGCCTCGATCTCGAAAAACTCGGCCGCTCCAACGGCGACGCCGCCCGTGAAGAAGTTCTCGTTCTCATCCGGAACGCAGTCAACAACGAGGCCGTTCCTCTCAGCTTCGCCGAACGGGAGCGCCTCTCCCGCGAAATTCTCGACGAGATATTCGGCCTCGGTCCGCTCGAACCTTTGCTCAAAGATCACACCATCTCCGATATTCTGGTCAACCGTTTCGACCGGGTTTACATCGAGCGCGCCGGCAAGCTTGAACTTACAGGCCTGTCCTTCAAAGATAATCCTCACCTTATGCAGATCATCGAACGCATCGTCTCCCGCGTGGGCCGCCGGGTCGATGAATCTTCTCCCATGGTCGACGCCCGCCTCGCCGATGGCTCCCGCGTCAACGCCATCATTCCTCCGCTCGCCCTTGACGGCGCCTGCCTCTCCATCCGGCGTTTCGGCCGCGATCCCGTAACCGCCCGCAATATGCTGGAGAATCACACCCTCACCGAAGCCATGCTCGAATTGCTCTCCGTGATGGTCAAAGGAAAGCTGAATCTCCTCATCTCCGGAGGTACTGGCGCCGGCAAAACCACTCTGCTCAATGTTCTCTCCGGCTACATTCCCAACGTCGAGCGCATCGTCACCATCGAAGACGCCGCCGAACTGCAGCTCAAACAAGAACACATCGTCCGCCTCGAAACTCGTGCGCCCAACATCGAAGGCAAAGGCGCCGTCCGCATGCGCCAGCTCGTCATCAACAGTTTGCGTATGCGCCCCGACCGCATCGTCGTCGGCGAGGTCCGCGGCGAAGAAGCCTTCGACATGTTGCAGGCCATGAACACCGGCCACGAAGGTTCGCTTACTACGATTCACGCCAACTCCGTCCGCGACGCGCTCGCCCGCGTCGAGAACATGGTCTCCATGGCGAATCTGAACATTCCCGAGCGCGCCGTGCGCCACCAGATCGCCTCCGCCATTCACGCCGTCGTACAGGTCGCGCGCTTATCCGACGGAACGCGTAAAGTGATCTCCATCTCCGAGGTCACCGGCATGGAGAACGATCTGATCGCCATGCAGGAACTTTTCACCTTCGAACGTCGTTCGGTGGATGAAAACGGAAAAATTCGCGGATGCTTCAAAGCCACCGGAGTGCGCCCCCAGTTTGCCGATCGCCTGGCCACCGGCGGCGGCCGCCTGCGTCCCGCACTCTTCGAATCAAAAACCGAAGTCTAAGGAGCCAAATCTGAAGATCGCGGGAAAAAATAAAGTTGTCATCCTGAGCAAGCGTTCTTTGCGCAGCGAAGGATCCGAGCGAGCCGCGCGATGTGTCGCGCTCTTTGCGACACAATACTCGCGCGTTTGGCTCGCATCCTTATCGCTTTCACCCTGCGGATCCACCGACCCGTCGAGCCAACCACCATGCCGCTCCTGATCGCAATTCTCGTCTTTATCGTCGTCGCCCTCGCGGCCTTCGCCGCCTTCTCCCTGCTCGACGAACGCAACGCCCGCGCTCGCCTCATCAAAGACCGCTTGGCCACCGTCCAGAAAGCCCCGGAGCGCGAACCCGACGAAGAACTCGCACTGCTCCGCGATGAACAACTCAGCAAGATCCCTGCCTTCGACACTTTGCTGCGCCGCTCCGCACGCGTCTCCGCTATGCAGGATGCCCTCTTGCAAGCGGGTATGAAGTTCCGCGCCGGAAATTTTCTTCTGCTCTGCGTACTCTGCGGCATCGGCACCGGACTCGCCACCGTCCTCTACACGCGCAACGCCGCCATCGCGTGGGCCGCGCTTGTCATCGGCGCATTTCTTCCCTATTCGGTTGTCTCCTATCGTCGCCAGAAACGCTTCGAAAAATTCGAAGAACTTTTCCCCGATGCCATCGACACCCTCGCCCGCGCCGTCCGCGCTGGACACGCCTTCACCACCGCTCTGGAAATGATCTCCAACGAAACCACCGAACCCCTGGCCTCAGAATTCCGCAAACTTTACGAAGAACAAAAGTTCGGCATGCCCGTCCGCGATGCTCTGATGAATCTCACCGAGCGCATCCCCCTGGTTGACGTAAAATTCTTCGTCACCGCCGTCATGCTGCAGCGCGAAACCGGAGGCAACCTCGCCGAAATTCTCGACAACTTGTCCTACGTCATTCGCGAGCGTTTCAAGATTCAGCGCCAGGTTCGCGTTCACACCGCCCAGGGACGCCTCACCATGGCTCTCCTCATGGGTATGCCCCCCACCGTGCTGACCATTCTCTATATCTTCAGCCCGGAATTCGTACACCCGCTCTTTTACGATCCCATCGGCCACATCCTGCTGGTCGGTAGCATTGCACTGCAAACAGTTGGTTATTTCGTGATCCGCAGGATCATTAAGATTCAGGTATGAAGTTCATAAGTCGCATAAATCATTTGGGAGAGACTGCAGAGCAGCTTCTTGGTTGGCGCAGCGCTTTAAGCGCTGCGACAAAAGCGCCCAGCTTTAGAGCGGCTTTAAGCCGCTGCGGTAAAACAGATTCAGATCTAACATGCCATTGATTCTCACCATCATCGTGTTCGTCACTGTGGTTCTGGTGGTCTTCGCCTTCGGCGCGGCTGCGGCTACCCCCAGCTCCGTGCTGGGAGCCCGCCTCCGCGCTCTCGGCGGCCACTCCGCCGTGGCCCAGGAAAAGCCCGCCGTCAAAGTTCGGGAGCGCATCGAGCAGGCTCTCGATCCCCTCAGCAAAGCGATTCCGCTTTCCCCCTCCGACGTCTCCCGCACTCGCGCCTGGCTCATCCAAGCCGGACTTCGCGAATCCCGCCACGTCAGCTTTTATTTTGGCGCCCGTATGATGCTGGCATTCGTCGGCCTTGCCGGCGTCATTCTTTTCTCCGGCGTCAATAGCGTCCCACTGCTGGTCTGCGTCCCAGCCTTCGGTTTCTTCGTCCCACGCTTCATGCTGAAACGCATGATCAAAGACCGTCAGCATCGCATCCGCATCGCTTTGCCCGACGCTCTCGATCTCACCGTCATCTGCGTAGAAGCCGGACTCGCCCTCGATCAAGCTCTCATGCGTGTCGGCAAGGATCTTCACCACGCCCATCCCGATCTCAGCGACGAATTCCATCTGGTCAACCTCGAAATGCGCGCCGGCAAGCCTCGCGCCGAAGCTCTTCGCAATCTCGTCGATCGCACCGGCGTCGATGACATCCGCTCCTTAGTCGGAACTCTCATCCAGACCGACCGCTTCGGCACCAGCATCGCGCAAGCTCTCCGCGTTCATTCCGATTCCCTGCGCACCGCCCGCCGCCAGCGCGCCGAAGAGCAAGCTGCCAAGACCACCATCAAAATGGTCCCCCCACTCGTCATTTTCATTCTGGTTCCGTTCCTCTTCGTCACCATCGGCCCCGCACTGATCCAGGCCTACCACTCCCTCGTCAGCAAATAATTAAGGGATGACTGGCTCGGAATGACTGGCTCGGAATGACTGGCTCGGAATGACTGGCTAGGAATGACTGGCTCGGAATGACTGGCTCGGAATAACAGACTGGGAATGACAAGCCAGGAATGACTGGCAATGATCGAATAGAAGAATTGGGAAGACTCTCAACCTTTAACATCGCAGACGTAAAGATGCCCCGGAGGGGCGTCTGACAATAGCCCGGCACGTTCAGCGCCGGGTAGACAGTCGATCAGAACGCGTCCCGTAGGGACGCCTGAAACTCTCGCACATTTTCCAGCTTATGGGATTCACTCCACGCGGCCACGCCTTCAACCAAACCCGCCAACGCTTTCTCGCCACCCACCTCGCCGTCGCCCAGACCCATTGGTCCCGTCTGCGCGGCCTGCTGGGAGCATCCGCGGATGACTTCCGTAACGACTGCGGCCTCTGGATTCGCCCCTGCCATGGCGTGCATACTCTAGCCATGCGCTATCCCATCGACGTGCTTTACCTCGATCGCGCTAACACTGTCGTACACGTCATCGCCAATCTCCAACCCTGGCGCTTCGCCCCCGTTCGCCTGCAAGCCGCGTCAGTGCTCGAACTCCCGACCCACACCATCGCCCAAACAGAAACCGCACTTGGCGATAAAATAGAAATCCAACTCCAGGAGGGCGTCTGAATCCAATCGCTCGAAGAATTAGGCGAGCGTCGCTTCAAAGCTTCCGAACTATCCCGAGCCCATTTGAGTACCATGTAAAGAGCGGCGCTCGAAGGCCTTGCGAACCATCATGGACTTATAAAATACCGTGGAAGAGCGGCGCTTCAGCGCCGCGTAAAGCGCAGAATGACGCGGGCTTTAGCCCCCGGTTCAAACCGTGATTGAAACTCTCCAACCCGAAGAACTCACCACCCTCCACGACGCTCCCAAGCTTCTGGTCGAGTGGTCTCCGCGCTGGCAGGAGTTCACCACCTCCATCCGTCCTGCTTTTTCACGTTCCGCACCGCGCCTCGCTGGAGAAGCTCCCTTCGGAATCCTTCCCTACCGCGGCCTGATTTCGTCTCTGCTCCTGGAAGCATTTCTGATTTTCGTCGTCATCGTGCTCCCCCGCGAAGTCGCCAATCTCCGTCCCTACGCCGCCCCGCGCATCCAGCGCGAGGAGGTCATCTACTACTCCGCCAACGAACTCCCCCGCACCCAGGATTTAGGTGGATCTCAATCCGGCGCCTCCGGCCACGCTGGCGGCCAGGAAGCGCATCACCGTACTCAAACCATCCACGTAGCTCGCGGAGCCTCACTCGTCCCGAAAGTCGTCGACGCTCCCAGCGTCAAGCTTCCCTCTTCCCCAAACCCGGTGGCCAATCTCCTCGCCGTAAAATCCATCCCCGGACCACCGCCCCTGGAAGGCTTGCACTCTTCGCTAACTTCTCCTAGTCTCACGTCGAATGTGATCGCCCCGGCGCCTTCGCAGATCGCGCGAGATCAATCCCGCGCCGCTCTCACGCTCAACAATTCCATAATCCAACCAGCTCCGGATATTTCTTCTCCAAACTCACGCTCCATCCCAGCTCTAAATGCAGGTGTAGTTGCACCCGCGCCCACCGTCCATTCCGAGCACACTCTCTACGCGCCCAAACTGGATTCCACCATCATCGCTCCCGCCCCAAACATTTCCCGCGACCGTACCCACGCAGCCGCCCCATCCCTCAACTCCGTCGTGATCGCTCCCGCGTCAGCTCGCGTCAGCCGTGATCAGGCCCGTTCCGCTCCCGCTCTCAACGGATCAATCATCGCTCCCGCACCTTCGTCAATCGCCCGCGAAATTTCTCCCTCTCGCGTGCAGATGAACAGCACCATCGTTCCGCCGCCCGTCTCCGCGCCCGCGCGCGAAACTCAGCGCACCGCGAAACTCAATCTGCCCGCGCCTACTGTGGTCCCACCACCACCCTCGCAACCGGCTAACGGATCATTTGTCAGCAGCATCATCGGAAAACTTTTCGGCACCCAGGATGTCGTCCCACCCCCGCCAGCGGTCACTTCCGCAGAAGCTGTCCCACAACGCAATACGGGAAGCGCCTCTCTCGCCACAAACATCATCCCGCCTCCGCCCAGCGCCGGAATCTCGCGCTCAAATCTCGGCTCCTCATCTCTAGGCGCCTCATCCGGACGATCCCAATCCTCACCCTCGGTGATCCCGCCGCCACCTTCGGCCGCCAACTCAGGTTCAAGCTCCTCAGGATCGTTCAGAAAATATTCCGGATATTCGCCGAATGTTTCCACCATCGTCCCGCGGCCACCGAGCGCAGCCGCAGGCTCTCCGAACAGCGCCCGAAATTCCATTGGCTCCGGAAATGACGGCTCATTCGCCAGCAACATTATCCCTCCGCCTCCCTCAGCCGACTTGGGTCCCTCAGGTTCTGGCAGATCAGGCATCGGACGCGGCGCTCCCGGAGATATCGGCTCACCCCTCGCCCCACCCAAATCCTCGGCCAGAAACACAGACAACTCCGGAGTAGTCGTATCCACCACTCCCGGCTCCGAACGCGCTCTGCCCGGCACCGGAGGCAAAGGGTCACTCGCGATGTCTCCCTCAGGTGGAGATAAACCCGGCATCGGCGGCTCCGGAGGCGGCTCCGGAATTGGCAGCGGTTCCGGCCCCGGCAGCGGCTTATCCAATAAAACCACGGCAGAAAACTCCGGCGCAGGAAAATCCGGAACCGGCCACGGCTCCGATCCCAATGCTCGCGGCGGAATCTCTCCCACCCCCGGCCCCGGCGGAGCCGGCACCGCGCCTACCGGATCATCCGCTGCCCCCGGCGTCGATATTCGCGGCGGCAGCGCCATCGTCAATCTCCCCAGCTTCGACGCCAGCAACAGCAGCGCGCCCACCGTCCCCGGCCGCTCTTCCGTCAAAGCCGACCAGGGTCCCGCCATCACCATCGTCGCCACTTCCCGCTCCGGCGGCGCATTCGATTTCTACGGCAAACTTCCCGGCGATAACTACACCGTTTATGTCGACACTCCCGCTGGCACCGTCGTCATGCAATTCGCCGAAGCCGACTCCAGCTCCCACCCGAACGCCGGCCCGCTCACCGGACCCGAAGGCCTCCGCACCAGCCTCCCCGCAAATCTTCCCCACGCCCGCGTCGTCATCAAATGCAAACTCGACGCCTCCGGCAATCTAAAAAATCTTCAAGTCCTCGAACCCGGCCCCGCCACCATGACCGCAAAAATCGTAGCCGCGTTACCCAGTTGGAAATTCCGCCCAGCCACGCGCGGCTCCCAGCCCGTCGAAGTCAACGCCATCCTCGGCTTCAACATCGACACCAACGACCGCTATTAAGCTAAGAATAATTGCAGATAAGCGATCCGCAGCTTAACATGCCTAAATCATGCCTTTCCTGAGGCCGACGGACACTCCCCGCTCGATTGACTTTGTTTGGGAGATGGGAATTAGCAAGATAAGAGATCAGATCGACATGTTCGATGCCTTGGATTCCAAAACAGGCGTGATTGTAGGCTTCGTGGTGGTGTCGATCGTTGAAATCTTGGGATTCTTGCTGCTCGCTGCGGCGGAGGCAACCACTCCAATACAACTCAGCGGTACCCCGATATTTTCTTTGCGGGTCGTACTTTTCTTCGGAATTGGTCTTCTTTGTAGCTTCCTATCGACAGTTTTTGGCCTGCTCGCGCTACGGGTCCGCGAATTCGCAATCGGCTTTGATTACGAGAAACTCGTAGGAGGGGCGGATCTCGATGTGAGCGAATTGAAGACAGTTTTTCCCGGCGACTTGGTGGCATCGGTTCGCGCCAACAAAAAGATCCTCGATGAGAAGGTCACATATGCCAAGATCGCTAGTTTGCTGGTCTTGGCCGGCCTCTTATGTTATACAATTGTGGTAGCTCAAGTATTTATGTGTTTCGTTCGCAGAGGCTAAAATGACGAGTCCAAACCAGACCTCCGGCGCTCAATCGACTCCCCAACGGGGTGCGGACGACGCGCCGCCGAATCGAGATTCGCAGAGCACCGTCCCAGTCTATGTACCTCTTCAGGGCCAAGGGCCGGATTACGTCCATAAAGGCGCGAATGGTGGCAAGTCTTAGACCTGTTTAAATTGTTGTTTTCCTATCATAATCTCTACAACCGCCTACAACCGCAACCGCGCCATCATCCCGTAAGCCTTCCGAAACCACGGCCGCTCCCGCCGCTTCTGATACCCCGGCATCGTCGCCCGCTTATCCAAAATTTTCTGCACCCACTGCCGCGCTTCCTCCACTCGCCCCTGCGATTGCAAAAACAAAGCGTAGTTGTAATAAGTTTCCGAACTGGTAGAAATTTTCGTCGCTCCCCGAAAGAGCTTTTCGGCTTTTTCCGGCTTCCCGGTCTGCGCATAAGCATGCGCCAGCAGCCCGATCCCACGATGAAAGTCATACGTCGGATCCTCTTCCACGGCTCTCTCCAGGTCCGGAACCGCCGCGGCAAAATCTCCCAACTCAATCTCCGCAACTCCGCGCCGGTAGAACGGATCTACTGAATCCGCCCGCTGCGAAATCGACCGGTCATAACATCCCCGCGCCTTGGCAAAATCTCCATCATCTAGATACAACAGCCCCAACTCCTCATAATTTCCCGCCGAAGGATTATCCAGAATCGCCCGCTCCAATTCATGAATCCTTCGCCGCCGCGGAAATACCTGAAAGGAACTACGCAGCAGCCCTGCATCCGGAATCACTTCGACCACGATATAAATCGCCGCCCCAATCCATCCCAGAAAAAGAATAATAAAAATCCAATAAAAATCCGGACGTCGGCGAATGAAATGCACAATCGCCACCGCCATCAGCAAGAATGACCACCAGTGGAAGAGGAAGAAGAGAAATCCCATGGAATGCGAAATATAACACGCCAAAGCGGATGAGCATTCTCTCACTACAGAGTAAGCCTTAAGGTTCTCTACCTTAAACTCCGTACAGCATTTCTTCGTACTTTCTGCAATTCTTACAGGATGGCAACCTCCCCCGAAGAGCGCGTGCGCCAGCTCTGTTCGTTGATCGACACTGCGCACGGAGAAGAATTGGAAAAAGCAATCCTCGAACTTCGATGCGCCATCACCGCGCTCATCGAGAATGCTCACAACGTTGCCACCTACAACCTGATCAATTTTCCCGTCGCCATGGACAAACGCAAAAAAGCTTGACTCGGCGAAGCCTCATCCAGCATATGTCACAATAACAATGTGACTGAAACCGTCAGCCTTTCGCCAAGGCGCGCCCAGAACTCCGCTCTCGGCTCCATCCGCCTGCTTGCCTCCGATATCGACGGCACCCTCCTCAACCCTCAATTCCAAATCTCCCCAGACGATCTCACCGCGCTGCGCCGCGCCCACGCCGCCGGCATTGAAATCGTCCTCGTCACCGGACGCCGCCACACCTTCGCTCTCCCCATCGCCCAGCAACTCGGCTTCGATCTCTGGCTCATCAGCTCCAACGGCGCCGTCACTCGCTCGCTCTCCGGCGAGACTTTCCACCGCGACCTCATGCCCCGCCAAACCTGCCTCGACCTCTGCACCGCCATGCAAGAATTCCGCGGCCACACCGTTCTTACCTTTGATAAAGAAACCAAAGGCGCCATCGTCCTCGAGCATCTCGACGCGCTCAATGCCAGCATCCGCCGCTGGCTCGAAAAAAACATGGCCTACATCGAGTTCGTCATCCCCCTCGAAAACGCCCTCGTCACCGATCCCATCCAGACCATGTTCTGCGGATCCATGCCCCGCATGGCCCAAGCCCTACGCGCCCTCGAGGCCGCCGGCCTCGAGAACCGCATCACAGTCCTGCGCACCGAATATCCCGAGCGCGATCTTTCCATGCTCGACGTCCTCAACGCCGGATGCTCCAAAGGCCACGCCCTCGCCCGCTGGGCCGCCCACCGAGGCTTCCATCGCGACCAGGTCATGGCCATCGGTGACAACCACAACGATGTCGAAATGCTTGAGTTCGCCGGCCATCCGGTTATCATGGGAAATGCCTGCGAGGAACTCCGTTCCCGCGGCTGGAGCATCACACTAGGCAACGACAATTGCGGCGTAGCCGCCGCCATCGCCGATGTAATTGGAAACTGAGCGCTGACCGGTTGGACTCGGTTCGTCGAGTGCAGCGCATAGAGTACCGTGGAAGAGCGGCGCTTCAGCGCCGCGTAGAGCATCAAGTCGATTCGGGCTTTAGTCCCTGAGGGATGTATTTGAAGAACGCGAGATGAAAAAATCGCTCCAACTCGCTTTCTGCATCGCGTCGCTCTCAACTCTCGCCTTCGCCTCCGACTCCGCGATCCTCCGCAACGGATTCTCCATCGCTCACAACCATCGCCAAACCATTGGCACCATCACTCGTCTCTACATTGACCGCGGTCAATCCAACTTCGTCGACATTCCCACCGCCGATATCGACCACTTCGAATCCGTCCCCGACCCGCCAACTCCCGCTCCGCCCCCGCAGCCCACCGCCATCGCTCCTCATCCCTTCGACCTCACTCAAACCGTGAAAGACGCGAGTGGCACCTATCAACTCGATCCCGATCTCGTCACCAGCGTCATCCGCGCCGAAAGCGATTTCAACATCCACGCCATCTCGCCCAAAGGCGCACAAGGATTAATGCAGCTCATGCCGCAAACCGCCAGCCAACTCGGCGTGCACAACGCCTTCGACCCGCAAGCCAACGTCGAAGCCGGAACCCGCTATCTCCGCACCCTGCTCGAGCGCTACAACTTCGACCTCATCAAAGCCCTCGCCGCCTACAACGCTGGACCGCAGCGCGTCGAGCAATACAACGGAGTCCCTCCCTACTACGAAACCAAAGCCTACGTCGCCCGCATCGTCCGCGACTTCAACAAAAAGAAACTCGCCGCCAAATCCGCCGCTGCGCCACCTGTCACTAAGACCTCGACTCACAAAGCCGTCCCTGCCCACCCTCAGGCCAAATCGACGGCGGCTCCGCCCCTCGCGCACGCCCTTGCGCAGAACTAGCGTGGGGTGCCGCAGATGACCCGGAAATAGTGCCGGCGTCGACGTTGCCGTGGCCACCCGCTTTGCGCTCTTGCGGCCAAAACTGGATACCCCCTCCCCCCTCATTTCTTAGAATCATCGGGTTAGCAACAAAATCGCCGCAAATCCGAAGGTCTAAAGCACTTAGCCATCAAAACATGTGAGACAAAGGAGTTAGGGTGTGACGGTTTTTCGAGTCGCTGAGCGTCGCGCCCTGATCATGATCGTCGATTGAAATTGCGGAGGCAAGGGTAGATGTCACATGGTTAGAGTGGATAACGGAAGGCAGCTCGCCATCAGCGCGAGAACATCACCGACTGGGCCCTCGAACAGTTCCGCGCCCAGTACCACGACCCCTCCATCACGAAGTGGGACATCTTCCACTACGTCTACGCCGTCCTGCACCACCCCGAGTACCGCGAGCGCTACGCCGCCAACCTCCGCCGCGAACTTCCGCGCATTCCCTTCGCCTCCTACACCACCGACTGTCATCCTGAGGCAGCGGAGTCCTCGGCTTCGCCGAGGACTCCCAACGAAGGACCCATGCAACTCGCCGACAGCACCGCTGCTGCCAGCGAGTACATAGATCCTTCGGCCCGCAAAGAACGCGGTCCTCAGGATGACATCGGTGTGTTTGAGGCGTTCGTGAAGGCTGGCCAGCGCCTCGCCGAAATCCACGTTCACTACGAACAACAACCCGAATACAAGCTCACGAAGGTAGAAAAGGCGGGAGAGAAACTCGACTACGCCGTCACGAAAATGAAGTTGAGCAAAGACAGGTCGACGCTAACCTACAACCAGTTCCTCACTCTCAGCGGCATCCCAAAGGAAACCTACGAATACCGCCTCGGCAACCGCTCCGGGCTGGAATGGGTCATCGATCAATACCAAGTGTCGACCGACAAGCGCAGTGGCATCACTAACGACCCCAACCGTGCCGACGACAAGGAATATATCCTTCGCCTGATCGGGCAGGTAATTACAGTGAGCCTTGAGACCGCAAAGATTGTTGAATCCCTTCCACCTCTTGGCTTGCCATCAGAAGCTCTCGAAGCCTAACCCATTCAACAACTTACCTCCGCCCAATCCCCTATCCAACCGCTAAACCCCGTTTTTCTCCCATTCGTTGGGATAAAGGTGCGTATCCTCTTCCCCTCCCATAGGATAGCAACAGACAACTCCCAGGGAAACGTGTACAAACCAGGTTCAACTCCCGGGAGAATTCGAGCTATTTTGCTAGAATCTCAGGTTCCTCGCCAGGTGAAAGCAGCCCATTAAGCTAAACGGCGCCCGGGAGACCAGAGATTCAAGCTGAAAAGCTAGAAGCCAGGAGCCAGAAGCTATTATGCGCAAGCCGATTAAGTACGTAGAGAAAGCAGTCACCGTCGCCGCCAAAGGCGCTTGGGTGGTCTTCGATCGTTTGAATCGCATCAACCCAGGTGCGTCGCCCACTCCGAAATGGTCCGACAAGCCTCTGCTCAAGTCCTACGAAAAATCCAAGCCGCCCCTCGGCTGGCCGCGCTCCACCGATTCTCTTTGCCCGAAGTGTGTGCCGGAAATCCGTCAGCAGATTCTCGACGGCAAACTTCCGCACGAAGTTTTGATGAATGAAAAAATCGGCGAGATCAAAGCCACCATCGTCGAGCGCGACGGCAAAATTTTGATGGTCAAAGATTGTCCGGTTCACGGCCACTTCGAAGACGTGATGTCGATCGACACCGATTTCTCGAAGCATCTCGAAGACGTTTTCCCCGGCCGCGACATCGCCGCCCACAATGACGAGAAGCTTCACCACCACGGTTCATCCACCGTGAAGTATGGACGCGGCTCCGTGCTGACCATCGATCTCACCAACCGCTGCAACATGATGTGCGATCCCTGCTTCATGGACGCGAACCAAGTCGGGTTCGTTCACGAACTGCAGTGGGAAGAAATCAAGACGATGCTGGACAACGCGATTACCATCAAGCCGCGTCGTCAGATGAGCGTGCAGTTCTCCGGTGGCGAGCCCACGTTGTCACCGTATTTCCTCGATGCCGTTCGCTACGCGCGCAAAGTCGGATACAACTCCGTGCAGGCGGCAACGAATGGAATTGAATTCGCAAAAAGTTTTGAGTTCTGCCAACAGGCCGTCGAAGCCGGAATGCGCTACGCCTATCTGCAATTCGATGGCATCGGCAATGCCGCTAACGCGCACCGCATGGTCGGAAATTTGTTCGACGTGAAATTAAAAGCCATCGAAAATCTTCACAAAGCCGGAGTAGAAATTGTTCCGGTCGTAACTATAGTTAACGGCATCAACAACGAACAAGTCGGACGCATCATCAAGTTCGCACTGGACAATCCGAAGACGATCAGTTTCCTGAGTTTCCAACCAGTAAGTTTCACCGGACGCGATGAAGCCGTCACCGACGATCGCCGCCAAGCCCAGCGCTACACGCTCTCTCACTTAGCCCACGACGTAAAAAATCAAACCGGCCTAGGCGAACCCAGCCGCGACTGGTTCCCCATCAGCTTCATCGGAACATTCAGCGATTGGGCAGATCTAATGCACGCCAACGACGTAAAAAACGACTGGGGCCAACTAAGTTGCGGTTGCCACCCGAATTGCGGAACTGGGATGGCGGTGATGATTGATAAGGAAACGAAGGAAGCGGTTCCGGTGACGGCGTTCCTTGCCGGGGATCAGCTGGCGAAAGACATCGCCAAGGTGAACGATGCGTCGCGCGGAAAATTCTTGACGGGGTTTGGAATGGCGCTGTGCTTGATGAAGAATTACGATCCGTTCCAATCCCCGACACATTTCAAGCTGATGGATCTGCTGAAGAAGTTCGACAAGAACTATCACATCACGGGAAAGAACTACGGCAAAGTTGGGCCGGACCGGACGGTCGAGGACGTGATGAAGCGGCGCACCACTGACCGATGGAATTTCCTGTTCATCGCGGGGATGTGGTTCCAGGATTTGTTCAACTACGATTTCCGAAGAACCGAGCAGTGCATTATTCCTTACGCGACGCAGGAGGGCGAGATTTCGTTCTGCGCTTACAACACGGGCGTGGGCTGGAGAAACATTATCGAGAAGATGCACATGACGGCCACGCTTACGAAATGGTATGAAGAGCATGGACGGCACGAGATTTTTGCCGGCGGGAAAAAAGTGAAGATGGACGACGAGACGCATTCACTGCTGCTGCGCGAAAATATTGTGACCACCGAGTTGCAGCACGATCTGGATAATCTGGGGATCGCGAAGAATGCGCGCGAGGAAAAGAAGCGGGCGCGGGATGCGAAGGCGGCGCTGGCGGTGGATCACTCCGAAACTCCGATTCCGGGACATCGCGGGCCGCAGAAAAATGATGAGGCTTACAACGCGCGCATGGCTTCGCTGTATCGCGAAGTTGTGTTGAAGGAGAAGCCGGCGGTGGCCGAAAATGGATTCATCCCGCTGGGCGCACTGGGCAAGCCGAACGGTGGAATCGCTCCAGCTCCGAAGCCGGAAGTGGGTGAGCCGGTGGCGGGGGATTGAGTTAGCTTCCTAGCTTCTAGCTTTTAGCTCAAGTCAGAACGGGCCGCCTTCGGGCGGCTCGTTTATTTTCACGGACGTGACCGGAAGGAAGAGACCTTTCCGATCTCAAAAGTTCCCACTCAAGCCAAAGACGGGATTCAATGGGCCACCGGCAAAAGTTTGTTGACAGTTCATGTGCACCATTTATCATGGTTAGTGTTTGGCGAACGCCGTTTAGTATCTTGAAGCCCCGAGCGATACTCGGGGCTTTGGCTTTTTGGAAGCCTCCCCGTCTGTCGACATCCCCGAATCTCGATAACTGTCCCCCCTCAGGCCAAGAGTGGGCTTGATCGGCCGCCTGCCGCTCTAAATTCTCAATTAACAGCTTGCTTCAAAATTCTTCTATGTGGAGTATACTGTGGAATGAGTTCCACATATGAAAATCGTTCAAATTGTACTGGATAAGAAGTTGTTAAACGCGGCCGACCAGGCCGCGAAGCGCACTCGGCGGAACCGCTCTGCTTTGGTGCGCGACGCCTTGCGGGAACATCTCCGCCGGTTGGAACTGCGCGCCAATGAGGAGCGTGACCGCCAAGGCTACGCGCGACATTCGCAGGCTGACGCGGAAGCGCGAGGTTGGGAAGTGGAGGCCAGGTGGCCGGAAGAATAGCCCGAGGGCGGGTCGCCCGAGGTGACATTCGGCTGTACGAGTTTACCGCGCCAGATAAGAAGCGGCCGGCCCTCGTGCTCACCCGCAACAGCGCCATCGCGTATTTATCCACGGTCACGGTTGCGCCAGTCACTTCGACAATTCGCGGTGTGCCATCGGAAGTGGTTCTGAATGAGGAGGACGGCATGAAGTCCCCGTGCGCGGTGAACCTGCACAAAGCGGTTACAGTGTCGAAACAGCGATTAGGAAGACGCGTGGCGCAGATTAGTTCCGCACGAATGAATGAGGTGTGTGCGGCTCTCCGGTTCTCGCTGGGTTGCGATGCAAACTAGTTAGGGGAACGTTCCGTCTGCCTCGGGTTTCGTGCTTTGTCTTCCCAAATGGGAGCTAAGTCCCGATTTATTCTTCGGAACCGCAAATTCTGACGCATCCAAGACCCTACAATCATTTCACGGACAGCGTTTAGAGGGTGTTGCCAGTGGGTACTGGACGCCGTCCGCGAAACGGTCGAGTGGCTAATCAGCCATTAGGGTTCGAGTCCCTCACCCTCTGTTCCCACTCGACAAATTTGCTTGACTTCGCCGCTGCCAGAGTTATGCTTGAGTTGTTTCGCGGACGTCGTCTAGTATCTCGAAGCCCCGAGCATCGCTCGGGGCTTTGGCTTCTTAGAAGCGTTCTGTCTCGGTTCCACGATTCCCGGCGTGCCATCTCGCGGTATACCAGAAAATCGTTCTGAAATGAGGAGGACGGCATGAAGCCCCCGTGCGCGGTGAACCTGCACAATGCAGTTACGGTGTCGCAACAGCGCCTGGGGAAACGCGTGGCGCAGATTAGTTCCGGGCGAATGAATGAGGTGTGTGCTTCTCTGCGGTTCTCGCTGGGTTGGGATACGGGCTAGTGGATGGGAACGTTCAGTCTGGCGCCGAATTTGTTTTCAGTTGCCGGGGGCGTTCCGGGAACTCCGCTCAAGCTAAAGGCAGGGTGGGTGGGCCACCAGCCTAGGATTTTGGGCGGGTGGCCCATCCTTTCGCGGTTTTTGCGAAAGGGTGGGGCTCGGGCTGCTGAGCAATAACGGGTCAGTCCATCAGGCTTCCGATGACCGGAACGAGCAAGGGAAATCAAAAACCGAAGAGATTCGGAGTCGGAATTCCCACCCTTGCAAAAGACGGCAGCCTCCCGTAGCGCGTTTTCATCAGAGGGGTATTTTTGCTGCTGCTATCGGCAGCAGTTGACTCTGTGTGAGAAATTCAGGCGTCCCCTCCGGGACGCGGTTCCAGTTCTTCCTACTTTTCCCGGCGCTGAAGGCGCCGGGCTATTGTCAATCGCCCCTCCGGGGCGTGACGAAGGGAATTGGAATTTTGAGGTTCGTGGGTCCCACTCGCGGGTGGCCCATCCTGTCGCGGTTTTTGGGAAAGGGAGGGATTCCGGGCTGCTGAGCTGACATATCAGTCCTCAAACCTCCGATGACCGGAACGCAAGGGAAATCAAAAGCCTTAGAGGTCGGAGTCGGAATTCCCACCCTTGCAAAAGACGCAAGGATGGGCCACCGTCCCGTCAAGAACGCAGGACAGGCCACCCGCGCCACCCGCGCTAAGCTCTTTAGTTCCGCACGGTTGGGCCGTTACCTTCGAGTGCATAACGGCTGCCAGGATGGTTCTCAAAACCAGCTCTTGCCGCGATACTGGTGATTGGGAACAAACGAGGTCCAAATGAAAGCTCGGTATTTCGGTGTTTTCTTGCTGGCGAGCGTGTGCGCGACGGCTGGGGCACAGGACGATTCTGCGATGGTAACGTCGAGAATTATCGCGATGGAAAAGGCCTGGAACCAGGCGTTCAAGCTTCGTGATGCAAAGGCTATCGATGGCATACTGGCTGACGATATCGTCCTCATCTATGACGACGGCAGCTTGCTGACCAAGACTGATTTCCTCAATCTGATCCATTCGGCGAAGGCCTCGGAAGAAGAGCAGGTCACGCCGGAATCGATCAATGTACATGTACAGGGCGATGTGGCAATCGCCACGGGTGTATTTCGGTCGCAGGGAGTCAAAGCCGGGAAGGCATATACGCGGCAGGACCGATTCGTTGATACCTGGATGAAGAAGAACGGCAACTGGGTTTGCGTCTCCGCGTCGGCGACACCGGTGCTGCATTGAGCTGAGGTCGGAGAATTGTCAGCTGCGCACCGTCGTGCGGTTTGAGGACCCTCAGGAACGGTCGCCCGGACCGCCGGACAATTCGCACTCTTTCCACAGCTTTTCCCAATTCCAGAGCCCGGACATCACTTTCATCGGCAAAGGAAAGCCGAGTTGATGGGCCAACATACTGACCTGTCCGCGATGGTGCGCTTCGTGGGCAAGCATATAGCACAGCATTTCCGGGCCAACCGGCCAAGGCTGCGCCCAGCCGTCTCGGCAAAACTCCTGAATGCGGCCGGCGCCGAGAGCTTCGGCGAGCATTTCGGCGCAGCGAGCGGCGCTTTCGGCTAATCCCGCGCGGGCCTGACGGGGCGTGCAGCGGGCTCGGTTGAGCTGTGGTGGAACCTTCAAGTGCGGCGCATTGAGCCTGATCCACTTGGCGCGGACATTGTGCATGTGGGTGAAGATTGCCGCAATGGTGCGAACGTTACCGGGCGGCTTAGCCCTCCAGGCGGCGGGGTCAAGATGTTCGATGAGCATCTGGTTCATGCGTTCGTTGGCGGCAAATACCTGCACTGCGGTTTGGGCGAGTTGAGAAGGAGCGAGTTGAGTTTGAGGTTGGGCTGGGCGCTTGGTCACGGCTCTTCTTCCTCGACCGATCATACTTCCGGCGAAATCGAATACACAACGGAGCGACTGTGGGTGTCATGGAGATTGTGTGAATTCGAGACGAAGGTGTCACGCCAGGAAAAAACCTCATTGACAAACAATATTTGCCCGAGAACGCGTTGGACTTCCACCGTAGGGCTGAGGCGGAGCGAGCGCAGGCGGATGGCCGATAACAGCACGGCCGCGGGACGGCAGTTGAACCGTCGGGTAGAGATGATCGTATCGGGCGACGTGATCGGAAATCAGACAGGACCGGCTGGCGGGCAGGAACAGGGAGTGCCGAGTCCTCAGTAGTTCGAGCGACTCCAGCCCCGCGTTGGCTCCCTGCGCGGAGCTTCCTTGTGTGCGCTAGCGGACAGACATCCATATTGTGCATGGGTAGGCTGAAGCCAAAGAGGATCTCAGTATGGACAGGCCAATTCCTCGATCTCCCGCTTCGGTGGGACCGTCATTTCAAAATTCTTCTAAGAGCGTGCGCTGCAGTATTTGCGAGAAACCCGTGAGCCTTGAATCTGCCAAGGCTGATGAATACGGGCGAACGATTCATGAAGAGTGCTACACGCTTAAAATGAAACTGAAGCGTGCTACAAGCCCCCCCGCCGCCTAACGGATGAAGGCAGCGCCTTTGGTGAGCGATCTTACGAAATATCCCACAGCTGGGTGTTGTTTGCGCGTCCGCGCGTAGTTCTTTGTCCATTACGGAGGCGGGGACGTACTCTTAAGGCGCTTTGCTACAATCTCCTCAGTATGAGCCCACAAACATCCTTTATCGATGTGCCTGCGGCGATCGAGGAGATCCGCGCGGGACGCATGATTGTGGTGGTGGACGATGAGGATCGCGAGAACGAAGGCGATCTTACGCTGGCGGCGGAGAAAGTTACGCCGGAAGCGATCAACTTTATGGCCAAGTATGGGCGCGGGCTGGTGTGCCTGGCGATGACGGAGGAGCGGCTGGATCACCTGCGGCTGGGGCCGATGTCGGCGGAAAATACTTCGCAATACGGGACTGCGTTTTGTGAGGCCATTGATGCACAAGTGGGTGTGACGACAGGAATATCCGCATACGACCGGGCGCGGACGATTCAGGTGGCGATTGATCCAGCGACGAAAGCGTCAGATTTGGCGCGGCCGGGACATGTGTTTCCGCTGCGCGCGCGAAAGGGCGGAGTGCTGGTGCGGGCGGGACAGACCGAGGCTTCGGTCGATCTGGCCCGGCTGGCGGGATTAATTCCTGCAGGAATTATTTGCGAGATCATGAAAGATGACGGAACCATGGCGCGGGTTCCGGATTTGATTGAGTTTTGCCACGAGCATGGGCTGAAGATGCTGACGGTGGCGGAATTGATTCGCTACCGGATGGCGCATGAGCGCTATGTGCATCGGGTGGGCGAAGCACTGGTGGAGACGCGGTTTGGCGAGTTCCGGCTGATTGCCTACGAAAGCGAAGTGGATGGTGGAGAGTCGCACGTGGCGCTGATTAAAGGCGATGTGGAGGGGAGCGATGCACCGGTGCTGGTGCGCATGCACGCGCACTGTCTGATGGGCGACGTGTTTGGGTCTACGGGATGCGAGTGCAATGCCACGCTCGAAGGATCGTTGCGGCGGATTGCCCAGGAGGGGCGCGGGGCTTTGATTTATCTCCATCAAACGTCGCAGGGATTTTCGAAGGAGAAAGTTGGAGAGCGAACGGCGCTGACTTTTCATAAGGGACGGAAATTACCGGCGCTGCTGGATAACGAACGGCAGACACAACGCGAGATTGGAATTGGAGCGCAGATTCTTTCGGATTTGAAGCTGAGCAGGATTCGATTGCTGACGAATCGTCCGAAGAAAGTTGCGGCGTTGGAGGGGTTTGGGATTGAGATCGTGGATCAGGTTCCGGTGGAGTTGAGCGCGGCGAAGACAAGGACGAACTGATGTAAGTCTGGGGTTCGGTCGGGACGTATTCCGGCTGCGGATAGCAGGTTCCTCCACTCCGCCGTCGCTGGCGCTCCGACTCCGGTCGGAATGACATCGTCATCCCCTCGGGGCTAAAGCCCTCGAAAACAAATATATCTTTATCGCAGCGCTGAAGCGCTGCGCCACCCAAGGGGCGACCATTTCAACCAAGAGATCTAGAAGGGTTTGCGGACAACAACTTCGCTGTCACGGATGAAGAATTGGGCAGAGCATTTTTCCGATCCGCAGATAACGGGGACGAGGCCGCTGATCTGGCGGCGCGTGATCAATCCGAGCATGCCGCAGGACGGGCAGGCCAGCACGGCCCAGTAGGGATCTTCTTTTTCGCCGACTTCGCCGGCGTTTTCCAGCACAAAGACGGTTCCGGGCTGCATATGTTCCGGGATCCATTCGTTGATCATGTCCAGTTCGCCGACCATGTTTCCCCCTTGTGAACCCAGACTTTCTTAGCCACTAAACCCTTTTATCTAAGAGACCTTTCTAGCACGCCGCCGCTCGGGCGGCGCTATTACGGAAGTACTCGCTTTTCTGGCGATCACGTCGGCGCGGACCTGACGGACGGCGTCGCTGAGGCAAACGCCGAGAATCGGCTGATTGGAATTTTTCAGGATATCGACGATTTGCCGCGCCGATGTTTCGAGATAGAGGTGGGTGCCATCGGTGAGCAGGTGAACGTCGGAGGTGCGGCTGACGATTTCCGCGAGGGGCTTACCGACCTCGCGGTCCAGAAAGCGCATGACCTTTCGTACTCCCTGCAGGGAGAAGCCTTTGCGGCGAAGCTCGCAGATGACGGCCACTTCGGTTAGGTTTTGCATGGAGTAGAGGCGGCGATGACCTTCTCGCTCGGGTTTAACGACTCCGCGTTCGTCCCAGTACTGGAGCTGGCGGGCGGTGATGCCGGTGAGGGCGATCACGTCGTGAGATGGAAAGCGGTGATGCATTGGTCCCCGATTATGTTTGAAACAATTTGAATGCTGAATGTTTCAAACATTTTAGAGAGAAGCGGATGGGAGTCAATGGAGAATCGGAGGAAGGGGTTAACTAGAACGATGCTTCGGCCCTCAGCGGCTATAAAGCCGCAATTGAAAAGCTGAGCAGAAATCGCAGCGCTGAAGCGCTACGCCACCCGAAATCTCCGGGAGTGGTCCGTGGATAGGATTCCGACTGCTGCGACTAAAGTCGCGGGGGATTTTGGTGCACTGACGGCGCGGCTGAAGCCGCGCCCTTTCAAAGCCCCGTCATACGTTCAGACCGCCGCCGACGAAGTGGACGATTTCGAGGCGGTCGCCGTCTTTGAGTGAGATTTCAGACCAGCGGTCGCGCGGGGCGATTTCGCGGTTGAGTTCGACGGCGACGCGGTCGGACTTCATGTTGAGGGATTCGATCAGGGACGAAAGGGTGAATTGAAAGGGTGGTGCGGGGTCCGGGAAGGTGCGCTCTTCTCCGTTGATGTGAAGTTTCATTTTGTCAATTTTCTCACGCCGGGAACCGAGTTCCCTACTCGCTCTTGCGGAGGGCGAATTTGCGGGTTACGGTGCGCCCTTCATGGTTGGCCTGGACCATAACAGAGGAGTCGGACAAGGACGATTCATCGACCTCAATGGAGATGGCGGCGTTGCCGGTGGAATCGGTGACGGCCTGGGTATAGAAAGGCGCGGCGTCGGGACGGGCGAAGCGAAAGGTGAGGCGGGCGGCGGGAACGGCTGATCCAGCTTCGGTGACGCGGAGTTGCATGGTGAGCTTGCGATCGGCGTGAACCGAGGCGGCGTTTTCCCATTGCACGTCGAGCTGTTTGATGCCGGCCAGAGATTCGGTTTCGGCGTGATCAAGAACGTCGTCCAACTTCCCTTCGCGGATAGCCTCGAGGACGAGTCGATGCTGGTCGCGCAACTGTTGCTCCTTTTGAGCGTCGCCGAAATCCTGTTGCTGTGCGGAAGCCGCATACGAAATGGCTTTCTTGCCGATACACCTTCCGCGCATGAAGACTTGCGTCTGCAGCAATTTCTCGCTCTCACGGGCTTCGCTTTGCACGTGATAGATGGTGTCGCCGTGTTTTACGTCGGTATTGAAGCCGAAAATCATAAGAATTGAGTAATTCTATAATTTGGTAATTTTGCAATTGAACAGCTAAAGCACCCCTGAGCTTACAACGTTCGCGACGTTATCAGGGTTTGAATTTCAATTTCCCGATTACACGATTACAAAACGGCGAATTCTTCCCGGTTCCCTTGACACTCGCGCGCACCAGCACCTAATCTAGAATGTTTAGTTAACGCTTGGCGCGAATTATATATACGCTCTCCTATGCTAGACAATTACTTCGCAAGCTACCTGCCTTTTCTCATCCATATTCTGCTGGCTGGGGCGATTGCGACTGCCATTATTACGCTTTCGTGGCTGATTGGGCAGCGTAAGCCGACGCGGGCCAAAATGGAAGCCTACGAATGCGGCATGCATCCGGTGGGCGACTCGCGCGGGCGATTTTCCGTGCAGTTTTACCTGGTGGCGATGCTGTTTATTTTGTTCGATGTTGAGGCCGTGTTTCTTTACCCCTGGGCCGTGATTCTGCACGATCTCAAACATTTTGGTTTGTGGGAAATGTTCGTTTACATCGGCATCGTTCTGGTGGGATTTTTCTACGTGTGGAAAAAAGGCGTGCTGGATTGGGGTCCAGAGGCCATGCGGCGAGGAACACGGTAATGGCACTGGCACCTGCGATCACCGATCTTGAACAACTGAAAAGTCATCCCGCAGTGGCGCGGCTGCTGGCGTGGAATCCGGCGGCGGTTACAGGAGGTAAGTTCGACCGCGATGAGATGACGATTTACATCGACCGATCGTGCATTCGCGAAACTTGCGTGCTGTTGCGAGACGATGCTGATTGCGCCTTCAACTTTCTTTCCGATGTGACTTGCGTGGATTGGTATCCGGCAGAGCCCCGGTTTGAAGTGATTTACCACTTGCTGTCGATTTCGAAGAAAGAACGTGTGCGACTCAAGGTTCGGTTGGACAGCGCCAGTCCTGCAGTGGAGTCGATGTGTTCGGTGTGGCCGGGGGCGAATTATTTTGAGCGTGAGGTTTTTGATTTGTTCGGGATTCGATTTACGGGGCATCCTTATCTGCGAAGGCTTTTGATGCCGGAGGATTGGGAAGGTTATCCGCTGCGAAAAGATTATCCGGTGGAGGGTTACCGCTGATGGCGCACCTGACAGCGACGCCGGTTCTTGAGCCGGGGCAGGATCGGACGATGATCCTGAACATGGGGCCGCAGCATCCGTCGACGCACGGCGTGCTGCGGGTACTGCTCGAGATTGATGGCGAGACCGTGGTGCGGATCATGCCCGACATTGGATTTCTGCACACGGGAATCGAGAAGACGTGCGAGGCGAAGTTTTACCAGCAGGTGGTTCCGCTTACGGACCGCATCGACTACCTGTGCCCCATGACGAACAATCTTTGTTATGTGCTGGCCGTGGAGAAATTGCTGGGGTTGGAAATCCCCGCAAAGGCTCAGTGGATGCGGGTTTTGATGAATGAGTTGACGCGCATCAATTCGCATCTGGTGTGGCTGGGGACTCATGCACTCGATATTGGGGCGATGACTGTGTTTCTCTATTGCTTCCGCGAACGCGAAGAAGTTTTGAAGCTGTTCGAGGCGATCAGCGGACAGCGCATGATGACCTCTTACTTTCGGATTGGCGGGCTCGCGCTGCAGCCGCCGTTGGGATTTTTCGATCGCGTAAAAAAGTTTGCAGGATATTTTCCAGAGAAGGTGGATGAATACGAAAATCTGCTGACGGGGAATCCGATCTGGGGAATGCGCACCAAGGGTGTGGCGCGGATGACGGCGGAAGATGCCATTGCGCTGGGCGCGAGCGGTCCTACGTTGCGCGCGAGCGGCGTGGATTTCGATTTGCGGCGTGATATGCCTTACTCGGGATATGAGAATTTCAAGTTCAAGGTTCCGGTGGCGCAGGAAGGCGATGTTTTTGCGCGATACATGTGCCGGGTGCGGGAGTTGCGGGAGTCGAACGCGATTGTGAAACAGGCGCTGGAAGGAATGCCCGAAGGATCGATCAAGGCGAACGCGCCGGGGGTGGTTTTGCCGGATCGCGAGAAGATGAAGACGCAGATGGAGGCGCTCATCTATCACTTCAAGATTATTACGGAAGGCTTTGCGGTGCCGGCGGGCGAGGTGTATCAGGTAGTGGAATCGCCGCGCGGTGAGATGGGCTACTACATCGTGAGCGACGGGACGGCGAAGCCTTATCGGGTGCACATGCGGGCGGCTTGTTTGGCGAACCTGCAGACGCTGCCGAAAATGTGCGAGGGCGGGCTGATTGCGGATGTAGTAGCGGCGATCGGGAGCATCGATATTGTTTTAGGAGAGATTGATCGGTGAGGCCTTGCAGTTTTTCGGCGATTCCAGGCTAACCCTTTACCACAGAGGACGCAGAGGCTTCACAAAGGATTTGGTTATGAAGTTTTCGGATGAATTCGAGGCGCGGTTTAGCGAGATGTTGCCTCACTATCCAACAAAACGATCGGCGCTCGTGCCTACGCTGCTTTATGCGCAGGATGAGGTTGGATTTCTGTCGGATGAAGTGATTGCGGAGCTGGCCGGACGGCTGGATTTGACGGAACTCGAAGTGCGCAACGTGATCAGCTACTACTCGATGCTGACAACCAAGCCGCGGGGCAAGTTTAACGTGCAGGTTTGTACGAACATCAGTTGCCTGGTGCGGGGCGGAGAAGAAATTTTGCGGCACTGCGCGAAGAAGTTGGGTGTTGGCAACCACGGCACGACAGCCGATGGATTGTTTACGCTGGAAGAAGTGGAATGCATTGGAGCGTGCAGTTGGGCTCCGGCAGCGCAGGTGAACTATGACTTTCATGAGAACCTGACGGCGGAGAAGATTGATCGAGTGCTGGACGAGTACAAAGTGAAGGCGTAAAAATTTCTGATTTTTGATTGCTGATTGTTGATTGAAAAGCACCCGGGGTTGGACAGTTCAATCGACAATCAGAAATCAACAATCAACAATGGCTTCTTTAGTCTCACATCCCGACGAAGTAAAGGTCGTCTCCCGGCGATTTGGCCAGGGCGCGACTGATATCGACCGGTACATTGCGCTCGACGGCTATAAGGCGGTGCAGAAGGCGCTGGCCATGGAAGCTGACGCCATTATTAATGAGGTGAAGAATTCCGGGTTGCGCGGGCGCGGCGGGGCAGGATTTTCGACGGGGATGAAGTGGTCGTTCGTGCCCAAGCAATCGGCGAAGCCGAAATATGTTTTGTGCAATGGCGATGAGAGCGAGCCAGGAACATGTAAGGACAGGCTGATTTTTGAGCATGATCCGCACGCGGTGATTGAGGGCGTAATGATTGGCGGCCTGGCGGTGGGCGCGAAGAGCGGGTACATCTACATCCGTGGGGAATATCGATATCTGTCGATCATCATGCAGAAAGCGATTCGCGACGCTTACGCGAAGGGATTTTTAGGCAAGAACATTTTTGGCAGCGGTCGCGATTTCGATATTTACTGGCATGGCGGCGCGGGCGCGTATGAAGTGGGCGAGGAGTCGGCGCTGATGGAGTCGCTTGAGGGCAAGCGCGGGATTCCGCGGATTCGGCCGCCGTTCCCTGCTGTGGTGGGGCTGTGGGGTGGGCCTACCGTCATTAATAATGCGGAAACGCTGGCCAACGTGCCGCACATTATTCTTGGCGGTGCGGAGTGGTATGCCAAGCTGGGCACGCCAAAGAATGGCGGGACGCGGCTGTTTTGCCTGAGCGGAAATATTGCGAAGCCCGGCGTCTACGAACTGCCGATGGGCTACAACCTGAAGAAGATGATCTACGACGTGGGCGGCGGAATTCCGAACGGGCGCAAGTTGAAGGCGGTGGTTCCGGGCGGATCGTCTTGCCCGGCTCTTACCGCCGATGAAGTCGATGTCGCGATGGATTTCGACTCGGTGGCGAAGGCTGGTTCGATGCTGGGTTCGGGCGGCGTTGTGGTTGTCGACGACGCGCAGTGCATTGTGAAGTTCGCACTCCGCACGATGAAATTTTATAAGCACGAAAGCTGCGGATGGTGCATCCCCTGCCGCGAGGGCACGGACTGGCTCGAAAAAACCTTGACTCGTCTCCATAGCGGCGGCGGAGTGAGAAAAGATATCGACAATATGCAGTACTTGTCGGAAAACATGCTGGGGCGGACGTTTTGTCCGCTGGGCGATGCGGCGGCGATGCCGACGATTGCGTTCGTCAAGAAGTGGCGCAAAGAATTCGAAGATCATTTGGAAGGCAGACCGTGTCCGTTTGAAAAAGAAGGCGCGGTGGAAGAGTTGCCGGTTTTAACTCACTAAATTTCTCATGGCGGACATAACACTTACAGTTGACGGCAAGAAAGTAACGGCTCCAGCGGGGACGCTGCTGATCGAGGCTTGCAAACGTGTGGGTATTGAGGTGCCTTCGTTTTGCTATTACCCGAATCTGTCTCTCCAGGGCGCTTGCCGCATGTGCCTGGTGAAGATTGAGAAGATGCCTAAGCTGCAAACCGCGTGTACCACGGTGATCAGTGAGGGCATGATCGTCACTTCCGATAGTGAAGAGATCAAACAGGCGCGCAAGTCGATGGTGGAATTGCTGTTGGGGAATCATCCGCTGGATTGTCCGGTTTGCGATGCGGGCGGCGAATGCGAATTGCAGGACATGACGTTCTCTTATGGCGCGGCCGAATCGAAGTTCATGGAGGCCAAGAATCATAAGGATGAGCAGCAGTGGTCGCCGGTGGTGTTTTTCGATCGTCCACGATGCATTCTTTGTTATCGCTGCGTGCGGGTATGCGGCGAGGGGATGGATGTTTGGGCGTTGGGGGTGCAGAACCGCGGGGTGAGTTCGATTATCGCGCCGAACAAAGAAGATCATCTGGAGTGCGAAGAGTGCGGGATGTGCATCGACATTTGCCCGGTGGGAGCGTTGACTTCCGGAGCGTATCGCTACAAGACGCGGCCCTGGGAGATGAAGCATGTGAGCACGATCTGCACGCATTGTGGAGATGGATGCAAGACGACTTTGGGTGTGAGACGCGCCGATAAGGGAACGGAGATTGTGCGCGGGGATAACCGCGACAAGAGCGGGGCGAATGGGGACTTCCTCTGCATCAAGGGGCGGTATGCGTTTGATTTTGCGAATCACGAGGAGCGGTTGACGCGTCCGCTGATTCGCAAGGATGGAAAGTTAACGCCTTCGACGTGGGAAGAAGCGTTTGAACTGATTGGGCGGAGATTCGCGTCCATTCGTGATGTCGAGGGCGGTAAGGCGATAGGCGTGATCGGTTCGACGCGGACCTCGAACGAGGAAGATTATCTGCTCTCAAAGTTTGCGCGAGTGGTGCTGAAGACAAACAATATCGATCATCATCGCACTGCGGACTTCCCTGCCCTGGCGGCGGCGCTGCGCGGAAAAGCGAATGCGACGGCGAGCATGACGGAAGTATTTACTGCGCCGGCTACGCTGTTGATTGGGAACGATCCCACGGAACAGCACCCGCTGCTGGCGTGGCAGATTCGCAATAATGTGCGGCTGCATCGGGCGCGGCTGTACGTGATCAATTCGCGGCCGATCAAGCTACGGCGGCAGGCGGCGAATTTCACGCAAATTCCAGAGGGAACAGAGAATAAGGTTGCAGCTTTTCTGGCAAGCGACGATTCGGCATTGGAGGCGATTGCAGGACATTCATCGCGCGAGCAGTGGACTGGACTTCGCGATCAACTGCGCGGCGAGCAGAATCTGGTGGTTGTGTTTGGGTCGGAGATCCGCGGCGGTGACCTGGCCAATCTGGTGAAATTTGGAGCGGGCATTCCGGGAACGAAGTTTGTTTGTCTGGCGGATTACGCTAATTCGCGCGGTGCCGCTGATATGGGGTTGTATCCGGATTTGCTGCCCGGCTATCACCCGATCGCAGGCAACAGTGAGTTTCATCGCGAATGGGGAGGGATTCCGGAGGCTGCGGGACTTGATTTGACGGGCATGGTGGAAGCGGGGAAAGCGGGCACGCTGCGGGCGCTTTACGTCGTGGGATCGAATCCGGTGGGACGGCTGAAGATTGATCCATTCGCGTTTTCGAAAAGTTTCGTTGTCGTTCAGGATATGTTCCTGACGGAGACGGCGGTGATGGCGGATGTGGTTTTGCCAGCGGCGAATGCTTATGAGAAGTCGGGAACGTTTACGAACACTTGCGGTGATTTGCAGTTGCTGAAAAAAGCGGGCGAGGTTACGGGGACGAAATCGGATTTTGAAATGATCGTTCGCATTGCTGACGCGATGGGCTTTGATGTGCGCAGACTGGTGCCGTTCGGCGAAGGAGTGCGCGCGGGTACGCATGCGGATATGGGGCAATCGCGCGGAGCGCAATCCGGCGAGGCTGACCGTCACGCCGTTTGGCTGGAGGCTCACGGTCTGGAGCCGAAGATGAGCCCGTTCGATCCGACGGCGATTCTGGATGAAATTCAGCGGCTGGTTCCGGGCTATGACGTTTCGCGCATGAACCTGATGGCGGGCAATAGCGAGCATACTTCGCTGGCCGAGACTGGACCTGGAGTTGCGCACCGGACGGAATCGATTCAACCCGCAAATGATGATCTTTTCACTTCCGGAACTTTGGGACGATATTCGCGCGCGTTGAAATCGGTCGTTGAAAGCCACGAAGTGAAGCCTGCCGAAGTCGCGGCAGACTGATTCACCTTATATCGGCGGTTGAGAGGACGGAAAGATCTTGTCGGTGGGCGTGTTCATACTCGTGTCGATCATCAAGTCGCTGATCGTGCTGGTCGCTCTGCTCACCGCGGTCGCTTACACGGTTTGGTTGGAGCGCAAAGTCGTGGGCCACATGCAGAACCGATGGGGACCGACGCGGGTGGGACCGTTCGGATTGCTTCAACCCGCGGCCGACGGGCTGAAATTCTTATTCAAGGAAGATCTGACGCCGCCGCACGTTTACAAGCCGTTGTTTCTGGCGGCGCCGATGATGGCGGTGATTTTTGCGCTGACTTCGATTGCGGTGATTCCGTTCGGCAATCCGGTTCGAATTTTCGGCTACAACATTCCGCTGCAGATTACGGATGTGAACATCGGCCTGTTGCTGATTCTGGGTGTGACCTCGATGGGCGTGTACGGGGTGGCGCTGGCGGGATGGTCTTCGAACAACAAATATTCGCTGCTGGGTGGGCTACGGGCCAGCGCGCAGATGGTGAGTTATGAAATTGCGCTGGGGCTTTCGCTGGTGGGAGTGCTGATTCAATCGGGAAGCTTTAGTTTGCGGACGATTGTGGACATGCAGGCCGGGCGATTTCTGGGATTCATTCCGCGCTGGAATATTTTTCACGGGCAGTTTATCGGATTCTTCATTTATCTGATGGCTGCCTATGCGGAGACGAACCGCATTCCGTTTGACCTGCCCGAGGCAGAAACTGAACTGGTTGCGGGATATCACACGGAATACAGTTCGATGAAGTTCGCCATGTTTTTCATGGCGGAATACGCCAACATGATCACGGTGGCTTGCGTGGCCACGCTGTTGTTTTTTGGCGGATGGCGGGGTCCCCTGTTTGGGCCTGCGTTGTTGCAGGCGGTGCTGCCAGTATTCTGGTTTCTTGCCAAGGTTTTCTGTTTTCTTTTTCTCTATATCTGGGTGCGTGGGACTTTGCCGCGCTTCCGCTACGACCAACTGATGTCTTTTGGCTGGAAGTTTCTGTTGCCGCTGGCGATTGCGAATCTGGTGGCGACGGCGATTGCCGTGGCCTGGTAAAGACAGTACTGATTCATGAGTTTCCATCTCATTCTATTTCTCGCGTTTGGCGCGGTTTGCGTGGGCGGGGCGGTGAACCTGCTGGCGCAGCGGCATCCGATCAACAGCGCGCTCTCGCTGATTGCGGTGATGGCGGCGCTGGCCGGGGAATATTTGCTGCTGGGTGCGGAATTCGTTGCCGCTGTGCAAGTGATTGTTTACGCCGGGGCGATTATGGTGTTGTTCGTTTTCGTCATCATGCTGCTCAATGCCGGCGTGGAGGAAGAAACCAAGGGGAGCCGTATCGCGCTATTGTTTGGCGTGCCTGGCGTGTTGACCAGCAGCGTCCTGATGGCGTGGGTGGTGGTGCGGCACTCGGTGACGGAGTCGGTACCGATCGGTGCATTGCCGGGGCATCCTACTGAGATTGCGCAGCTTCTGTTTCACGATTTTCTGCTGCCCTTTGAAGTTACATCTGTATTGATCCTGATTGCCATCATGGGCGCCGTGGTGCTGGCGAGCAAGCCGGAAGCGACAGCAAGGAAGGTGGACTGATGGTTCCGTCGTATGTGCCACTATCTTATTATTTGCTGCTCAGCGGATTTTTATTTGGCTGCGGCGTGGTCGGATTTCTGATCAAGCGCAATATCATCACCATCTTTATGTCGATTGAGCTGATGCTGAACGGCGTGAATCTTTCGTTTGTGGCGTTTGCGGCGCATTGGCACGCGCTGGCGGGGCAGGTATTTGTTTTCTTTGTGATGGTGGTGGCCGCGGCGGAAGCGGCGGTTGGACTGGCGATCATTATCGCGGTTTATCGCACGCGGGAGACGTTGAACGTGGATCAGGTGAACCTGCTCAAGCTATGAATTCGATGCTCAATCTTTGGCTGATCCCGTTGCTGCCGCTCGCGGGCGCTGCAATTAACGGACTCTTGGGGAAAAGGTCTTCGCGCCAGGCCGTTACCACGATTGCTTTGTTTTTCAGCGGAGCGGCGTTTGCGATGGCTTTGTGGGTTGCGATGCGGTTTTCATCGCTGGCCCTTCCCTACCATGAGTATTTTGCACACTGGATCCGGTCTGGAAGTTTCAGCGTTGACTTCGCGTTTTATCTCGATCAACTTTCGCTGGTGATGCTGCTGGTAGTGACCGGAGTTGGGTTTCTGATCCATGTCTATTCCGTCGGCTACATGTGGGAGGATCCGAGTTACTACCGCTTCTTCAGCTATCTAAATCTGTTCATGTTTTTCATGCTGACGCTAGTGCTGTCGGCCAACTATCTGATGATGTTTATCGGCTGGGAGGGCGTGGGACTGGCGTCGTATCTGCTGATTGGGTTCTGGTTCACTAAGGATTCGGCGGCGTCGGCGGGCAAGAAAGCGTTTATCGTAAACCGCATTGGAGACTTCGGATTTCTGATTGCGCTTTTTTTGCTCATCAAGCATTTTGGGTCGCTGAATTTCGATCAGGTGTTTCAGAGCGTTTTGCCGATGGGAGCGGAAAAGGACGGCGCCGGGCTGCTGACAGCGATTGGCATTCTGCTGATGGTGGGAGCGTGCGGAAAGTCGGCGCAGATCCCGTTGTACATTTGGCTTCCGGATGCTATGGAAGGTCCCACGCCGGTTTCGGCGTTGATCCATGCGGCGACCATGGTGACGGCGGGCGTATACATGGTTTCGCGCTCGCATGTGATTTTTGAACGAGCGCCGATTGCGCTGACGGTGGTTGCGATCATTGGAACGCTGACGGCATTTTTCGCCGCGACGATTGGCATTGCGCAGACTGACATTAAAAAAGTTCTGGCGTACTCGACGGTTTCGCAGCTGGGATACATGTTCATGGCGTGCGGGGTGGGAGCGTTTTCCGCCGGCATTTTTCATCTGATGACGCACGCCTTTTTCAAAGGACTGCTGTTTCTGGCGGCGGGCTCCGTGATCCATGCGGTTGGGGGCGAGCAGGACATGCGTAAGATGGGCGGGCTGCGGAAGAAAATTCCGTGGACGTTCTGGTGCATGACTGCAGCCACGTTAGCGATCTCTGGAACTCCGGGGTTTTCCGGATTCTTCAGCAAAGACGAACTTTTGTGGCGATCCTATCAGGCAAGTTGGGCTTACTGGCTGGTGGGGGTGGTGACTGCGTTACTCACATCTTTTTATATGTTCCGTCTGTGGTTTATGACGTTCTTTGGAGAGTATCGAGGCGAAGCGGAAGCGGAACACGGCCATGGAAGCCGCTCGGCGAGTGATTCGCACGGTGGGCATGGACACGGCGGGATCCACGAGAGCCCCAGGGTGATGGTGATCCCGCTGGTGATTCTGGCGGTGCTTTCGGTGGTGGGCGGATATGTGGGAGTGCCAGGGTCGCTGCGCGGCAGTAATCGATTCGACAAGTTTCTCGGCCCGGTATTTCATGGCAGCGCTCCGGCGAATGCGCAGCCATCGGCTGTGGATGAGAAGGGGGCAGCCGAGAAGGAGACTGAGGGGCGGGAGCCGAAGACTGGAGTTTCGACCGAGTTGATGTTCACGGGGATTTCGGTGTTAGCGGCGCTGTTGGGGTTCGGACTGGCGTGGCAACTTTATTACCGGCGGGCGGATTTGCCGGACAAGATTGCAGCTTCGATGGCAGGATCCTACCAGACATTGGTGCACAAATATTATGTGGACGAACTGTATGGCGCAGTTTTTGTGAAGCCGCTGATCAATTTTTCTACGCGAGTTTTGTGGCACGGGGTGGATCAGAAGATGATCGATGCGGCGGTGAACGACGCGGGATACGGCGCCAGGCATGTTTCCGATGAAGTTCGCCACATGCAATCGGGCAACATTCGCTCCTACGCGGGATGGATCGCGGCGGGTTCGGCGGTAGTAATCGCCTTCATGATCTGGATGTGGACGGGAGCGCGATGAGTACGGATAATCTCAGCTCCATCATTCTTACGCTGGTGACATTCCTTCCTCTGGCGGGGGGAGTGCTACTGGTGATGTTTCCTCGACGCGACCGCGACATTCGGGTTTTCGCGCTGGTGATCTCTCTGCTGACGTTTGTTCTGTCTCTGCATCTGCCAGTTTATTTCCATCGCGGGCAAAATGATTTTCAGTTTCAGGTCGACCGGCAGTGGGTTTCGACTCCCAACATCCACTACCACATGGGAATTGACGGAATCTCGTTGTGGCTGGTGGTGCTGACCACGTTTCTCACACCGTTGTGCGTGCTGATTTCCTGGAATTCGATTCACGAGCGGGTGAAAGAATTTTTTATCCTGCTGCTGATTCTGGAGACAGCGCTGATTGGCGTATTCACTTCGCTGGATCTGTTCCTCTTTTATTTCTTCTGGGAAGCCACGCTGATTCCTATGGCGCTGGTGATTGGCATTTTCGGGCACGAGCGCAAAGTGTATGCTGCGGTGAAATTCTTCATGTACACGATGATTGGATCCGTGTTCATGCTGGCGGCGATTCTGTGGCTTTACGCGCATACGGGGAGTTTTGATTTCGTGGTGATTCGCGACCAGATCGCGAGCGGCGCGGTGCCGGGTTTTCCGGCTGCGGCGCAGTGGCTGTTCCTGGGATTCTTCCTGGCATTTGCGGTGAAGGTTCCGCTGTTTCCCTTTCACACGTGGCTGCCGGATGCGCACGTGGAAGCGCCGACGGCGGGATCGGTATTGCTGGCAGGCGTGCTGCTGAAGATGGGAACGTATGGGCTATTGCGCTTCAATCTTGGATTGTTTCCCGAGCAATCGCGGCACAACGCCTGGTGGGTCATGATTCTGGCGCTGATCGGGATTATTTACGGCGCGCTGGTGGCGATGGTGCAGCCGAACATGAAGAAACTGATCGCGTATTCCTCGGTGAGCCATCTGGGATTCGTGGTACTGGGGATTTTCAGCTTCACGCAGGCGGGGCTGAATGGCGCGATGTTCGTGATGCTGGCGCACGGAGTCTCGACGGGCGGTTTGTTCATGCTGGCGGGGATTCTGCACGAGCGGCGGCATACCTACGAAATCAGCGAATTTGGCGGCCTGGCTTCGCCCATGCCGATTTACTCTGCCTTGTTTCTGGCGATTGTGCTGGCATCGGTGGGACTGCCGCTGTTCAACGGCTTCATCGGTGAATTTCTGGTGTTGAGTGGAGCGTTTCAAGATAAGCCGATTTACGGGATTCTCGCAGCCACTGGAGTGATCTGGAGCGCGGTCTATTTGCTTTGGATGTACCAGCGAGTGTTTTACGGCAAAGTTACGCACGCGGTGAATAATTCGTTGAGCGATCTCTCGGGATTCGAAAAATGGGCGGTGTGGCCGTGCGCCGTAGCGGCGCTGGTAATGGGGGTGGCTCCCATTTTGTGGCTGGGCGCGATTGATCCAGCGGTGCAAGCGGCGCTTACGCCGTTCGTACGAGTGGCGAGCCGGGTGGTGGGACAGTGATCGCAACCTTTTTCACGGCCTATTCGCAAACCTTGCCGCAGAGCGCCGATTACGTACGCGTGCTGCCGGAGATTGTTCTCTCCGTGTTCGGCATGATTGTGATGGTGATGGAACCGCTGCTGGATGAACGGGCCGGGCAAAAAGTTTTAGGGGTCATTGCGTTTGTGGGATCGCTGGCGGGGCTTGGCGCGACGTGGATCATGGCCCAGGCTCCGGGACTGGCGTTCTGGAACACGGTACAGATAGATGGGTTCAGCGTTTTTTTTCACGTTCTGGTGATGGCGATTGTGGCCGTAGTGATTCTCAGCTCATACGAGTACATGGCGGTACAGCGCATTCGCGCGGGGGAATATTACGCGCTGGTTCTTTTCGGCGCAGTTGGCATGGCGCTGATGTCGTCGGCTGTGGAACTGGTTCTGATTTTTATCGCGCTCGAGATTTCTTCCATCTCCTCGTATGTGCTGACCGGATTCCGGCTGCACGAGGCGGCCAGCGCGGAAGGATCGCTGAAATATTTTCTGCTGGGATCGTTTGCCACGGCATTTTTTCTATACGGCGTGGCGTTGATGTTTGGAGCCACGGGATCGACCAACATCGACCAAATCAGCCGAGCGCTGCTGGCGCGGCCGATTCCCCTGCTGGCGTTCGTAGCTGTGGCGTTTATGTTTGTGGGTTTGGGGTTCAAAGTGGCGGCCGCGCCGTTCCACGTGTGGACGCCGGACGTGTATGAAGGAGCGCCAGCGCCGATTGTGGGGTTGATGTCAACCGCACCCAAGGCCGCGGCATTTGCGGTCCTGTTGCGGATCGTTTTCGTGATTAACGTCCATGCGATTTTCTGGGTGATTTGGGTGACGGCGGCGCTCTCGATGACTTTGGGGAATGTGGGCGCATTGGTGCAGACCAACGTCAAGCGGCTGCTGGCCTATTCTTCGATCGCTCATGCGGGATATCTGCTGGTTGCTTTCGCCGCTGCGCCGACGCTGGGCATTTCAGCGGCGATGTTCTATACGGCGAGTTATGCGGCGATGAACGTGGGCGCGTTTGCCGTAGTGAGCCACTTCGCCAACGCGGGTGAACGTTATGTGACGCTCGAGGACTATGAAGGGCTGGGGCGGAGTTCCCCGCTGCTGGCGGCCACGCTTACCATCTTTCTGTTATCGCTGATCGGCATTCCGATGACGGGCGGATTTTTTGCGAAATTCTATGTGTTCAGCGCCGCGGTGAAAGCGAACCTGATCTGGCTAACGGTAATCGGCGTGCTCAACAGCGGAATCGGCGCTTATTACTATCTTCGCATCATCGTAGTGATGTACATGCGCGAAGCGCGTAAAGAGGTTCCAGTAAGCCGGGTTCCGATTCCGTTGAGCATGGCCCTGGCAGCGTGCGTTGCGGCCACTCTCTACCTGGGAATATTTCCCAGCGACGTGTTGAAGTTTGCGCAGAATTCCGCGCAACAGCTAGTCCAGCAGAGTTTGCCAGCGCCAGTCCAGGCTTTGCCGATTCCCGTTTCTATGGCGCGGGAACCTCTTTAGCTGCAGGTGCATTAATTGTGGAAATCTTGAATACTTTGGTTTGACAAGCGGAGCGGGCTGCGGCATTATGGGTCCACTGTTTTTCTCATCTGGCGGCAAATGAAGTTTCGAGTTGGAGGGCAAGCATGTCCAAAATGATCAGCAGATTATGGGTAGAAGATGGGGGGCAGGACATCGCCGAGTATGCGGTAATGCTGGCGGTGATTCTGGTCCTGGTGGTGGGCACGATTCGTCTGATCGGATCCAATGCCAATAACGTATTCTCCAATACGGCCAGCTCGATACAATAGGGTGGCGAGTTTAGTGTCGCGGGCTCCGTCTTAAACGCAAGCAGGGTTTTCTTCATGACACGATTTATCTCGTTTACCGGGCAGTTTCGCTACTACTGGTTTACCAGGGGTAGCGGCTGCGGCAGGGCTTGCGAGAAGATCGGGTCATCGATAATCGACTAGATTCAAAGCGAGTTCAGCCAAAGGCCGCGATCCCAGGATCGCGGCCTTTGCTTTTGGCAACGTCCTCAGGAGGGCAGACCAATGATTGTGAACATGTCAGAGAAAGCCACCGAGCAGCAGATTGCTCACGTGATCGAGCGCATTCGCGAGGCAGGCTACCAGCCGCACGTCACGCGCGGCGTGGAGCGAACGATCGTGGCCGCGGTGGGGAATGGACGCCGGCACGAAATCGAGGCGCTGGCGGTGGCGGGCGGAGTAGAGAATGTGGTTGCCATTGCGCAGCCTTTCAAGCTGGTGAGCCGGCAGGTAAAACCGGAGCGCACTGTGGTGAATGTGGGCGGGGTGAGCATTGGCGGCCCGGGCGTGGTGATTATTGCGGGGCCATGCTCGGTGGAGTCTCGCGAGCAGTTATTGGATACGGCGCATGCGGTGAAGCGGGCGGGAGCGACGATGCTGCGCGGCGGGGCTTACAAGCCAAGAACATCGCCCTACGACTTTCAGGGATTGGGGGTAGAGGCGCTGAAGATTCTCCGCGAAGCGCGTGAGGAGTCTGGGCTTCCTGTGGTCACGGAAGTGATGAGCACGGAGGATGTGGACACGATCTGCGAGTACGTGGATATGTTGCAGGTAGGAGCGAGGAACATGCAGAACTTCGCGCTGTTGCGGCGTCTGGCCACAGTTAAGAGGCCGATCCTGTTGAAGCGCGGTCCGTCGGCCACGGTAAAGGAGTGGCTGCTGGCGGCGGAATATTTGCTTTCGGGAGGAAACGGTGAAGTCGTGCTGTGCGAACGCGGCATTAAGACGTTCGAAACCGAGATGCGGAACACCTTCGATTTGGCAGCGGTGGCGCTGGCTCGCGATCTTTCGCATTTGCCGGTGATCGCCGATCCTTCGCATGGAACTGGAAAACAGAGTCTGATCGCCGCAGTTTCGCGGGCAGCGGTGGCGGTGGGAGCCGATGGATTGATTATAGAAGTGCATCCCTGCCCGGAGCGGGCGCTCTCCGATGGAGCGCAATCGCTCGACTTCGCGGGATTTGAGAAAGTGATGAAGGCCATCGCCGAACCTCTGCGGCGAGCGGCTGTGGTTGCTGATATGGCGCGGGCTTAAATACTTGGTTCCTTAGTGCTTCTTAGTCGCGACCGGAGGCTTGATCTGCATCACCGGATCTCCCAGCAGGTTGTAGGTTTTGCGCACGGCGAGGTCGGTGATGCCCGATTTCGCCTTGATGATCGCATCTCCTAACGGCAAGCGCGATGGGCCCATGGCGGATTGTACGACTAGCTTGTCGAGAGTGGTTTGCGGCGGAGCCTGGTTGAGCCCGCTGGAAGCGAGAACCGCGACGGCGCCGCCATCGGGTGCAAGCATCAGAGAGACTGCCAGCGGTTCTTCGTAAACATCCTGAAAAAATCCATTCAAGCAATCCATGATGAGAAAGACGGGCAAGGAGGAGCCGTTGGTCAAAGTGCTCGCCTCGGTGCTGTTGAAAAGATTTTCTCCCGACCATTCATCTTCCGAGCCATGGCCTGAATAATTCACCAACAACTCGCCAGAGTTGATGGAGTTGAGAATCGTTTGCTGAGCGTCGGGCACGGATGTGGTGGTGAGGAAGACATCCGTCACTTGCACGGAAGAAGGTAGCTGCGCCTGGGCAAGCTGGCTGTCTTTGGTGAAGTTTTCGGTGTCGTTCGTATCCGCGACCACGAGAGCTTGCGACGTCCAGGGACCGTCGGTGGACTGCCCTTCGTAGATGGCGATCTTTCCCGCCACCAACTGGGCTTCGGCGGGGGTGCTCACGGGCAGGCGGCCGGTGGCGATGGTCGGAATCCCAGTGTCGTTGAAATCCGAGAACCATCCGTCAGAGGCGGTCATCAGGCCGCTGGTGGCGATGATCTGCGTGGGGACGAAATCGAGATGTCCAAAACCGAGATAATTACGTGGATCAAATGATGCGCGGCCATTGAGTAAGAGGTAATGGGGCGTAGTGTGCCAAGCCGTGACGGCGGTTTGCAGGAAGCTGCGGATGGCGAGCGGATTGTGCTGGCCAAAAGTAAATTCGTCGTAGAGATCGTCGACCAACACGAGTGCGGATGACTTGCCTAACGCTTCATGCGCGCGCTTCAGCGGGGCAAGAGCGCCGGAGAACTCGTCGGACGTGACCATCACAATCTCGCTGCCGGATTGAGCGCTATACCAGCGTGAAGGATGATTCTGACGGATTCCGGCTGGAGAAGCGACGGTGGTCCCAACCACAGCCATTAGCGTGTGCTGGGCCGGGGTGGATGGATTGGTGGTGGACCACGGCACCTGTATCGCAGCTGTGTAAGTTTCCGACTTCGGATCGGTCGTAACCTGGGGCGTAAGTTGTACGGGTTGGTTGGGGTCGGTAATGTCGACCACGGCGACCGATGATTGCGTGAATCCAGTGAGACTGAGTTCTTCGCCGGGGCGGGCAGTAAACGTCAATTCGTTGGAGTCGGCGGCATAAGTGTGCGGGTAGGTGATGCGGATCGATTGCAGCAGGCTGTAATCGTATTCACCGTTCTGCGACGTGAGAGTGACGGTGTTGGCGCCTTCCTGTAAAACACCTAGCGGCAAAGTTACGTCGAGCGTACCTTTTGCTTCCCCGGTGAAGGTGACGTCGCCGAGCGAGGTGCCGTTCAGCGTAACGGTCACGTCATGAGGAACGCCGAGAATAACGCCTTGCAGAATCACATCTAACTTTGCGGATTCTGTGGATGTGGAATCAAGATGGGGAACCTGAATGGTCTCATCGACGGCAGTGGAGGAGACGAGAGGTCCGAAGAAGTTGTAGCCGTTCGCGGTGGTCAGGGCCGAGTAATAGGTTGTATGAGGAGCGAGTTCCACGGTAAAGGGGAAACTTGCGGGAGGCTGGTTCGAGCCCGTGGATACGGGCAAGTTGTGAACTCGCGCCCCTTTCGAATCCTGTGTAACGAGGAAATAAACTCTGGTGCCGGAATATTGTGTGTCGATACCTGTGCCATAGAAATAAATTGCCGCTTGCGGACCAAAGCCGCGGACACCGGCGGTGGTTCCGGTGATCGCGATGGGCTGCTCGACGGCCTCGGCGTAAAGATGGAGATAAGCTGGATCGACATTAGGGCTGAGGCCGGCGGCGATAAGTTGCGGTTGCGTCACGCAATACCAGCCTTCGTGCTTTACGTAAATCTTGATGGCGGAGTGTGCCGCAAGGGCGAACTGTTTCTGCTGTTGCGTGGCCGTAGGAGAAGAATTCGGCGAAGTATCTTCGACGCGATGACTGAACCCATCAACAGACGCAGCGGGCTGGCTCTGGTTTAGATGATTCAACATTACGCTAGGAGTTGCGTTGGCGTTGCTCGCGACCTGGGAGTTGCTGGATGCGGTCGCGGAAACTGGGCCGTGAAGGATACGGGTTCCGTTCACATCCACGTCTTCGAGCCAGTAGGGAGCACTGCCGGCATTCGCGGAGGAATCGATCCAGCTGTAAGTACGGCCGGAGTGTTTGGGGAGGGCACCGTTCATGAGCAGCGCCGAGCCGGCGATCAGCGAAGAATTCAGGCGAACGCGTTCGCCTGCTTGTTCGCGATAAATGTTGAAGCCAAGGTTGTGCACTTCTGTGCCTGTTTTCCAGAGGAGCACGACGCGGTGTGCCCCGGTTTTATCCTGGCCGGTCTGGGCTACGAACGATTCCAGCTTGATGCTGGTGGCGGCAGTGATGGTCTCGACCTGTGTCGATGTATTCGGAGTGGTCATCTGGCCCGCAACCACGCTGGCTGTGTTTGTAGCGATTCCCGGTGCGCCAGCGAGGGTGAGGATAGTTATCGTAGCTGTGCCGCCGTTGGCGATCGTTCCCAGCAAACAGGTTACAGTTCCACCAGCTTCCGAGCAGGTGCCAGCACTGGTGGTCAAAGAAAGATAAGTAACATCCGCTGGCAGTGGATCGGTAACGGTCACATTCGTTGCGGACGATGGACCGTTATTGGTGATGCCAATCGTGTAAGTGAGCGTGTCGCCCTCGGCAACCGTAGGGCTGGGCATAGCTGTCTTCACGATCGCAAGACTGGCACTATTCGGATTGGCCACGACAACCGTTGCCACGGCGGTGTTGCTGGTAAGGCCGGGCACGATGTTCGACGCAGTAGCGGTTGCGGCCTCCGCAATGTTTGTGCCGGACGCGGTTGCAGCATTTACCTGCAACACTAACGTGAAGCTAGCGCTTGCATTGAGCGCCAGCGTGGCAATCGTACAAGTAATCGTGCCTGTAGCTCCGACGGCGGGGGTGGTGCAAGTCCAGCCGGCCGGAGTTGTGATGGATTGGAAAGTGGTATTCGGCGGCGTGCTTTGAGTAAAGCTTACGGTTGTTGCCGCAGCCGGACCATTATTGGTGACGCTCTGCGTATAAGTGATGTTACTTCCCGCGGCGACGGAGGTTGGCGTCGCACTATTGGTTACGATTAAGTCGGCCTGAGTTGCGAGAGCGACGACATCGGTGGCAATTGCCGTGTTGTTGGCCGAGTTCGGATCGGACGTTGATGAGCTCACAGCAGCGATATCGTTGATCGCCGTTCCGGCAGCGGTGCCGGCAGTAACTTTAAGCGCAACGGTAAAGCTGGCTGAACCTGGCGCAAAGCTGGGATTGGTGCAGTTGATGGTCCCCGCGCTTCCTACTGCGGGGGTGCTGCAGGACCATCCGGCAGGCAGCGTGCCGATGGAAAAGAATGTCGTATTCGCCGGGGTAGTCTCGGTAAAGCTGGCAGCGGTGGCTATGCTTGGTCCGGCGTTGGTGACAACTTGCGTATAAGTAATGTTGTTGTTTGCTACTACGGGTACGGGGCTCGCGGTGTTCGTAACCGACAGATCAGCCGAGCCGGCTACGAGAACGCTTGCAGAGGCGCTGTTATTGCCGGGATTCGGATCATTGGCGGAAGTGACGGTATCAGTTTGCGTGATCGTGGACCCGGGGGTTGCGTTGCTGTTCACTTTTACGACGAATGTGAAGTTCGCGGTTGTGACGGCCAGAGTGGAGATGGTGCAGGTCAGCGTTCCCACCGAGCAAGTCCAGCCGGCCGGTCCGGTCAGCGACACTGCGGTGGTATTCGCGGGAAGGCTTTCGGCGAGCGAAATTGTGCTGGCGCTCGCAGGTCCGGTATTCACTACGGTCTGCGCGTAAGTGATGTTGTTCCCGGCCGAGACGGGGTTCGGACTGGCGGAATTCGACACACTGAGGTCGGCTTGAGTAGCGCTCGCCACCGGTATGTTAACGGTTGCGGAATTATTGCTCGTGTTGGTATCGCGGGTTGTGGTGGTAACCGTGTCTGTGTCGGTAATGATGGTTCCCGCGGCGGTGCCCGCGTTTACGGTCACGACCACGGTGAAGGTACTGATCGATCCGGGGGCGAAGCTGGGATTGGTGCAACCGGTGGCGAAGGATGTGCAAGTCCAGCCCGCGGGTGCTCCGCCATACGATGTAAAGGTGGTGTTAGTCGGGATCGCTTCATTGAAAGTCAGATTGGCGCAGTTGCTCGGACCAGTGTTCGTTACAACCTGAGTGTAAGTAATGGTGCCGCCGGCGGCGACCGGGCTTGGTGTGCCGCTGTTGCTGACCGCCAAATCGCAAGCGGTTGTAACAGGGGTGCTGGTGTTGGTTGTGATGGTGAGAGCGTTGGTCGCGGAAACCGAGGACGTCGCTGCGATCGCGGCAGCGGTAACACTCGACGGAACGTTGACAACGACGATGATTGACGCCGAGGTCGTGGCCGCCAAAGTGGGATCGGTGCAGGTTATATTTCCGGTTGCGCCTACGGCGGGCGTTGTGCACGTCCAACCAGCAGGAGCCGAGACGGAGGCGAAAGTAGTGTTGGTCGGTACCGCCTCCAGGAAGCTCACGCTCGTGGCCGCGGCGGGGCCGCTATTGGTTATGGTCTGGAGATAAGTAATATCATTGCCGGCAAAAACCGAGAGCGGGGTTGCAGCGGTGGTGAGACCAAGATCGGATTGCGAAGTCGTTGCGGTTACGGTGTCGCTTGCGATCGCGGTGTTGGGACCGGAGGTTTGGTTGGCGGCGTTGACTGTCGCGGTGTTGGTGATGAGCGTCCCGATTGGCGTGGCGGCATTCACCTTGTATATGGCGGTGATGGTACCCGTTGCGCCTGCGGCTACGCTGGGATTGGTGCAGCTTACGGGCGGAGCAGTGCAAGTCCAACCTGGAGCAGCCGCGGCCGAGACGGAAACGAAGGTTACATCGGCCACCGGCGAGGTTGACTCAGTGAAAGTTGCAGCTGTGGCCGTAAGGGAACCGACATTTGTGACTACCTGCGTATAAGTAATGTTGCCGCCGGGCGCGACGCCATTTGGTGAAGCGGCATTGGTGACGACTAAGTCGGCTCCGGCAGAGGAACCGACGATGGTGGAAGCCGAGGCGGTGTTGTTCGCCGAATTTGGATCGCTGACTGACGAACTTACTTTCGCGGTGTCGGTGATGACAGTGCCGTTCGCAGTGCCGGTGTTTACTTTAACGACTAGTGCGAAAGTGGCTGCGGTACTGCCCGCCATATTCAAATTGGTGCAAACTACGTTGCCGGTGCTGCCAACGGCTGGCGTGGTGCAACTCCACCCAGCGGGTGCTGCCATCGAAACAAATGTAGTGTTGTTGGGAACGGCTTCCACCATGGTTGCGTTGTCGGCGGCGCTGGGACCGTTATTGGTGACTACCTGCGTATAAGTAATGTTGCCGCCTGCCACGACCGGATCAGGCGATGCCGCATTGGTGATGCTGAGATCGGCGGTTGAGATTACGTTGGCTACGTCGGTAGCGCTGTCATTCGCCAGATTCACTTCACCACCGCCACTTACTAACGCAGTGTTGGTTTCGACGGAAGGAGCGGTCTGCAAGACATTCGCGTTGATGGTTAGCGAAGGGTAAAAACTGTTTGCCGGCAGAACTGCGGAGGTAACGCAGCTCACGGTCTGGGAGGCAATCGAGCACGACCATCCGGTACCGGTGGCGCTGGTAGGAGTGAGGCCGACCGGCATCGTATCGTTCACGGTTACGGTGCCGTTGGTCGGGCCGTATGGGCTCAAGTTTTCGACCGGGATGGTGTAGCTGGCGGTTGATCCGCGGGTGAAGTTGCCGACATGGCTCTTGCCCAGCGTCATATCGGGAGTGCATTGCGCGCCGGACTGTGTGCCGGAGGTTTGGGTGATGGAAGCGTTGGTCACGCTTGTGCCGGCCGCGCCGGCGGTGGACCCGTAGGGGACGCCGGGATTTTCGGTGAGGCCGCTGGCTCCGCCACTCAGGCTAATACTTGCAGGGGTGCCAGAGATAAGAACGACACCGCCGCCACCGCCGCCGCCAGGGCCGTGCCGATTGCCGAGGGTATAGGGCTCAATCTCCCAGGCGTTGCCGCCGTTTCCACCGTTGGCTTGCAGCGTGAGTCCGCTCTCGCCTCCGTTGGCGGAAAGAACCACAATACTTCCGCCGGCGCCACCGCCGCCGCCGGCATCATTGAGAGTTCCGTTGTAGGCGGAGATTCCGTTAGCGGTTAGAGTTCCTGTCCCACTGAGGCCGTAGGTACGAATGATGATGATGCCGCCCCCAGTTGCGCCGCCACTAGCCCGATTATCTCCATCGGAATTGTTGCGCGTTCCCGCGCCGCCGCCGCCGCCCATGGCGACGCGATTGATAGTTGCGGGAAAAACTGTACCACCCTCGCCGCCTACACTAAGATTTGTGTTCCACGAGTCACCACCAAAGCCTCCGGCACCGCCGTTGGCACCGCCTCCGCCGCCGGCGTTCTGATCATTGTTGACGGGATCGGAGTCGGTACCTCCGGCGCCCGCATTGCCGGGCGCTCCGCGAGCCATGCTGCCGTCAGTGCCCGCAGTGCCGCTGGGATAGCCGGTATTCGTTTGCAGAAAAGTTGTGCCCGATTCTACCCACGCAGGTGTGCCGGCAATACCTTCGCCCTTGTTGGCATCGTAACCGGCTTCGCCGCCAGCGGCCCCGGTGTAGGTTGCGGGAGCAGGCGCTTCATAATCGGTAGCGGCACCGGCTCCGCCAGTCAATTGCATTCCCGCCCCACCGCGGAAGCCGAGACCATCCACGGCGATAGTGGCTCCGCTCAGAGTCAAAGTGCCGGAAGTATCGAGCGCGAGCACGCCACCGGTTGAACCATTCCACGCGAGTGCAGTAGGCGGAGTGGTTGCGTTGAATGATGCGGTGGAATATTGCGGCACCACGATTACCTGATACTTGCTTTGGCCCGCGTTTGCCGAGACAGCGGCGGAGTGATAAGCGAAAACCGTTCCACCGCCGGTGCCGGCTCCCGTGATGGTTACTGATCCTCCAGTTGCGGGAACTGCATTTTGCGCGGTGACGAACTCGTAATCGCCTGCGCTGTTCAGGTTGGTGAATCCCTGGCCGCTGCTGCCGTTGCCGTAAGCGATGGTATTGGCATCGTTAATGCTGGCATCCTGCATCTGGATAATCAGCAGAAGATTGCCGGCGGCAATGGCGCTCCCAGCGCCGGTTGCCGCACCTACAGGGATGGAGGTGGCTCCAGCGGCTACGCTGGTGGTTCCGGGATAGTAAGTGTTCAAGATTCCGGAGAGATTAGTTCCAGTTGTCGCCTGCGACACACTGGCGCATGAGATTGACTGCACAGTGGCGACGGCTGTGTAGGAATTGTTTCCAGTGTTGGGATCGGGCGGGCTTCCGGAATCCGTGATGGTGGCGGTATTGGCAAATGAGCCGGTGGCGCTGGCAGTTTCCACCACCGCGATGGTAGCGGTGGCCCCACTGGCAAACGGAGTGGGAAGAGTACAAGTAATGGGGCCGGATCCGGTGCAGGTGGTTCCCGCGCTGGGAGTGACAGAGACCAGTGTCATTCCAGAAGCCAGAGTGTCCGTGAGCGTCACTGAGTTCGCGGCTGAATATCCGTTGTTGGAGACGGTGATGTTGTAGGTTGTATTTTGTCCGAGAAAAACTGCACTGCCCACACTAGTGGTAACGGCAATATCGGCGGTGGAGGGATTGATGGACACGGCTCCCAGCGACCAGTTCGAGGTGCCGCTGAAAGTTTCGGATATAGGGACGCTGGGCGCTCCAGTGCGAGCACTGCCGGAACTGCGAACATCCGTCGCACCGGCGCCGGTATTTGTATTCCACTCTGAGACCTGAGGACCGGGAACGGTAACGGCTTGATTTCCGGCGACCGACAGCGTATCCAGAATCATTCCGTTAATCACGCTGGGAACATCGAGCTGCGAGTTTGCGCCGTTTGCGCCGTTTGCGGAGACAAAGGGACTTAGTGGAACGGTTTGGTCGACTCCGGTAAAGGTTACGGCGCCTGCCACCACGCCAAGTTGTTCGGCGGTGCCTCCGGGTATGTCGACGGAAACCACGATGTTAAAAGTTCCCGCCGCAGGACTGAGCAGGTACCACATTTCGACGCGCCGAGTGTTGCCTGCATCATTGTGCGCTCCCAGAAAATGGAGTGCGGTGCCGTTGTACGTGACCGAGCTTACAGTTGTGGTGGGCGCGTTCACAATGTTCATGGCTACGCCGACGATCAAGAGCCCGGTGGTGGTTGTGGCCGTGGTATGAGCGAAGGTTACTGTTTGTATTCCGGAAGCGTTGATTGCCTGCTCTATTGACGTAGCGGCGTCAACGATCACCTGGGCCGCGGGGTTGATGGATACCGCGCCTTGCGCCCAATTGGAAGCGGCACTGAAAGTCTCAGTCATGGTAACGCTGGGGGAACCTGGGGCAGTGCTTCCGGTGCTCCTCACGTCGCCGGCCAGAACAGCGCCTGATCTTACGTTCCAGAGAGAGGTTTGAGTGCCGGGGACTGTAACGGTCACATTTTCTGCGACTGCGAGAGTATCCATGACCATGCCGTTGAGAACGCTGGGTACGGTGTCAGAAGAAGCTGTTCCGGCTGCGCCACTCGCGGATACGAATGGACCGACGGGAACGGCTTGATTCACTCCGGTGAAAGTAACTGCACCTGCGACGACTCCCACACGCTCATTTACAGCTCCGGGTATGTTAACCGTTACGACAACATTGTTAGTTCCGGCGGCTGGGCTGAGCAGGTACCACATCTCGACCCGGCGGCTTTTGGCAGCGTCGTCCTGCGCGCCCAGAAAAGTCAGCCCGGTGGCGTTGTAGGTGACCGAACTCACCGTCGTTGTAGTCGCATTGACCGTGTCCATGGCCACGCCGACGATCAAAAGTCCAGTTGTGGAGGCGGCTGTTGTATGCGTAAACGTGACGGCCTGCGCACCACGAGCATTCAGAGAGCTTGAGGTCGACGTAGTGGCGTCAATTACGACCTGGGCGCGCGAGTAGGAGACGAGCGACAACAGCAAGAGCAAAGCCAGCGCGATATTTGAGGAGCGCGAAGTTGCGATGCGAAGGAGCTTGCCCGCGAGATATTGCGCGCGCACAGCACCCTGCAACAATTTGCCGGTGAAACCGTTCAAGTTCGCCGTCACGATTTTCGTTCCAAGCCTCACTTCTTTGGCGAGAACAATGCCCAGGATTTGGTCGGCGTGCACCGGAGGATCGTCTTGCCGTCCGCAATCGCCTCGAGTCATGAAAAGATTCTTATCCTGATCGATAAGCACGAGGCGGTGAACCCGGAATCCGCTATGACCTTTCGTAAGTACAATATCGCCCTTACGTAATTTGCTCACGATTACGGCGGTAACATGGACAATCTCGCCGTCGCGGATACAGGGGGACATGCTGGCGCCGCGCGCCTGGAAGCGCACGGTCAATCCCTTGTTCAGAAGCTCGCGGCTGAGCGTCTCGAACCTCTGTGAATCGGACTCACTTTCAGTCATTGAATTGGAGGATTTTTTCTACGGCGCGCTCGTCGGGCTCGAAAGAATACCGATAACAAGGAACGGAATCGGCAACGCGTTCCAGGAAGCTCAGGGCGTGGTCCACATACTCGTGGCGGTGGAACGGGACGAAGGCGCGTGCGAAAAGTTCGGCGACCATCTGGCTCCGCGTGAGGTGTGTAAGAACGTTACCGTGGCCGTGTTCGAGAACAAAAATTCTTTTCAGCGGGGCACATTGGGGAAGGGCAAAATGCGCGTCGCCATGCCACGGCGTGCCGTACATGTAGATCTGAGCAGGGCCGGCAGAGAGGTTACCTTCGTAAGATTTTTCGTTGCGGATTTTATCTTCAGCAGCCGAGTGTTCGCGAACAGGGTGTTCACGAACGATGATGCGATCGTCGCTCAGAATCTCTACCGTGTGGAGCGAGGTCCAGAGGCGAGCGGTGGTGCTCTTCCCTGCTCCGGAGTGACCGACGAATAAGTTGTTTGCGCCGTCGGGGCCGACGATGCCGACTCCGTGGAGCTCGATAGCCGGCTCCTGGGTGAGGCGGTGCATGATGAGGAGTTCGTCGAGGGGGTAGTCCAGCGGCGCTGGCGTGTACTGAGATCCGCGAAAAGAATCCTCGCTCATCTGCAGCGTGCACGATCGAAAGAGGTTGTCGGCCAAAAGCCGCTTGTACGGGCGCTCGCCAAAAGCGGGAGCATTGAAGTCAAACTGAAATCCGGCTCCGTCTTCGTAGAGCCTCCAAGTCGTTCCCGAGTCGAAAAGCGGACGGCTACGGGGCGGAGTAAAACTGCCGGCCCACTCAACCGAAAGATGAATGTCGGAATTGTTCTCGTCCCCGCGAAAAGGAAGAAGCGACTCCACCAAGGAAACATCATCGAAGCAATTCCCGAATAATTGCACCGAGACCCCACCCACGGAAAAACCACTCGTATGAATTGCGCAGGATGTCTTGAGGGCTTCCATCTGCTAACCTTCCGATACCGGCGATTATTTCCGTATGCTCCGTGCCGGACTTCTAGGATCCGACGGAACTGCAAGTAAAAAACTGACATCCAATCTGGATCCCGCCGCCGGTGGAAGTTTTGCAGTGTCCCAGAACCGCTTCCTCAGGTCGCAAATTGATCGTCTTAAGGAGCGGTGGCTCGTAGGACTTTTTGCCCTCGGCGTGCCTCAATTCATCCTTCATTCAGCCCCCACGCTTATGCATCTTCTTTCGGCGCCTGTTCGCACCCGACGTTCAAATCCTTAGCTAGTGGCCGGCGCAATTTCCGCATCCGCCGGCAGACGCGTTGTTTAATATCGGTAAAAGCTGATGCGGCGCCGTCCAACTTTCTACATCGATTTCCCGAGTCGCTATGCGGCGTGCTGATTCGAGCAGCGAGTCGTGCTCACTTCCTCCGGCGCAGAATTCGCACTCTCCGTGGGCAGGGATATCGACTCCTACCGCGACGGCCCGCAGATGAGCAACGTTGCAAAGAAACGCTACCGGAGTTTCGCGATCGCCATTTTCCATTTCGCCATTAGCAGGACACATTGCGCACAAGGATTGGATTCGACACTCGATGCATTTTGTCAGGCGCGTGCGTTTGCGCATTCGCAACGAATACAGAGAATCGTCCCATGACTTTCTCAGACCGTCCTGCCGGACATCGAAGGTTTCTTGTTGCGAGAGGATACAAATCCCCATCTCCCCATATGCGTTGACGGCAAATGACTCCATACCGCCCCCGCAAAAATACTGAGTGTCGATTTGAGTAAGGTTCGGCGGCTTTTCCAAATCGTGTTTTGCTAACCTCCGGTATTCGCTTATTCCTTTCGGAGAATGCAGGTCAAGTGCGACAACCTCTTCGGGTGTGAGCCGCACGGCGAGCGGACTTTGGGAGCAGTCGATACGGGGATTAATCTGTCCGTCGATCTTGAACTCGACTCCCAGTTCTTCTTCGGCGAACTGCCTCATCGAGACAACTTCATGCTTGTTGATGCTGGTCGCGACCGTTTTCAGCTTGAGCGGCAACCCTCTTTCGCGCAGGAGTTTGATACCGCGCAGGCAGCGGTCGTAGGAGCCGGGGATCATTGTGAGGGCTTCGTAGATTTCGCGGGTGCGGCCGTAGAGCGTGATCTCGATGGCGAAGGGCGGCCATTCGACCAGATAGTCTGCGATCTTTTCCGTGATCATCGTGCCGTTGGTGAAGAGAGTGATCAGGAAGCCTTTTTTCTTGGCGTAGGTGTAGATCTCGAGAAAGTCCTTGCGGGCGAAAATTTCGCCGCCGGTGTAGAGGAGCCAGAAGCAACCCATCTCGACTAACTCGTCGAGCATTTTGAAATGTTCTTCGGTGGTCATTTCACGGCTGCGGGCGGATTGATCGCCCATGGGAAGATTGTTGTAGCAGTGCTGGCATTCCAGCGGACAGCGGCGGGTGACTTCGATGGAAACCTGCGTGGGCGCGCGCTTACCGGATTGACGCTGGTGCAGGTCGGCGCTGAATGCTCCGTAACTCAGTTGTTCCATGGTCCCCCTGATTTATCCCACCATTTGCAGTGAATCGCGAATTTGCACCAAATCTGCCGCCAGCATGTCTTGCAAGAACTGTTTCACGTCCTGCTCCGCCTGATCGCGCTCGACCGCATATTCGCTTTCGACAGCGCTGACGAGTTCCTCAAAGCACTTGGGCAATTCGAGCGATTGCCAGATCAAAGAGCCGGTTGAGTTGAAGCTGTAGATCGACGCCAGATCTCCGACTTTGCCGCGCACGGGAACGATCAAAGTTTCTCCGGCGACGCGGCGTGAAACTACGGATTGCGAGCGCACGAAAAGCTGCGTCCCAGGCCGACTGGCAGAGTCTTCAACAGATTCCATTTTTTGCGGCAATACGGTGTTCATAGAAAGTTTAGAGAAACATCTTCCGCTTTGGATTACCGCAGAACTGCGCCTATAAAGCAATCGCGCCGTTGGGTGGAGGTATTCGGTTGGTTATCACCCGTGATGGTTCAGAAATATAGCCGCGACAACGGGTTACGGCATCGAGGAGGTTTTCCAACGAAAATAAAAACCAGGACGTCGCTTCTCTGGTAGTCCGATTGTTTGTAAATTGCAATCCTGAAATTATCGAAGGCGAAATCCTTCGTTACTCTGGTTACCAACGAAGAGCCGGAAAGTTGGCTATGATGGAGGCCTGGGGCGGTGATGAAAAAACTCAATTTCCTGGTCTCTCTCACCAACGACGACAACGACTATCAGCAAGAGCAGGCGGCCGCGGCGGAGAAAGCTGCTCGGCGGTTGGGCGTGGACCTGAAAATCATCCACGCCAACAATGATGCGGTGACGCAGAGCCAGCAGTTGCTGCACTACATTCAGGGAGCGGCGGCGACGCGTCCCGATGCGATTGTGTTCGAGCCTGCGGGTGGAACCGGGTTCCCGCAAGTGGCGCGAGCGGCTACGGCCGCGGATATTGGCTGGGTGATTCTGAATCACGAGGCGGATTATGTTCACCAACTCCGGCAGACTTGCCAGGTGCCGGTATTCTCCATCAGTTCCGATCACGGCGAGGTGGGGGAGATTCAGGGCAAACAGTTTGCGGCGTTACTGCCGCAGGGCGGTTCGATTTTATATCTCGAGGGTCCAGCGAACAGTTCCGCGGCCCATGAGCGAACTGCCGGTATGAATCGGACCAAGCCCGAGAATATTCAAGTGAAGACGATGCGAGCGAACTGGACGGAGCAGAGTGCACACCGGGCAGTCACTTCGTGGTTGCGATTGCGCACGTCACAAGAGACGCACATCGATCTGGTGGGAGCGCAAGATGACAGCATGGCAGCGGGTGCGAGAAAAGCTTTTGAGGAGATCGCAGGAAGCGACCGCGAGCGCTGGCTGAAGATTCCATTCACCGGATGCGATGGCTTGCCGAAGACCGGACAGGCCTGGGTACGAAGCGGAGTGCTGGCGGCGACAATTTATATACGTCCCATCACTGACCTGGCGTTAGAGATGCTCACGGAAGCGATTGGCACTGGAGTTCAGCCACCCGAGCGGAAACTGATCGTTCCCGAGTCCGTACCTTCTTTCGAAGACCTTGCAGCGCGCACTGCAAAGATTACCGCTGCGAAGCATCGCGCAACCAACGCTTAACTGCCGAGGACGACCAGTTTGGAGTTTCGCGCGTGCGGCCGCAGGCGCAGATTACAACGGACGCCGGGAAGCGGAAATCGTGGCCAGCAAATTGTCGTCGGCTCCAGCTTTGCTGAGGCGTTGACGCATATCGTCGCTTAGAGAAAAATCTACTTTAAATTTGCCGACGAGAGTTGCGAGCCGCTTGCAGGTGATTCCGCCCTGAAGTCCTTTTTCTACTTCGAGCAGAGAGAATGGCTTTGCGTTTTCTGTTTTTGGGTCTGGCTGCGGCTCGCTTTTCGCTTGGATCACCGGTTCTGTATTTTTTGCGACCAGATCGGGAGCGCGCCAGTTTGCTTCCTGCCGCGAGATAGTGCCTTTCTTGAGCATCCGCTCCAGGCCATTTTGAGCGAGCTCATTTTTTTGGCGTGCGGCTTTGCGAAGCCATAATGCGGCTTCATGCGGATTTCTTGAAACGCCGCCTTCACCGTCACGAAACAGGCAGCCCAATTCATACTCGGCCGCGGCATTGTTGTGCGCTGCAGATTTCTGCAACCACACTAATCCCTGCTTTGGATCTTTTAGTTCCCCTTTTCTGTAAAGGACGGCCAGCGCGAACTCCGCGCCGGGATGGCCCTGATCAGCGGATTTGCGCAACCACTCAAGCCCCTGTTTGGAGTCCTTGGGAACGCCTGTACCGGTGTAATAGTCTTTGGCTAATTCGTACTGGGCTTCGGCATTTCCTTCTTTGGCCTGTTTGTGAAGCGCGGGGAAATTCTGCGTTTGTGAGGAGACGAGCCCGCAGGCAAGAGCTGCCGCGACAGCAGAGATTAATACAAGATTAGCGAGTGAATGGCGAACGTTCATGTGCGGATTCCCGTTCGGCCTGAAATTCCGCGGGAACATGGGGGCGATATTAAGTCGGCTGAGAGACGAAGTCAATGCGGAGTGCGGAAATGCCGAGCATCCCTCGCGCGTTCCTGCCACAGTTAGAAAGTAACGCTGGGTACGGATTCCGTGCTACTCTTTTACGCGAATTGGCGGCTTGTCGCCGCTTGGGGCGGAATCGGCTGAGTCCTCGCTGCGCTCGGCGGACAGCCGAGAGCCTGCCCTGAGCTTGTCGAAGGGGCGGCTGTCCCCACATAAGTATTGCTGATTCCCAGAGCAACTCATGAAATATTGCACCGCATGCCAGAAGACTTACTCCACCGAGCATGACGTGTGTCCGACGGATCACACGCGGCTGCAGGTGGCGCACGAACTTCAGCCGGGGATGATCATCCGCAATAAATATCAGATCATCGAACGGATTGGGATCGGCGGCATGGGGCTGGTTTATCGCGGACGTCATCTCACGTTCAACGAGATTTGCGCCATCAAGATTGTCAACGATGACATTGCGGGCAATGCCAGCTTTTTGCAGCGCTTTCAGACGGAAGCCATTGTTGCGCGCAAGCTGCGGCATCCGAATGCGGTGCGGGTGGAAGATTTCGATTACACGGAAGATGGAAGACCCTTCATCGTGATGGAGCTGGTGGAGGGGAAGAACGTGAGTGAGGTTCTTCAGAAAGAAGGCGCACTGGCGGTTCCGCGCGCCATTCGGATTGCGCGGCAGGTAGGACTGGCGATTGGTGTGGCGCACAAGCTCGGCATCGTGCATCGCGATTTGAAGCCGGGCAACATTATTCTTACGGTCGACGAGCAGGGGCAGGAGACCGCCAAGGTGCTCGATTTCGGAATTGCGAAGCTGCGCGAGGCTGCGGGCGAGGACCGGCCGGAGATGACGATGACCGGCATGGTGGTCGGCACTCCTTTATATATGTCGCCGGAACAATTCCTGGGGAAAAAGGCTGGCGGAGAGGTTGATGGGCGCACGGATATTTATTCGCTGGGGGTGGTGCTGTACCAGATGATAACGGCGCAACTTCCGTTCGAAGCCGAGACTCCATACGCGCTCATGCTGCAACATCTGCAGACGAGTGTGCGGCCTCCGCATGAGGTGAAGCCGGAACTGCATATTCCTTCCGCGCTGTCGCAGGTGATTCTAAAGGCGATGGAGAAATCGCGGGAGAACCGGTTTCAGACGGCGGAAGAATTTGTTGCGGCTCTGGATCAAGTGACGGCGCACGGCGTTGCCGCGGTCACAGCAGGCGCTGCGACTCCAGGGCCGACTTTGCAGGCTACGCCAGCTTCGGCGGCCTCAGGCGTTGCGGTTGTAACTCCTCCAGGAGTTCCACCAACGACGAGCGCGGCTTCTATGCTCGTCAGTTCCCTACCCTCCGGTGTGATTGTGCAGAGCCCTGCTTCGCCGGATCCGGCGGTGATCAATAGTACTGCGCAGCATGTGTTTATGCCGCCGCGTAGTCTTAACGCGAAGCTGTTGCTGCGCGTCATAATTGTTTTGCTGGCGGCGGCGCTGGTTGGAGGGGCGGGATATCTGAAATTTCAATCGGCCAGGCGGGCCAGAATAAAGAGCGATGTGATGCAGACGTTGAAGGATGCTCCGTCGCCGACTCTGCGCGGTGCGGATCTTAGAGTGTGGGTGTCAAACGATCGCGATGTAACGCTCGATGGAGCGGTGCAAGGCATTGAGGACTCCGCGCTGGCGGAATGGCTTGCCGGTTCGGTGCCGGGCGTGAGTCACGTGCACAACCGGCTGATCGTGATGCCGGCTGTGGCGACTGTAACTTCCGAGTCGCTGGTCAATAAAGGGATTGCGTTTTTGGATACAGGGGATTATGCCTCTGCCATCGACTGCTTCCGGCAAGCGTCGGCCGATCCAAATAACAAAGCGGCGAAGCAGTTGCTGGATCAAGCGCAACGAGCGCAACAGACGGAAGAAGAACTACTAAAGAACCGGCAGTGAAGTGACGGGGGTTGCTGCGCTAACCGAGCTATATCTTCAAGGCTCGGATGGTAACTGGCTGGACGATGTCTAGTACTCCTCCGTTTATTACGACGCGTCCGAAGGACACCGAACCATCCGCAGCTATCTGGAGAGCGGTCTTAGCGTCCTTCGCGACGATTAGAATCCTTCCGCCCTGCATGGCGGATCGACCGCCGATTTCCAATCCCAGCCGTTGTGCCACCGCCTCAATAGCGTCGGCCTTCGTCGCAGGGGAGGCTCCCGCCATGGAAATACGCCGGGCGGCTTCCAGGAACTGCTGAAAGCGATTTACCGGAAGACTGGAGACCTCGGACCCGACACGCGTCGCCAGTGTAGCGGCGTCCGCCGTGACCACGGCACTGCGTCGCGCGAGGCCTCGAAGAGCAGCGCTGGTTGCCCCGTCGGCCGCAGCCCCAGGAGCCCAGCCAAACAATACAGGGTTCAACAACTGAAGTTGGATAACTTTTAGAAATCCAAGAGTCAGAAAGATATTCTGCTCAAGATTTAAAGTTGCCGTGATGGACGGAGTCAGCGTCGGGTCGAACCGCGGCGGTACGATACGCCGCATCACCTCATCCGCCGGCAACTTATTCAGTGAGCTGTCACGAAGACTTGGGTTGTCTAGAGAGATTTGACACGGAATGATGCGGCCACTGGCCTTGTGTCTGCGAAAGACTGTTATCTTTGCCCCCTTCAGGGGTTCAAAGAACATGACTTCCAGAGGAATCGATAACGCGGCTCCATCGCCGTAAAGCAGCGAAAGTTTCCACGGTGCGTGGTCACTGAGTTCATCAAGAATGTAACCGGAGTCTATGTAAAGTGGATCCCGCCTAGCCTCTTCCACGCCGGGAAATGAGAGGATACCCTCCTCGAACTGGCCCGGGGGCATCGCGGGAATAGTGTTTGACATACTTTCACCGTGAGAGATCTTCGGCCTAGAGCCTTAGATGCCCGCCCGATCCGCAAATCGCGGCCACACTCACGTCGTCGGAGAACCAACAGCGTCACGAGCCCTGGTTGAAGGCCTCCTTCACAACTTGCGCTTCGGTTTGATCGGCGGCAGCCTGCTGATCCTGCAGCGTGTTTGCCGCGGAATTATCCGGCGGAGGTTGGGGAACTTCGCCGCCAACGGTGGAAGTGTCGGGAGCTTTGGGAAGGCCGCCGGTGCCCTGTTTGGAGGCAAGCGTCTTCAGGCCATCATCCATCTGCTCCTGGAAATGGTTGTGCATTTCCTGCAGGTCGTCGACGGAAACGGCGACGGTTTTGCCGGAGGCACAATCGGATTTCTTGCTGCTGGTGACGATGGCCGTCACTTTCTGGTCGGAATCGGGCGTGGTGCTGGTGCGCGTAAGTACATCGCCGCCGGTGAGTCCGCATTCCTGGCCGTCGGCGACCACCGCGAGGTCGCTGGCGACGATGAACGTAGTGTGCGCCGGATCGAGCGCGGCCGGTACTTCGCCGGTGCTGGCGGTGGTTGCGGCGGGTGTGGCTGCAGCGCCAGCGGCAGCGGGTTGAGCGGAGGAGGTCTGCTCGGCGGCGAGTTGCGCTTTTACTTCTTCGGCGATTGCCTGCTTCACTTCAGGAGTGAGGGCGACGGTGCCGGAGTTGGACGCTGAGGCGTCCTGATCTCCTCCGCCGCCACTGTTATCTTGAGCGGGAGCGGCACCCGCATCGCCACCTCCACCGCCGGCTTGCGCGGCGTTCGCTTCGGCTTGAGCCGCATAGGCGGCTTGCAGATTCGCGGAAATCAGGTAATCCGTCAACCAGAATGCGGCACTCGGATATACCGCGTAGGGAGCGAAATATCCGCCGTAGAAGCCGTACCACGGCGCTGCACCCCAACCCCAGCCCCAGGCCACTGGAGCCGCCCACGGGTTGTAAGCCCATCCGTAGAATCCGGGATTGTAGTAATAGGCAGGATAGTAACCGTAGTAGGGATGCCCGCCGTAATAGTAAGAGCGGTAGACGTGAGAGTATGCGTGGCCGTTCACAACGTAGGTGCGGGAGACGTAAGTGTGGCCATTGCGAACAGCGTAAGGACGCTGCACGTAACCGCCGTGTCTTCCGGTGGTGACGACGCGAGCGCCGTTATGTTCGCTCACTACGGTTCGGCCGCCGTGCATACCATGCTCGATGTGCATCCCGTTTCGATCGACGGAGCGGATTTGGCCATTGGGACGGATGCTGGCGTGACCTCCGCCTTTGAGTGCGACCGTTCTTCCGGGAGGCGTGCGGCTGGCGCTGGCGCGAGTGGCTCCGCCGGGCCTTCCGGGTGCTCCGCTTTTTCCTACCGTTCCGGGCTTGCCGGTAGTATTGCCGCGGCCGGCTGTGGTATTCGATCTGCCGGCTGTTCCGGTGCGTCCGGCGGTTGAAGTGCGAGCCGTGGTGCCGGTCCTGGTGGTAGTTCCCGGTCGGGCTGTACCGGGCCTCGCGCCCGTAGTGGAATGTCCGGCGGTGGATGTATGGCTCGGAGTGGAGGTGTGCGCGGCAGGGTGAGCAGGAGCGGAAACATGAGGCGCCGGCTTGGGCGCTGATGGCGCGCTTTTCTTCTGGCCCCAAGCAAGAGACGGAAGCGCCATGATGACAAAGAAGAGGACAAATCTCTGCAGCTTATTCATAGTTGTGTTATCGGATTTCATCGCAACCTCCTGAGGGTCAGAAAGCGTTAATTCCTATAGTGACTTCATCGGCAAAAACGTTACGCACCCGAGTTTGCCTGGGTGAATCTCGACCTCATCTGGTTGGGGGGCCCCGTGGGCTTGCTACGTCGCACACACAGGGAAGTGACGCAAATCTTGCTCCTCGGAGGCGGAACAAGTCAAGAAAAATCCCGAGGGCCGATCTCAGGATAGATCATAAGAGGAAAGATCATAAGAGGAAAGATCAGTGGTTGCGGTCGACGCTCAGGTTCACGCGAGACAGGCCGGCCTTGGCGGCCTGATTGCCGGGCTCGAGGTGCAGGATGATGTCGTATTCGTGGCGGCTGGAATCATAGTCGCCAGCCCCGGCATCGGCTTCGGCTTTTCTGAGCAGTAGAGGAACATCTCTGGCAGTGAAACCTTCGTACTCGGCGAGCGGCTTCACTTCAACTGGCGCGGACGCCGGTGGAACTGTTTTCGGCGCTTCCGGCTTGCGGCCGAGGCTGGCAGCGGCGGTTGCGACTTTCGCCGGTTGCATCGGATGAGGCGCAGGGGAAACAGCATCGTTCTGCAGAACCGCAGGTTTCGCCGGCTGCGGTGCGTCGTTGATATTGTTATTTACCATCTTGCCATTTACCGGGAGATTGTTATTTACCGGCGCGTTCACTGTCTCAGGGCGCTTGTGCAGCGCGGGGATCGCATACACGGTTGCCAAGACCAGCACTGCTGCCGCCCCGAGAGAAAACGAGCAGGCGGTGGGAAGCCATCCAGCTGGGTTCGTTTTCCGGTACATCGAATGCAGACAACTTCGTCGTGGAAAAACCGCCGGTGCGCTGGTCGGATGATTTCGTTCGCGGCGGATTTTCTTCGATGGCTACGAGAAGCCCCTGCTCATCGGGGATAGGCTGCCTTTGCAGCGCTTCCTGCAGATCGGCCGCGAACAACTCATAAGTTTGCGGGGCGTTTCCCTGCTTGACTTCAAGATATGTGTGAGTATTATTGCCGTACCTCTGGCAGCCCAGTCTCTCGGTGCTCCGAGCGTCACGGCCGGCGCGAGATTTCCAGGAAAACTATGGCGTCCTCGTTTCGTAGCTTTTGGCCCTGCGCGCTTCGCGTCGTCGTGTGCAATACGCTTGCGGTTGTGCTGTTGGCTTCCCTTCCCCGAACCACTGTTGGCGCGAAGGAAGTTCCGGTTAACGCAATTGAACTTTACGACGGCCCGAACGGAGCAGCGTATGTGCAAATCGCGGAATTCATCATCAATGGCAAGGCGGAACTGAGAGCTAGTAAAGCAAACCAATGACGTTTCGATGCGAGCTCTGTTGGATAAAGCTCAAGTCCAGGAACAAGCGCTGCAGCAGAAAATTGCCGACGTGCTAAGCGCGACACAGGAATTAGTGAAGGGCGAACTTTACGAGGAGGCAGCAACCTTCATCGAATCGCAGCCAGAGCAAGTCTTGCAAGCTGCGGCGGTGCAGGAAGAACTACGGAAGTTGCGGGCAGCAGGCGACAACGAGGCGGATTTGTTGAACATCGCAGGAACTGCGTACGCCGCCTTGGATAATCTTGACTTCACCGGAGCCTTGGCAACTCTGGAGACTGCACTGCAATCGAATCCTGAATCGCCATTATTGAAGCGGGTGCAGGAAACGTTTAAACGGAGGATCAGAGTTACGGCAGACGCTGCGCTTTCTTCGGCGCTGACCCGGGCGCGCGAGGCGTTTAGCGGCACGAGATCCGGGATCGGCCGTGGATGTGATCCGATCGATCGCGGCAGTCGCTGGTTACCCTGGGATTGAATTGCAGGGGGAACGCGAGCGACTGCTGAAAGAGGCTTTGCGCACCAGGATGCTGGCACGAATCGGAATTCGCAGAACTCGAACCGCATCCACCGAAGCGGTTCCGGAAGAGTAGGTGGAGGGTTCACGATCTAACTCGACATCGTATTCGTAAGTGAAAGAAAGAACGAAAGAAATGAATTTAGTATTTCAAGCCGCGGGGAAAACCGACATTGGTCTGGTGCGGACCAACAATGAAGATAATTTTGGCTTCGACTTGCGGCGCGGAATTTTTGTGGTATGCGATGGTATGGGAGGAGCGGCTGCCGGCGAAGTAGCTAGCAAGATTGCGGTGGATACGGTGCTGGCATACTTCCGCAAGGATCCCGGGCGAGCGGAATCGCCGGTGGTAGGACGAAAGTTTGAGGGCGTTTCGGAAGATGCCGCAGCATTGGCGAATGCGATTCAACTGGCCAACCAGTCCATTCAGGAAACCGGGGCGAATAATCCGAATCGGGCTGGAATGGGTTCGACCATCGTTGCGGTATGCCTGCACGGAAATCTTTTTTCCATCGCGAACGTGGGAGACAGCCGCATTTATCTGGTGCGTGGCGGTGGCATTCAGCAACTGACGAGCGATCATTCTCTGGTGATGGAGCAGGTGCGCCGCGGTCTGATGACCGTGGAAGAGGCGGAACGATCTGAGATGCAAAACGTGATCGTACGCGCCCTCGGCTCGGAGGATATTGTGGAACCAGATTTGGAAGACCACGAATTCGCGCCGGGAGATGTGTTGCTGCTCTGTACTGACGGAATGTCGCGCTATGTCAAAGAAGAAAAAATGCTTGAAGTAGTGAGCAGCGCGAGGTCGTTGAGTGAAGCGTGCGAAGCGTTGATTGAGGCCGCCAAGGGTGGCGCCAGTGACGATAACATCACGTGCGTGTTGGTGCGCGTCGCCGAGCAATCGTGGGGCGAGCGGCTGATTGATTCTCTAACTCCGGGTCGGGGAAATCATTTCCAGCAGAGCTCCACGTGACGATCATCGGCTGAAACAAAGCCGTCCGCAAATTTCAGTGCGCCACTTGTGACACGCAGCGCAGTCCTGTCAACTCCGACGACTGGAAGGGATTCACTCCGGCAACGTTCAGTTGATAGTCATAGGACTTTGGCTTGCCATTCGGAAGCATGATCGTTCTTCCATTCGACTGCATGATCCATTCCAGATTGGTGACGTGCCCGGAACTCTGAGCGTGGGCATCGGCTACGAATCGAAAGACTGACCATGGTCCCTTGAACGAGCCTAACGTATCGCCACCGGGCGTGGTCGCTTGCACATCTTCAGGAGCGCCGGTCCACGTGAATTGTTGTTGACTGCCGGTGCCCAGCATTGTCTGGTTGCCGATTTTCAGGACGACTTCCACATTGCTGGGCAGCGTTTTCAAGATGTAGGCAAATTTGGGAGTAGCTGAACCACCGGAGTAGAGCGCATCGCTGAGAGCGGCGGCGCGATTGAAAAATGCAACGAAGATTGGAGACGCCTTGATCGCGCTGCCTGGCGCGACTTCGTAGTGTGACCCCTGCTTAACCAATATCTGTTTGAGCTTATCGTCGTAGAAGGCCCACAGGGCGCCGGTTTTGGGAGCGAGGATTTCATTCAACTGATCGATGAGGAGATCCTGATCGGAGGCGGGATTGAATGGATATTTGCTAGTGAGCTGCGCGAAACGGCTGCAGAAGCTTTTCCCCGCCGCATTCACGGCTGCCGCGGGACCCAGCTTCAGCGGGGCGTCCACGTTCGTGATGGGCTGTTCGAGAAGCGCCCGGACCAGATTTTCGTTATGAAACTTTTGATCGACACGTGTACCCATGACTTGCGTGACGGTAACTTTGGCTGCGCCTTCCGAGTT
>JBAVQD010000047.1:0-46217 GCA_049693675.1 Candidatus Sulfotelmatobacter sp. | reverse complement strand
ACGATGCGCATGCCGTCGCGATCGCTTTCGTCGCGCACGTCGGAGATGTCTTCGATCTCTTTGTCGTTGACCAGTTGCGCGATGCGCTTGACGAGAACGGACTTATTTACCTGATAGGGAATTTCGGTGACGATAATGGCTTGTTTATCTTTGGTGACATTTTCGATGGCGGCTTTGGCGCGCATCATGAAGCGTCCGCGGCCGGTGCGATAGGCTTCGAAAATTCCGGCGCGACCGTGGATGATTCCGGCGGTGGGGAAATCGGGTCCTTGCACGGATTTTAGAATTTCGGCGAGTTGCGCGTTCGGTTCGTTGATGAGCGTGATGGTGGCGTCGATAATTTCCGTGAGATTGTGCGGCGGAATTTTGGTCGCCATCCCGACGGCGATTCCGTCGGAGCCATTGATCAACAAATTGGGAATGCGCGCTGGAAGAACGTCGGGCTCGACTTCGCTGCCGTCGTAGTTGGGACGGAAGTCTACGGTTTCTTTGTCGAGATCTTCTAGCAGTGCTGTTGAGACCGGAGCGAGTTTGGCTTCGGTATAACGATCGGCCGCGGGAGGATCTCCATCGACCGAGCCGAAATTTCCTTGTCCGAAAATTAATGGATAACGCAGGCTCCAGGTTTGCGCGAGGCGCACCAGAGCGTCGTAAACGGCGAGGTTGCCGTGGGGATGGTATTTGCCCATGACGTCGCCGACGATGCGGGCGCACTTGCGCGTGGCGCGATTGGGCTGGAGGCCCATCTGCTGCATGGTGTAGAGAATGCGGCGGTGCACGGGCTTGAGTCCATCGCGAATATCGGGCAGAGCGCGGCCGATGATGACCGACATCGAGTAATCGAGATACGACTTGCGCATCTCGTCTTCAATGTTGACGGGCTGAATGTGCAGCGCACCGGGACTGCCATCGCCCGGAGGCGTTGGCGGAGTCAGGGGAAGTTCGGGATTTTGATCGTCAGGCATGTTTCAGTTCTTAATTACTGCATTCCACTTCACACCTAACATCGTGTAAACTGCTGTATTTGCAGGTGGTTAGTAGGATTTCAGCGAAAGATGATTGTATCACGATTTGGGGGATCCTGAACCACTGAGGGCACTAAGTTTCACGAAGTAAATCAGGGGCGGGTTACCACTTCGTTGGGCGATGAGGGCAGAACGAAGTTGACGTTTCGTTCGTTATTGGCTCTTAGCGTTTCGGCTACGTTGAGAGACGCGAGGTCGATTTTCTTGTTCCAGTATCCGTCGGTGTAGTAATCGCCGCGGGCGTAGAGAATGCCGTCGGCGATGCTGTAGTCGCGGACTTCTTCGCGGTGTCCGTCGCGGAAGATTAGAACTGCGGGAGGTAAGGGTTGGGCCGGAGGCGTGGAGTGGATCGGCGAAAGAGCTTGACTGGATCGGGGGCGGATGGGCGATTGGTCAAGCGGGAGCGGGTCGCCATTTGCGATGGTGCTGGTGACGCGAACATAGTGTCCGTTCTGCAGTTCGATCATGAGCGGTTGCGATGATGAAGACTCGTTGACGGTCGGAGAACTCATCGCTTGCCCTATGTTATTGACGGCGGGGCCGGTCATTTGGCTCAGGGCTTGCAGCAAATACGGAGGCGGCTGCGAGGCGACGGGATATCCGGTGGAATAAATGTCATCAGGATCGAAGGAGTCGCCGAAGAAGGGGAACGGCAGAGAGGCGTAGGTGGAACCGTAAGGATAGGAAGAATTACGCCCGAATCCTGATCGATAGCCGCTCCGGCCGAAGGCAGGTGCATTGTGTGGCGGATTGAAGCGTGGCGGATTGAAGCGTGGCGAGTTGAAGTGCGGTGAGTTGAAGTGGGGCGCAGCGGAGTGACTGGGAGCGGCTGCGTGTCCGCCGGATGCGCCTCTTTGAGCTGAGGCGTAGGGCGTGATCGCGAGTGCGGAGAGCAGAAGAATACAAACAACACAATTTCCTTCCAGTGCGATCTTGCTTTCTGCATTTCGCGGGCGAGGGCGCCCGCGCCACATAAACACCCACCACATAAACATAAGACGAGGATTGAAAGCGATGCGCATGGTCAGTTGGTTTGTGACGATGGCGGCAGTTCGAAGACCACGCCGTGGTCGTCGTTTTGTTTCTGTGTGGCTGGAAGATCGAGATCAGAGAGAGCGATCTTTCGAGGATGGCCGGGAGTGAAATCGTACAGAGTCTGGCTGACGATGGCGTAGTTGTTCAACTGGAGTTGATGACCGTCTTTGAAGACGAGGGTTGTGGGAGGCTGCGGCGGATCGGCGACAGGATCAGGCGCGGGGGGATCGGCGGAATTGTTTTCCGCCGAAACATAGTTGGGCGGGTCGACTGGCAACGGCCGCACGTCAGCGTCAGCGCCGTAGTTGCGGGGATCGCCGACGTTTTGGCCTCCCTGATACTCGGCATCGTCTGGGTCAGAAGTGCCGGGGTCGCTAACGTCTGCGCCGTAGGGGACGGGGTAGAGATAGGGATAAATGGCAACGCCGTTGGCATCATGGTTCGGGTGGTTACCGGGGTTCTGTGGCGCGTGAGGCCGATGCGGAATGCCGGTGGGATGCGCGAAAGCGGAGGGCGGGAAAGCCCCATGCACGGATCCTGCGCCGGTTGGCGGCGGTACGAGGATCACCGTTGGAGGCGCCACTCTTACTGCAGTTGGAGGCGCGACCGGAACGGAGTGAATCGCGCCGGGAGAGACGCCGCCGATTTGCGCAGGACTGCTGGAGACGATTAGCAGCGGGAACAGGAGTATAGCAAGAGATGCGAGCGAAGCCCGAATCAAGCGTCGCAGGAGGTGATTCACGAGTTTATGATACTCCAACGAGTATGGCATGGCGTCTCCTTATCAGGAGTTCTAAAGGATTAGATCGCAGGTTGACGGCCGGAGATGCGCGGGAATTGTAGAGAATTATCAAGGGTGGAGTCGTCAGCTACTAAGTCAAAAGCTTTAAACACAAGGGGCACAGGGGAACACGGGGTAGTTCTTGGTTCTTCCGGGCTATCCGCGGGGGATTTGGGTAAGGGCCAGGAGGCTCCAGAGAATATAGGCTCCGACTAAGGCCCAGACTGCGGCGGTAACCAGGGAGCGAAATGGAGTTTCCATCAGATCGGCGAGGACACCGGAGACAAAGATGAAGAGGAATGGTACCGAGGCCAGGAGGAATCCTGCGCCGGCGACATGGGGATGGGCTATCCCGAGGATAATGAAGAGCGTTGCCACCAGGAGTGGAGCGGTGTTGCCGAAGTAGCGAGTGCGGGGCCATGCAGAGTAGATTCCAACGGTCAATGGAATGAATAGCGCGAAAGCGGGGCAGGCGCGCAGGAGCTGCCGCGCGACCTGGCCATAGACGGCGAGCACGGTAAAGCTTCGCCAGGTGGCTCCCCAGAACGAAGCATGCCGCATGGCTTCGAGGAAGGTGTGGGCATGAAAGAAATATGTGGAGAACAGGATCAGCAGTGCTACGACACATGAGGTGGTCCAGATGACTAGCGCCGCGCCGCGGCGGATGGGAGCGACGTAGAGCATGAACGCCAGGGCGATCGGGACTACGACGATCATGGAGAATTGGGATCCGACTGAGATGGCGAGCGAGATGCCGAGCAAGAGGATGCGGCGCCAGTTCCAGAGAACGACTTCGCGCGGTGCGTAGAGAGTGTGGGCGACGGCGATGGCGGTGAAGATGGATCCGAAGGAGCCCCAGGCAGCGAGGATTTCGGGCTCGGCGTGCCAGACGGCGGTGGCTTGAAGAATGGCGGGAGAAAAACAGTAGAGGGTGAGGGCGAGAAAACCTCCCGTGTTGCCGCAGAGGCGTCGGGCGACATACCACAGCGAGGCGCCGAGAAAGACTCCGAAGGCGAGAAATGGAATGCGCGGAAGCCAGCGCCAGTAGGAGGCGAAATTGGGAGTTCTCGTTGGTGGCCATGCCGCCAGCGGCGCTGCGGTTACGAGCGCGATGAGCGGGGAGTGCTCGGTATCGAAGCCGGAATTGTCTCGAGAAATCTCTATGGGGAGCGCGCCTGGGGCATCCGGAAAACGAGCATCGGGAAATGGGGCGCCCGCGATTGCGGCGCCGTGAATTTGGCGCCAGCCTGCCGCGATGCGAACTTCTTCGGAAGCGCTAAGGCTGCTGGATTCGGGCGTGCGCAATTCAGAGTGGACCAGCCAAGTTGCTTGCGCCAGAAAGAGCAGGAGCAAGGCTCCGGCGAGAAACTGGGGGCGGCCGATGCGTTGGCGGGTGAAAAATCCGGCCATAAGGGTGGGACGAAGTGTTTTACCATGAGCGGGGCGGTTTGCGGAAACTTATGCGGGTCGCGGGAGAAGAGTAAGAGCTTTAACCACTAAGGACACGAAGTTGCACGAAGGTTTGGACGCTGGGACTTGTCTGATGAAGAGTGAAAGTAAGGGCGAGGTTGATATTTCGCGGGACGATATTTCGCGAGACGAAGGATCCGGCTTGGAAACGACGAGCCCAAGGGTAGAGGCGCCGGATTTTTCGGTGCAGCCGTCGTATGTGCGAACTGTTTTTTGGGGTCCGGATGGACTGAGGGCGGGATGGGGATTTGCGTTTTATGTGGCGATGTTTTACGTGGGGCAGTATTTAGTTCTCCGTTTGGCGGCGTCGGTCGAACTGGGAGCGAATGGGCTTTGGTCGATGATGCTGGAGGAGTTTGGACTGCTGTGCGCGGCGGTGACTCCGGCTTTGGTGCTGGTGAGGGTGGAGCGGCGGACGTGGGCAGTGTACGGACTGCCAGGGCGCGCGGCATTTGGAAAATTGTTTTGGACGGGTACTGCGTGGGGATTTGCGAGCATGACGTCGCTGATGGCTTTGATGTATGGCTTGCGAGTTTTCGATGTGGGACATCTGGCGATCCACGGGCCGCGCATTGTGCGGTTCGCGCTTTTCTGGGCGGTATTTTTTTTGCTGGTGGGATTCTTTGAGGAATTTTTGTTGCGCGGGTATTCGCAGTTTACTTTGACCCGCGCGATGGGATTCTGGCCGGCGGCGGTGTTGCTGTCGTGCATGTTTGGATTGATCCATATCAGAAATGGCGGAGAGCAGTGGCCAGGATTGTTGGGCGCGGCGGCGATTGGGTTCTTCTTTTGTTTGACTTTGCGGCGCACCGGGAACTTGTGGTTTGCGGTGGGATTTCACGCTGCGTGGGATTGGGGAGAGACATTTTTTTATTCGGTACCAGATAGCGGGACGCTTTTCCCGGGGCATTTGTTGAAGTCGTCGTTTCATGGGCCGGTGTGGCTTACGGGTGGAATGGTTGGGCCGGAGGGAAGCGTGCTGTGCTTTCTGGTGATTGCGGTTACCTGGGTAGCGTTCGCCAGGGTTTATCCAGCGGTGAGGTATCGAGTGAACAATCTTTAACACGGAGGACACGGAGGAGCACAGGGTAAAACCAATCACTGCGCTTCTCAAAGAACTCGTGCGTTCCTGATTTGAAAAGTATCTGCCGAGACTTATCGAATTTTCTTCTCCTTACATTCGCCCCGCGATACTCTGGATTTCACCATGGAAGCCGATCTGCTCACGCCGCTTAAACGTTATTGGGGATACAGCGCGTTTCGTCCGCTGCAGGAGAGAATTGTGCGCAGTTTGCTGGCGGGGCGCGACACGTGCGTGGTAATGCCGACGGGCGGGGGCAAATCGCTGTGTTACCAACTGCCGGCAGTGGTTGCGGGAGGAACGGCGGTGGTGATTTCTCCGCTGATCGCATTAATGCAGGATCAGGCGACGCAGCTGGCGCAGATGGGGATTCCGGCGGCGGTGCTGAATAGCACGATGAGCGAAGTTGAGCAAAAAGCGGTGATGTCGAAGGCCCGCGAGGGGGCTTATCGGCTGTTGTATGTGTCGCCGGAGCGGATTGCGCGTGGCGACACGATGGGCTGGATGCAGCAGGTGCCGGTAACGTTTTTTGCCATCGATGAGGCGCATTGCATCTCGGAGTGGGGACATGAGTTTCGTCCGGAGTACCGGCAGTTGAATAAGCTGCGCACGAAATTTCCGGATCGTCCGATTGCGGCGTTTACCGCCAGCGCGACGCGGCATGTGCGGCATGACATTCTGGCGCAGCTGCAATTGCGAAATCCGGATAAATATATTGCCAGCTTTTACCGGTCGAACCTGCGCTATCTGGTGCGGGAGTGTGAAGGGCTGGAGCAGATGGAGATGCTGGTCGCGGCGCTCGAGAGCTACGCCGGCAGCAACGTGATCATTTATTCGCCGACGATCAGTCGCGTGGAGGAGACAGTGGATTTTCTGGCGGATCGCGATATTGCCGCGGTGGGATATCACGGAAAGATGGGAGGCGATGAGCGGCGGAAGAGCCAGGAAAGGTGGATGTCGGATGAAGTCCGGGTGCTAGTGGGAACGATTGCATTTGGCTTGGGGATAAATAAGGCAGCGGTGCGGGCGGTGATTCACTTATCGCTGCCGAAATCGATTGAGCAGTATTACCAGGAGGCGGGGCGGGCCGGACGCGATGGCGCGAGCGCGGACTGCGTTTTGTTGTGGCAGAAAAAAGATGCGGGGCTGCTGGGATTTTTTGCCAATCAGATTCTGGACGCTGAGGAGCGTAACCGGGCGTGGGAGCGGTACAGGATTATCCGGGAATTTGTGGAATCGAAGAAGTGCCGGCACCGGCAGATTTGTACGCACTTTGGAGAGACTCCGAAGTGGGAGGGTTGTAACGCTTGCGATGTGTGCGGGAGCGTGGCGGATTGGCTGGGGAAACCTGCCGGTGCGAGAAAGATTGTTGCCAGGAAACGGTTGCCAGCGCAAGCGGTTGCGGCCCCGGCTTCGGCTGCGGGTTCCGAGGCGGAAGAATTGCGCGAGTATTTGCGGGAGTGGCGGCGGGCGATGGCCAAGGAGAACGGCGTTCCGGCCTACATTGTGCTGCACGATTCTTCGCTGGAAGAAATTTGCCGGCGACAGCCGAAGGTTTTGACGGAGCTGCGCGAAATTCCGGGAATTGGCGAGCGCAAGGCGGACGTTTACGGGCAGCAGATTCTGGACGCGTTAAGAAAATTTCATGAGGGTGAGCGAGCAGCAGGGTCTGAACGGTCCGCCAAGCCTGCAGATGAAACTCTTCGATTCTTGAACGAACGGCGAACGCTGGAAGAGATTGCTCAGCTTCGAGGGCGTCAGCTATCGACCGTGGTGAGTGCGGTGGCGAATTTGCTGGAAACAGGGCAAGTGCAGTTTCAGCCGGAATGGGTGAGTCGGGAAAAGCAGTCCGTCATTGAGGCCGCGTGCGCGAAAATCGGAATGGATCGGCTGAAACCGCTAAAGGATATTTTGCCGCCGGAGATTACTTATGACGAGATCAAGCTGATCGTGGGGAAGGTGCGGCGGGAGGAAATGAGAAAAATGGATGTTCCGGCATAGATCGGGCAAATGCGAGACCTCAAACAGTTATAGATCACGAGTTATGCTTCGATCCCATGAAATCCGCTGACAACAGGCTGATCCGGCTGATTGCTGTGTTCAAGCTGCTGAAGGCGGCGCTGCTGATCGCAGTCGGGATGAGCGCTCTTCATCTGGTGCACAAAGATGTGGCCAGCGTTGCGGATCATCTGGTTACGATGTTCGGCCTGGATCCGGGGAACCACTACGTGGGTAAGGCGCTGCAGAAGGTCGCCGATCTTACTCCCAACAAGATAAAAAGCCTTGGGGCTGTCAGTTTTATTTACGCGGGACTATTTCTAACCGAGGGAATCGGCCTTTGGCTGGTGAAGCGCTGGGGAGAGTGGTTCAGCGTAATTATCACGAGTTCACTGATCCCCATCGAGATTTACGAGATCTACCGCCATCCCAGTGCGATCAAGGGTTTGGTACTCATTATTAATATTGCCGTCGTGGGCTACCTTATTTATCGAATTCGCCATGAAGGCGCGGAAGCAACAGGGCCTTGATTCTCATCTTTTATTCCCCGGCATTGTGGCTTCAATGTCTCTCGGCTAAAGCCGACAGTGAAACGTGGCGGTGATCGCAGCGGTAAACCGCTGCGCCATCCAAAAGCTAGCGCAAAATCGAGTTTTTCCGCAGCCTGCTAGAAATTTAGGAGTTGCTTCGCAGCGTCCTGGCCGGACCGGACGCAATCGGGAACGCCGATGCCGCGGTAGGCGTTGCCGGCGAGCGCCAGACCGGGGAATTGCTGGCGGAGGCGCTCGATACGATCGAGGCGGTCGAGATGGCCGACGCCATATTGCGCCATGGCTGCCTTCCATTTGTAGACACGGGCAAAAAGGGGCGTGGCGCGAAGGCCGAGAATCTGCTGCAGTTCGGTGCGAACGATGGTGGTGATAGCGTCGTCGGAAAGCTGCCAGATATTTTCGGCGCTTGATCCGGCGAAGAAGCAGCGGAGAAGAGCGCGGTCGGCGGGAGCGCGATGCGGAAATTTATTGTGAACGAAAGTTGCGGCCAGCAGGCGTTGGCCTTCGCTTCGGGGGACGAGAAATCCGAAGCCGGGTGGGAGCGATTGGCGGACTTCGCGGTCGTAGGCTAGGCCGACGGTGATGGAAGAGGTGTAGGAGATGGCGGCGAGTTCGGAAGATAGTTCTGAACTGCATGTGGCGAGTAATCTTGCGGCGACGCCCGCGGGCACGGCGAGAATGACTGCATCAAAGTGCGCGGATTTTGATTCTGCTGAAACAATCCAGCTTTCGGACTCGCGCTGAATGGATTCCACCGGAGCGTTGGTGAGCAACGAATTCTGGTTCAGGCGCGGGACGATGGTTTCAATGAGCTGCTGCATTCCATTCTTAAGGGATGTAAAGAGCGGAGGCGCGGGTTTGTTATCCGAGGGCGGCATTTTTTTTCTAGCGGCGAGCATGGCGCGGCCGAGGCTGCCGTGAGTGCGTTCCATCTCAGCGAAGCGGGGGAGAACGGCGCGCACGCTGAGGCTGGCGGCTTCTCCGCCGTAGACGCCGGAGAGGAGCGGATCGGCCAGGCGATCGACCATTTCTGATCCGTAGTGACGCTCGACCATGGAAGCGACACTTTCATCGGCTGCGGCGGGGCGGGGCGGATGGAATAATTCCTGCGCCATGCGCAGTTTCGTGCTCCAGGAAAAAAGCGGGGAGAATCCGGTGGGCAGGATTTTGGTTGGCACCATGAACATGAGGCCGTCGGGCATGGGAATGAGGCGGCCGCGAACGAGGATGTAGGTTTTGCGATCGGCGTCGTTGGAGCCGATGAGTTGATCGCCGAGGCCGAGAGCGCGGCAGAGGTTGGCGGCCCAGGGCTTTTCGGTGATGAAGGAATCGGGTCCGGCCTCGACGATGCAGCCATCGATGTGCTCGGTGCGGAGGACGCCGCCGAGAGTTGAAGAGGATTCGTAAAGCGTGTAATCAACGGTGCCCGAACGGCGGTGCTCTTCGAGCGCGAAAGCGGCGGCGAGTCCGGAGATGCCGCCGCCGATGATTGCGATGCGAGTCATGAATGTGCTTCACGCATTTTGCCCGCTCTGACAACCGCAGGGGCTAAAGCCCAAAATAATCCTGAATATTTACGCGGCGCTGAAGCGCCGCTCTTCCACGGTACTGCACTCTTACGCTTTAGCGCCACAGTCTCGTTTACGGGACAGATATTCCAGGCGCCGAATATTCCTGCACGAAACGAGCGAGATTCTTTACGTTTTCGACTGGTGTTTCGGGCAGGATGCCGTGGCCGAGATTGAAGATGTGACCGGGGCGTCCCGCGGCGAGTTGGAGAATATTCTCGGCACGCGATTTCAATTCTTTCCAATCTGCGAAGAGCAGCACGGGATCCAGATTTCCCTGCACGGCGCAGCGGTGGTTGAGATCGCTCCAACCTTTATCGAGCGGGATGCGCCAGTCGAGGCCGATCACATCCGCTCCGGTTTCGTTCATCGCGGGAAGCAAGGTGGAGCTATCGGTGCCGAAATAAATAATCGGCGCGCCGGTTTTCTGCAAACGCCTTACTAATGTTGTGACGTGGGACAGCGCGTAACGACGGTAATCTTCCACGCTTAGACAGCCCACCCAACTATCGAAAATCTGGATGACATCGGCTCCGGCACGGACCTGGGCGGTGGAATATTCTGCGGTGACCTCGACCAGTTTGCGCATCAGCGCGTCCCAGTGAGTGGGGGAGTTGTACATCATTTGTTTTGCATGGAGATAATTGCGCGAGCCGCCGCCTTCGATCATGTAGCTGGCGAGAGTGAAGGGGGCTCCGCAGAAACCGATTACGGGAATTTTCCCGGCGAAATGTTTAGCTACCAGACTTACGGCTTCGGAGACGTAGCCAAGTTCAGCGGCACGGTCGGTGCGGAGTTGAGCGATGTCTTCCGCAGTGCGGACTGGCTTCTCAATAACGGGGCCTTCTCCGGAGGAAAAATGAAACGGCAGGCCCATGACTTCGAGCGGAAGCAGGAGATCGGCGAAGATAATGGCGGCATCGACGCCGAGAAATTCGGCGGCGGTGATTGTGACTTCGGCGGCGAGCGCTGGTTTCTTGCAGATTTCGAGCAATGAATGCTGCTTGCGGACGGCGCGGTATTCGGGCATGTAACGTCCGGCCTGGCGCATGAACCAGACGGGAGTGCGATCGACAGGCTGGGATTTACAGGCGCGGACGAAAGTCGAGTTTGGAGCAGACATATTTTGGGTGCGATCGTCGATACCACGGACCGATTACTTTAGCATTTTTGCAGGCGAGCGTGTGCGGCGAGGGTAGCAGTTGTGCGAGACTGAGAATAAGAAACTGCGACGACACCGCAGAGCAGCGGGCGTCATTCTTAATTCATCGTAAGAGGAAACCATGAGTGAATCGGAAATTGTGAAGGAGAAAGTTGAATTGCCGGTTGCGGACGGGTCACGGATGGCCGCATACGTGGCGCGCCCAAAGGCGGGCGGCGCGCATCCGGGACTGCTTTTGTTTCAGGAAGCGTTTGGAGTGAATCATCATATTCGAAATGTTGCGGAGCGATTTGCGGCGGAGGGATACGTTGCGATCGCCCCGGAACTTTTTCATCGCACGGCGCCACCGGGATTTGAGGGCAGTTACACCGACCTTCCGGCCGTAATGCCGCATTTTCAGGCGGTGACGACGGAAACGGCTGAGGCAGATGTTCGGTCGGCATACGATTGGCTGAGATCGAGCGCAAAGGCGAATGAGATTTCGAGTGTGGGATTCTGCATGGGAGGACGGGTTTCTTTTATCGCGAACAGTATCGTAGCGCTGCGAGCGGCGGTTTCGTTTTACGGTGGCGGGATTGCCCCAGGGTTGCTGGATCGCACCGCGAAGCTGCAGGCCCCATCCTTATTTATATGGGGCGGAATGGATAAGCATATTCCGCCCGAGCAGCGGCGAGCGGTGACTGACGCCCTGAGTGCGGAAAAGAAGATTTATGTGAATACGGAATTTTCTCGCGCTGACCATGGATTTTTTTGTGACGAGCGAGCCGCGTATGAGCCGCATTCGGCACGGCAGGCGTGGGCGCTGACGCTGGAGTTTTTACGCTCGTGAATAAATTCGGCAGGCTTTTTGTTGTCGTGATTTCGCTGCTGGTGATGGGACTGGCGTGGCAGCGGCCGGGAGCTACTGCCGCGGGCCAGAGAACGAATTCCACGCAGGTTCCAGCACCTACGTTTTATAAAGATGTTCTTCCGATATTGCAGGATAAGTGCCAGAGTTGCCATCGCAGCGGCGAAGCAGCGCCGATGCCGCTGGTGACGTACGCGGAGACGAAGGCTTGGGCGGGGAAAATTGCTGCTGCGGTGGATATGAAAAGGATGCCGCCGTGGTTTGCCGATCCGCGGTATGGGAAATTTTCCAATGATGGGTCGTTGAGCGCGGAACAGATCAAGACGATTGGGGCATGGGCCGATGCGGGAGCGCCAGCGGGCGACGTGCAGGATGCTCCTGCTCCGCGGCAGTGGAGCGGCGACTGGAATATTCCTCAGCCCGATGTGGTACTGAAGATGCCGAAGGCGGTACAGCTTCCGGCGCGGGGCGAAGTAGAGTATACGTACGAGATTGTGCCGACGCATTTTGCCGAGGATAAGTGGGTGAAGATCGTTGAGGTGCGACCGTCGAGTCCGGCACATGTGCATCATGCGGTGGTTTATATTCGGCCTCCGGATTCTGCGTGGCTGCGGCATGCGCCGGTGGGCGAGCCGTTTACGGCTTCGATGTTGAGCGATCCGGAGGAGCGGCGGCAGGCGCACGAGACCACCAGTGATTTGCTGCTGGTGTATGCGCCGGGAAGCGCGCCGGATCGATTCGCGGACGGGATGGCAAAGTTTGTTCCGGCGGGATCGGATCTGGTTTTCCAGATGCATTACACGACGAATGGCAAGGCGGCAAGCGATGCGACGAGCGTGGGGCTCGTGTTTGCGAAAAGTCCGCCAAAGCAGAGAGTGGTCACGCTGCAGCTGAATAATCATGCGCTGATGATTCCGCCGGGGGCGGACGATTTTCGCGTGGAGGTGCAGGGGACGTTGCCGAATGATGCGACCCTGCTGAGCTTCTTTCCGCATATGCACTTGCGCGGCAAACGATTTGAATATGACATTGTTCATGACGATGGGAGCGTAGAAACTCTACTGCGGGTGAATTATCACTTTCATTGGCAGTTGAGTTACAAGCTGGCGCAGCCTCGGGAGTTGAAGGCGGGAACGAAGCTGCGGGCCGTAGCGTGGTATGACAATTCGAAGAATAATCCGCACAATCCCGATCCGGACAAGCTGGTGACGTGGGGAGATCAGACGTCGCAGGAAATGATGGTGGGATTTTTTGATGTGGCGATTCCGGCGGGGATGGACAAGTGGCAGTTCTTTGTGCGAGCCAGTAAGCCGCAGTGAGGCGGCGAAGCTTTTGATAAACTTCTGTGACTCCAAACTGAGGCGAACATTTGAGGCAATCATTAATGAACCGAAAGAGCAAACGCATCGAGCTGCGCTCGAATGGACAGCCGAGGGCGGCTGTCCCCACATTTTTCATCTTTATGGCGGCGGTCGTTGTGATCTTTGCTATTTGTGGGCTTGTGGGGGATGGCGCTTGGGCGCAATCGGGCGCGGCACCCCAGGCGGCGAATTCCAGTGGACCGAAGACGGCGGGGCAGCAGTTCAAGAACATCAAGGTGCTCAAAGACATTCCTGCGGATCAGCTGATTCCGGCGATGCAGTTCATTACTGCGTCGCTGGGAGTGGAGTGTGAGTTCTGCCATGTGCAGGGAGCATTTGAAAAAGACGACAAGAAGACCAAGCTGACTGCGCGAAAAATGATGGAGATGATGTTCACGATCAACGAAGAAAACTTTGATGGCCAACGCGAAGTGACTTGTTATTCGTGTCACCGGGGTAGCCCAAAACCGGTAGCGATGCCTCCGGTGATGACGGCGGAAGCGAAGCCGCTTGTGGACGAAGTGAAAAAGCCGGAAGAAGGGATAGAGGCGAAGGCAGCAAGCGGGCCGTCTGCCGATGAGTTGTTCGACAAATATTTGAAGGCGGTGGGCGGAGCAGCGGCGGTCGACAGAGTCACCAGCCGGGTGATGAAGGGAACGATCAGCTTCGGTGACAGGAATATTCCGATTGAGATTTTTACAAAGGAGCCGGACAAGCGAGTATCGTTCACGCACACACCCGAGGGCGAAAGCATTACGGCTTTCGATGGGCATGAGGGATGGCTGGGAGTTCCGGGACACCCGGTGCGGGAGATGCATGGGCCGGATATTGATGGGGCGTCGATGGATGCGGATCTGCATTTTGCGGCGCACCTGACCGAGATCTTCAGCAAAGTGGAAGTGCGGGGAACAGAAAAAGTTGATGACCACGACGCTTACCTGGTGGTGGGGGAGCGCGCAGGAAAAACTCCGCTGCAACTTTATTTTGATAAGGAATCCGGACTGCTGGTGCGGCTAGTGCGATTTGGAGAGACTCCGCTGGGACGATTGCCCACGCAGATTGATTATGCCGACTACAAGGAAACGGGCGGGGTGAAGATTCCGTTACGCTGGACGCTGGCGCGGCCTGGCGGGCGGTTCACGATTCAGGTGAGTGAGGTGAAGCAGAATGTTCCGGTCGACGATGCGAAGTTTGCCAAGCCGCCTTCGCCTCCCGAAGCGCAGAAAGGTCCGGGCAAGTGAGGAGGCCAAATTCATAAACCACTAAGGACACTAAGGTTCACGAAGTAAGAGCGTTTTTATGGGCGATTACTTTCGTTCGGACGGGACGAGAGAAATGGAAATGATCCGGGTTAAGATTTTGCAGGAGATTGAAATGCGACTCGTGATCCGGACAGCGGCTTGGTTGATCCTGGGGCTTTCGGCAATCTTGACGGTGCAGGCGCAAAGCGGAGCAACTCCGGCCGAGCAACAATTATTTGCGTCGGTGAACCAAGCGCGGCGAAACGCCCAGTTGCCGGCGTTGAAGTGGAATGACGCGCTGGCAACGGCAGCGAAGCGGCATGCCGGGGTGATGGCACAGCGCGGCGAGGCGCAGCATGGATTTGCCGGAGAACCTGCACTGGCTTCGCGGGTTACGCAGGCGGGGGCGCGGTTTGTGTGGCTGTCGGAAAATGTGGCGCTCGGGTCTCGAGTGGAGGCAATCGAGGCGGAGTTTTTCAGATCTCCGAATCATCGCGCGAATATTCTGGATTCGGATATGGATTCGGTTGGAGTTGGGATTGTCGAGCGCGGCGGTCAGCTTTTCGCGGTGGAAGATTTTTCCAAGGCGAAGTAGAGGCGGGAGATTATCGTCTTCCGCGAGATGTGCCACAGGGGCTGAAGCCCGATTCTTTTGGATCGCTCAACGCGGCGCTGAAGCGCCGCTCTTCCACGGTATTGTCGGCGGGCGGTGCGGTCACGCGAAGCAGGAACGGCAGAAGCGAATGCAGAGGTCCTTCGCTCCGCTCAGGATGACAATTCCGTCGCGCGGTACGCGCCCATTCGACTTCGCTAAGGGCAAACTGCCGAGCGTCGCTCTTCCACGACACCGCCGGCGCTCACGATGCTGACGGGGATCCTCTCTTCTGTAGTTTCTCGAAATGCAAAGTGGTACCATCCCGTACTAACAATATGATCAGCTTCCGGCATTGTCTATCCTCTCTCCTACTGCTGTTGATGGCGCTTCCAGGGTCGATCTCTCAGGCGCAGGCACAAACGCAGCCTGCGCAGCGCGCGATTGTGCTGCACGCGGCCGGGCTGCTGGATGTGAAGAATGGGCGGATCGTGAAGCCGGGCGAAGTGTTGGTGCAGGGCGAGCGCATTGTGGAAGTGGGTTCGGCGGTGAAGTATCCGCCGGGTGCGGAAGTGTTCGATCTCGGGAATCGCATTTTGTTGCCCGGATTGATCGATGCGCACGTGCATTTGTTTTTGCATCCGGGGGCGGAGGATTTGCAGACGGTACAGGAGTCAGTGCCGCAGCGAACGATTCAGGCGCTGCTGGCGGCGCGCGACGATTTGATGGCCGGGTTTACCGCCGAACGCGATATGGGAACAGAGGGTGCGGGGTCGGCGGATACGGCGGTGCGTAATGCGATCGATCAAGGGCTGGTTCCGGGGCCGCGGATGCGGATCAGCGGGAATGCGATCAACATCCTCGGCGGGCATGAGGATGCGATCAAGTTCAATCCCGCGCAGCATGTATTGCCGAACGCTGATTACGCTAATAATAAAGATGAGCTGATTGCGGTGATGCGCGAACAATATAAGGAAGGCGCGGACTTCACCAAGATTTATGAGACTGGGCCGGATACGGTGAAGGACGGCAAGTTCTCGACGCCTTATCAATATACGGAAGCTCAGTTGAGCGCGGCGGTGGAGGAAGCGGCGCGAGTTGGGGCGCGCGTGGCCGTGCACGCGACGGGCGAACCGGGGACGCTGTTTGCGGCGCAGGCAGGGGTGGCGTCGGTTGATCACGCCAATCAGCTCAGCGATGAAACCATGCGGTTGATGCGAGAGAAGGGGATCTTCGCGGTTCCAACATTTACCATTTTTGAATATTTTGCGGAACACGCGGAGACGCCGGCACAGGCGGATCACGAGCGGGCGATGCTGGATTACAAAACGCAGGAATTTCGCAGGCAGGTTGCCGCGGGTGTGCCGATGGCGGTGGGATCGGATGTGGGGCCGTTTCCCCACGGGACACAGGCGCGGGAGTTTGTGTTGATGGTTAAGTTTGGAATGTCGCCGCTGGCGGTAATTCAGGCGGATCTGATCAATGGAGCGAAGTTGCTGGGTTGGGATGGGCAGATTGGATTGTTGGAGCCGGGCTATTTTGCGGACGTGATTGCGGTGTCGGGCGATCCGCTGCAGGATGTGGGTGTGCTAGGGAAGGTTTCGTTTGTGATGAAGGGTGGGGTGGTTTACAAGAAGTAACCGAAGGCGCGGGGGCTAAAGCCCGATTCTTTTTTGGGCGCGGTACGCGGCGCTAAAGCGCCGCTCTTCCACGGTACTGTCAACGGCGGTGGCGATCACGCGAAGCTGGAGTGGCGCAGGCGAATACGTAGGTCCCCTTCGACTTCGCTCAGGGCAGGCTTTCGCTGCGCTCAGGATGACAATGCCTCTCGCGCTACGCACAGGATGACAATGCGTCTGGGCCTATCAATTTCTGTCTTACCAATCTCGCCTTACCAATTTTCGTGTTACCAATTTTCGTCGGAATTGGTGGGTGTGTCTTTCCAATCCAAGTCGGACTCTTCGCCGTTTTCCGTCATGGTTTGGTTGCGTTTGCGGTAGCAGATGAAGATCAGGCCTACGGACATCAGTGTGGGAGGGCCGATGAGGATGAGAATGCCGCTTTTCAATGCCTGAATCATGCGGGAGCCTGAGGCGGCGGCCTGGGTATAGCAGAGCGCGCAGCCCTGGGCGGCGGCCAGTGTTGGCGTGAAGAGCAGGAATAATCCCACGAGGGCAATTACCGAAACGGCGATCGATTTCCAGAGCTTCATTTTCTCGACTCAATTCTTTTAAAGCCTACCTCGCCCAAGGGACGCCGTCAATCAGGCGAAAACTGTCGGTCCATCCGTATTGCATACCAAGAAGCACAGCCACCGTGAAAATCAGGACAAACCAGCGCAATCCGCGGTTCTCCGAGAGATGCATGAAAAACAAAAGGGCCACGCCGCCTTCGATGACGGCGACGCCCAGCATGCGGACGAACATCTGCGCGGTGCTGATGTTCTGCAGGCCGATCAGAAACTGCAGACCGGCCAGGACAAGCAGGCAAATATAAACGGCGATATCTCTTCCCATTCCACCACTGCTATGCGTCTCTGCGGTAGCCATAGTGAGTGCTCCTAGCCTTATTCCTAGTGAGACCAATTCAGAACATACATAAACGGAACCACGAACATCCAGACCAGATCGACAAAGTGCCAGTAGAGGCCGGTTACTTCGATATCGTCCGCATTGTAGCGGCCACCTTTATAGCGGATCGCAATGACAATCAGCGCAATCACGCCGCCGGTCACGTGCAGCAAGTGGAGGCCGGTGATGCTGAAAAAGGCGGAGCCGAATATCGGTGTGCCGAACGGGTTATGGAATAAGGTCACGCCCTTGTCGATTAACTCCAGCCACTCGCGGATGTGCAGGAAGGCGAAGACGATTCCGAGAAACGCGGTGATCATGGTCCAGCGGAACGCGCCAGCTTTGTCCTCCTTTTGTGCAGACTGGATGGCGAACATCATCGTCAGACTGCTGGTGAGCAGGATGAAGGTCATGATGGCCGCATTGGTCATGCTGTGAAAAGGCCGGGGCCAGTCGGGAGTGCCGTTACGAATAAAGCCGTAGGCGACGAGGCAACCGGCGAAGGTAGCGGTATCCGCGATGATGAAAAGCCACATCGCCATTTTTTTGGCGGGGATCCGGAATGCGGGTTCCGCCATCACCTCCGTCGCACTGGTTCGCGACACCTGCCCGTGAATCGAAAGATCAGCCTGGCTCACTTTGCCTCCTTACTTTCTTCTGCTTTCGAACTGGTTAGAGCTTCATCCACAGCAGCAAAAGGAGATACAACCACAGCGCGCCCATGAAATGCCAGTAGAGCGAAGTAGCTTTCAGAGTGCTCCGTCGCAGGACGGAATGGTTCACTTTACTAATCACGCGGACCAAGCCGCCGAGACCACCGAGCAGGTGGATCGCATGGGCGACCGTTAAAACATAAAAGAACGAGTAGCTGATATTGGTAGCGAGTCCGAAGCCTTGTGACTTCAGCTGGAGCCAGGCAAAAATCTGGGCAGCGACGAAGATAAGTCCCAGGGCGAGGGTTACGTACAGCCAGCGAGATGGAGCAATGCCCTGGTTCCGGGCAACCATGAATGTGGTGATCTGACGACGCGCAATCTCGAGGGTGACGCTGCTGGCAATGATGATCAGCGAGTTGAAGTAAAGAATGGATGGCAGGGTGAAGTGCTGCCAATCGGTGGAGCCTCCCTGACGCACGATCAGAGCGCTGGTGAAGGCGGCGAAGGTCATGGTGATGGCCGCCAGTCCGACCCAGATGCCGGTGCTCGCGGGAGGCGGCGAAGAGCCCTTGACGCGCCGCAAATCTCCGCCAGCAGGAACCCTAGTTCCCCAGCCACCGCCTCCCGAGCCCTGGCTCGGTAGACGTTCAAAATCGATTTTTGGTGGTTCGTGAACTGTGGTTGCCATACTGCTACATCTCCTTAGAAAATCGACCAGCGTAAAGGGGTAAAACACGAAATCGCTTACTTCTCCTCGTGCTGGTTCGGGACTTGTTCGGGCGAGGTCTGCATGATGAAGTCGGTGCTGGCACCCTCGACGCTGTACTCATACGGATCGTGATAGACCACGGGCATGTGATCGCCGAAATTGTTGTGGGGCGGCGGCGTAGCCGTGCTCCATTCCAGGGAAGTTCCTTCCCACGGATTATCCGGAGCCGGCGCGCCCTTGAAGCGGCTGTAGATCAGGTTGTAGAGAAAAATTGCCTGCGCCAGGCCGGTAAGAAGTGCGGCCACCGTGATGAACTTGTGCACGGGGATGAGCGGGATCAGGTAGTCATCCACAAAAGCCTGGTAGCGGCGCACGTTTCCGGCGATGCCCAGGTAGTGGAACGGCATGAAGATGCAGTAGGCACCTACGAAAGTGAGCCAGAAGTGAAGTTTGCCCAGGGGCTCACTCATCATGCGGCCAGTCATCTTGGGGAACCAGAAATAGGTTCCGGCAAAAATGCCGAACATGGCGGCTACGGCCATGACCAGATGGAAGTGGCCCACGACAAAGTAGGTGGCATGCAACATGATATCGATGGATGGCTGAGCCAGGAAAAAGCCGCTGACACCGCCGCTGATGAACATGGAAATGAAGCCCAGCGCGAAGAGCGAAGCGGCATTGATGCGCAACTTTGAGCCATACAGACTGCCCAGCCAGATCAGCACAACGATGGTGGCGGGGATGGTGATAACCAGGGTTGGAAATGAGAAGGCCAGCGAGGAATAGGGATTCATCCCGCTGACGAACATGTGGTGCCCGTAGACCATGTAGCTGAGGACGGCCAGCGAGCCCATGGAGTAAATGATCACGCGATGGCTGAGCAGTGGACGCCGCATATTGGTAATGAGTATGTGGGAGACGATGCCCATGCCGGGGATGATTGCGATGTAGACCTCAGGATGGCCGAAGAACCAGAAGAGGTGCTGCCATAGCAGAGTCGATCCGCCGGAATGCGGCGAGAGCTGACCATTGACGACCAATCCTCCGGGAATGAAGAAGCTGGTGCCGGCCACGTGATCGAGGATGAGCAGGATGCAGGCGGGCATGAGAACGGCAAAAGCGGTGAGGCCCATCACCGAAGTGATAAACCAAGCCCATGCGGTGAGGGGAAGTCGCATCAGCGACATGCCTTTGCAGCGCATGTCGAGTGTGGTGGTAATGAAGTTCAAAGAGCCAAGCAATTGCCCAATACAGAAAATTCCGATGGAGGCAGCCCACAGAATCACGCCAAGACCCTGACCGGGACCAGCGCCATCGCCCACTGCGCTAAGAGGGGCATATTGGGTCCAGCCGCCCAGAGTGGGTCCGTCAGATACGAAGAAGGATGCGAGCAGAACCAGAAAGCCGACGAATGTAACCCAGAACGACATCATGTTGAAGTGGGGAAACGGCATGTCTTCCGCGCCCGTCTGGATGGGCAGGAAGAAGTTTCCAAACGCGGCGAAGGGCGCGGTGGTGAGGACGAAGAAGACCATGATGGTTCCGTGCATGGTCATCAATTGCAGGTAATACTCGGGAGTCATCACATTGCCGGGCGCGCCGGAACTGGAGAGTAAGTGCAGGCCGGGAATTGCGAAGTTGGCAAACCCGAGGTGAAGGCGCATGAGCCAGGAAAGAAACATGCCAACGATGGCGGCAACCAAGGCCAGCGCGTAATACTGCTTTCCGATAACTTTGTGGTCAAGGCTGAACACGTGCTTGCGAATGAAGCTGGTGGGTTCGCCGTGCGACACCGCGTGGGTTGACATATCGTGCATTTTGCTCTCACCTCGGCCGAGATGTGTATCCGTGTGCAGCGGCTAAAGCCCCGGTTTCATTGAGCCGTTGGCGGCGCGGCTAAAGCCGCACGCGCTTTCAAAACTCGTATTATTGCAATGCTGCCTGTTGCTTGATCCAGGCGTCGTAGTCTTCCGGGGACTTCACTTCCAGATACGCCTTCATGTTGTAATGGCCCAAGCCACAGAGTTGTGTACAGACGATTTCGTACTTGCCGATTTTCGTTGCCGTGAAATGAATAGAGAGATCCAGTCCAGGAACGAAATCCTGATGAACGCGTAATTCCGGAACATAGAAGGAATGGCCCAAGTCCCTGGAATGCATGAGGAGATGAATCTCGCGGTTCACTGGAATGGCCAGCTCGGCAGTCACGATGTCATCCTTTGAGTCCTGATCGTTACTGGTATCAAGACCGAAGAAGTTGGCGTTCGCGTCGTTGACGAGATTTGGGTGGAGTGGGCCGAACTTTCCATCCGGACCGGGGTAGCGGAAGTAGAATGCAAACTGCTCCGCCTGGACCTGGACTGGCAGCGCATCTGCGGCAGGGGGAGTGAAATACACGTCAGCCCACGCCTTGACGCCAAAGACTCCCAAGGCCAAAACCTCCGTGCCCACGAGCAAGAATGCGGCGACCACCAAGCCTGTCGCACCGCCGGGAAATCGCTTAATCTTGGCGCCCGGTTTTGGGCTGGAAAACTTCCAGATGAAGAATGCCAGAAGGATCTGAGAAGAGAGGAACGCAACGCCAGTCTCCATCATGGTATCGGCAAATTGCTCGTCGATGAGGTGACCGTGGACGGAGATGTCCGGAGGCATAGGCCACATGTGCATCACGATGGGAACTGCCGAAGCGATTGCGATCACTACGATGGTTACCGCGAGAAGCTTGCCCATCTCCCCCGCCTTTGGCCAGCATCAGGCCTTATTGTCGAATCGCCGCAGGGAATGCTGCGGCGATTCGTTGAGTTATGCAACAGTTGCCAAATCGACCGTCTAGGTTTTTATTTACCCTTGAAGGTGAAATCCGCAGATCCGGTTCCACCTGCGGCAACCGTCACCTTGGCCGTCTGTGTGCCTAAGTCTTCCTGCCATGCAGTCACGGTATAGCTTCCGGGCGGCACGTTGTTGATGGTGTAGGCGCCACTAGCGTCGGTGGTGGCGTAGGGGCCTTTGACGACGGAGAAGTAGCCGTGCATCCAGGGATGAATATTGCATTGCACCGGAATCATCTCGGGAGCCTTCCAGCTTTTTTCAATCGGGGCGGCACCGGGTGGCTGGGACTGATTCCAGGGGATGTTGCCCGTCAATGGATTAGGATTGGGGTGAATGTTGTGGGTAGTCTGGTCGCTGGTGATCACCTTGAATTTCTGATTGATGTCCATCGCCAAAACGTGCGGCGTATACATGCAGTTTTTCTGATCGAACACTGGCGTTCCGGTGGCAACCTCAGCCAGGGCGCCGCCAGTCAAACCTTCCGAGATGTAGAGAACCACATGTTCCAATCCCCCGCCGGTGCCGACGACCACATTTTCCATGTGGGCGGGGTCATTCGCGTGCTGTTTCGCGCACCAAGGATCCTTCGACATGTCAATGCCGCGCATGTGCGGAGCGGTGCCACTGAGTTTAACCGTGCCAGAGATTTTGCCTTCTCCAGCAGCCTTGACGCTGGGATTTAGGAGCAGCACGCCACAAGAAAGTAGAACTACCGACGATAGTACTGCAGCCAACCTGTATCGATTTCTCACTAATCGTTCTTTCATTGATCTTTCTCCTTAGAAAACTACACGGCTGAAAAGCTCATTTGCGATGCCGTTGTAGCCCCTACTGTTGGCCAGCCGGTGCATTTGGATCTACCGGCTTCAAGTTGAGCTGTTTTGCCAACTCTCTTTCTTTGCTCTTCTGCGGCATGAAGGTCCGGAGATAGAAAACCAGATCCCAAGCCTCATCCGGTTTGATGGTATCGGCAAAGGAAGGCATTGGAGTGCCGTCCAGGCCGGTCATAAATATCCGGTAGATATCGCGGTCAGTATCACCACACTTCGGCCGGGTTCCCGAGGTAAAGTTGAAGGGCTCGATGGGCTTACCGAGATCGTCGGTAAGGGTAGGGGCTGATGGTCCATTCGCCATGCCCTGCACGCCGTGACACTTCCAGCAAGATACCCGTGCAAAAACTTCACGGCCTGCCTTGATGCGCTCCGGGGTCACTTCCGGCTCGGGAGGGATGGTAATCGGAGTGCCGGGTTTCTCGTTCTGCCAGCGGGGAGAGAAGTGCTTGATCCAGGCGACCAGATCAGCGCGTTCGATGTTGGTTAGGTTGCTCCACTGCGGCATACTCGAACGGTCGAGGCCGCGAGCGAGGGTATCATAAAGATCCTCATCGGTGGGCAGCGTTCCGGTGGGAGTGGAACGGCATTTGAATACTCCCAGCTGAAAATCGCGGGGCTTGGGCCACACCGGAGGATCGAGCCACTGTGCGACTTCGCCGTTGCCATCCCCCAGATCGCCGTGGCATCCAACGCAGAATCTGCGATACGCCGCGGCGCCATCCTTAGCGTGACCCGTGATATTGCCGATGTGACTGGTCGAGGTAGGCAGATTCAGCCATTGCTTAAGCTGGTCGGTTGTGACTTGCGCCCACGAAGTCAGCGGGAGCGTAAAGAAAGCAGCCGCGCCCAACAAAAGCGTCCAGTTTTTAAGTCTTGTCCGCATGTCGTTCCCTCTTACTCGAAATGGAGCTCAGAAATCGAAGTCAAATCCCGTTAAAAGTTCGCTGGTGTTTAAGTTAGTGCTATTCAAGCCAAGCGACGGGCCAACGCCGTCCTGATGTAACCAGTTGTATTCATTGTGCCAGGCAAAACCAGCGCGGCTGGTCATGAATGGGTTGTAACGCATGGCGACTGTGTAGGTAGAGATATTGCCAAAACTCTGGGGCGTGCCCGGAGTCGACTGCTGCTGCATGCGAATCGTCTCAAAGCGGCCGATGAAGATCAGCTGCGGACTGTAGATATAGTGGGGCTCAAACAAGACGCCGTTCCAGGACGGCGCTCGAGCTCCAGCGGCCAGGGTGGTTCCGGTTGTATTGTTGCCGGTAGCAATGGCATCGATGAGGTCGCCGTAGCCCTGACCGAACCAGACGCTATCCTGGCCGTGCTGAGTCACAACTTGAAGGTCGGCATGCTGGCCAAAATAGAACAGGCCGACGAAGCCCTCGCGGCTGAACGACTTGTTACCAATTCCCGAGCCCGGGAGCACGGTCGATCCGCTGGGGCCAGTTTGCGTGAGCCAAGTGGTGGGCGCCAGACCAACCATGGCATAACCACCGATGCGCTGCACGCCCGCTTTGCCAGCATCGAAAGCCTGGCTGGCGGTAAAGAATCCGCTGTAGGCGTTGGCGCCGTAAGGAAGACCTACTTGGCCGTCGTTGGAACTCAAGAGGGCAGCCGAGTAGCGTGTCCGGTCGTTATAGTTGTGGCCCAACACTTCGATGCCGAGCTGGTTGTCTCCGATCTGGCCGAAGATGTTGCCGTCGCCTTGCGGAATGAAGTGGTACAACTGGTAGATGCCGCCGTTGCCGGTCAGTGTGAGGATGCGTTTCTCGGAGAGCAGGTTATCGAGCTCGAATTTGCCCAGTTTTATGTTGAGCCACGGACTGCCGAATACATTGTCCAAGCGGGCCATCACCGTTTCGAAGTGAAATGCGCCGGTGGAATCCGAAGAAGGCAACACGTAGAACGAAATATTCTTATACAGGGTGCCGCCGGTGTGGAAGTCGAGGCCGCTGAGGTCGAAGCCGGAGCTGGTAACGCGCTGGATCGCCGATCCGGTGGGTGTGGTGCTACCGGCCGTGTAAGTATCGACCAGCACCTTGCCGGTGCTGACACGATGCCAGAAGGGGGTCATGCGGAAGGTAACCGGCCAATAACCGGGATTCTGCCAGATCGGAGCATCGCGGTCGTTCATGATCTGATAGCCGTTGTCTTTGAACTTTTGTCCAAAGTAGTTCAACATCGGCCACGACTCATGACAAGCGGAGCAGCGCAACCCGTATTTACGGGCGAAAGCGGGAAGCGCATTCGCGCGCGGACTGCCGGCCATCACGAGAAATAGAAGGATCAGTGAAATTGAAATTGCAGAGAGGGAGGGAGCAAACGTAGCGAAACCGCGAATCCGCAGACGGCTCATAACGTGCATGACCGGACTCCTCAGCATTCAGATCAGATTCTGTTTTTAGTTAAATTGCATCCCACAAAAACTAGAGGTGAAAATAAAAATTTCCCACAGGATTCGTTCGCGTTTCACCCCGTAGCTGGAACCAGTTTAGGTCCTACCACCGTACCGGGGATGAATCCTACTACGGCCGAAAGAAAAAATTCAAGTGCTTTCCATTATTTTTTTTACATTTTTTTTACAACGTCTTTCTATCCGCAGTGTGACGCAAAATCTTTCTGGAGAGTTGACATCTCTGTGCTGAGAGTACGAGACTCGGGTAGATTGGAGACCAGATTAGTTTTTGGGATTGCCTTCGCCGGCGCCGACTGAATCAACGGGCCATGAAGCTTCGCAGGTTAACTACAATCGTCGGTGAACGCGACAAATCAATGTTGACGTGGCCCAAATCCTCGGCTTTACCGATTCCTCTGCTTCTTCTGTTTTTTTTTCTGCTTGTGTCAATGGTTCCAACTGCGCTCGCGCGACCCGGCAAAAATAAAGTTTCGTATGGCGAAGGCTTGATTGTGAACATCCCCTTGCCGGAAAGTGAAGTTGAGCAAGTTGTCGAAGAGGTAGCGCAGAATGGCGTGATCCGGGGAACCAAGGAGTACAACAAGGACGAGTTTGTTGCGGGTGCAAAGGCCGCCGATTCTTCGCACGTGTTTCCGGCCTGGGACCAGGGTGGGAGGGTTATTTACAAGGTGCGCACGGAAGCGCTCGATCCGCGGAATTTCAAGGACTCCAGCGACGTGGGCACCCTGGTGGTGCGATACGTGGTGACGCCGCAAGGAAAGAAAAATACGGTCTTGCGCATCGACGCACTTTTTGAGGAAGATTTCCGCCGGGTGGTGCACCAATCTAACGGATCGGTAGAAACCGCCGAATACAAAGACATTCGGGAGCATCTCGACAGCATCGAGGTAATGAAGGCGCAGAACGTCGAGGCGGAAAGAGAACACCAGGAACTGCTGGCGAAGAAGCAGAATCTTGCGGTGCGGAATGACGCGGCAGACACGCCGGTGGCTGAAGGTTCCGTGCAGTCTGCTCCGCAGGCGGTCGAGAGCAGTTCGAGCAACGTGGAAAGCGCTTCGGACAATGCGGTTCAGACGCCGCCACCAGTTGCGTCGGAAGAGGCGACGCCTGCCCCGGCCCCGGTCGGGCAGACGTTGGAACAGCAAATCAAGGGTGTTAAGAAGCAAGTGGAGCGTCTGGTGAAGCAGCCGGGGGCTCCGCTGAAGTCGGCGCCGTTTCACACCGCCGGAACGCTGCAGTTGCTGACTCCGGGAACCGAGGTGCTGATCCTGATATCCACGCCTTACTGGTACGGTGTAGAGACCCACGAGGGACAGCACGGATGGATGGAGCGCGACCAGTTGGAGTTTCTGCCATGAGGCCTTGCCCCGCGGTGTTTCGTGGAATTTTCTCGTTAGTGTTACTGGGGATGGCGGCTGCGTGTGCGCCGGTAAGCTATGCGCAAGGCAATGGCTACGAGCGGACGTTTCCTCAATCGAAAGCTAGCATTGAGAAAATGCTGCAGGAAATACCAACGGCCGGGCGGCTGCCGGTGCTGGATGGGTTCGCGGTATCGAGTTCGGCGGATCATCCTTTGGACCGGTACAGGAGGGGCTACTACGAATCGAAATTTCAAGTGACCGCGGCGCCTGGGGGCGGCTCGGTAGTGCGCGTGGTAGTGCAGGTTACAGCCTGGTACGCTGATCCGGTTGCGGCCAAGTCTGGATATCAGTTGCTGACTTCTAATGGACGGATTGAAGGGGATGTGCTGGATCAACTGGCGGATCAGTTGGCTGCGAATACTGCGCCGCCGAGTTCGATGCCAGCGGCCAGAACGACTGCGAAAGTGCCTGTGGCCCGTCCCGTGCCGACAGCGACCGTGCCATTTCCAGCGGAATCGCCGACGCGAGGATCGGCTTCGTCGGCTTCGTCGGCGACAGGTTCGACGTCATACCCTGCGCCGGGATCATCGTCGCCAAAGTCTCCCTCAGGAAACTCGCCCACAGCGAATTCGCCGTCGCGAGATTCGTCGATAGCCTCATCGGAGCCTGCTATTTCAGCGCCGGTGCCGCGGCTTCCCGAAGTAACCGGAAATTATTCATCGTCAGTGGCGCACGGTCTGGCGGATCAGGAAAAGAATCCTCAGCAGAAAGAACCGAAGAAAATTGAGGAGGGCGGCCCGCTGCAAACCGAACTGGACGGTTTGCAGGAGGTTCTAAAGAATCAGACGCATCCCAAGAATCTGGTGGCGGTGAAGAAGTCAGGAACGCCAGTGGTGTCGTCGGCCAGTCTGAATGCCAAGACGTTGTTTTTGGCGAGCGCGCACGATGAGTTCGAGATGCTGGATTATAACCGGGACTGGGTACACGTTCGGATTTCCGGCCTGTCGCGGGGATGGATCTGGCGCAACAATCTGGAGATGCCTGACAGCGTTCCGGATGGAGACGCGCCGGCGAACGCGGCTGCGTCGCCCACGGCGGCGGAGTTGTTCCGCATTTCGCGGGAGGAAGTGGCGCCGTTTCCCGCAGATTGGGCGCCGCTTCGCGGCAAGCGGGTGAAAATTGTGTCGGTGGAAAGGACCGATGAAGGTGTGAAGGACTCGAGTCCCCAGCTCCGCCTGGAATTTGTGAAATCAGTACTGGAAAGGAACTATCCAGAACTGGCCCAGAGGACTCAGGAACTGGCGGGGATTGTTCTGATTTTTGACTCGGCCGACGGGGGAATGATCGCCGCGACTTTCGAGACTCTGCAGGACTGGAAGGCGGGCAAGTTGTCGGATGCTGCGCTGTGGCACCAATGTTTTTTTGATCCGCCAGAAATTTTTACGGGATCGACTGTGGCCGCAAGTCCGTAATAAAATCGCGGCTGCGGCACTCGAATTTTGCTTTGGCATCGGAACGCAAGGCAGATTTTGACTTGACTTTCGAAAGCCAACAGAGTACCTATGCAATTCTTGGTATGCGGTGGTTTTGTGGGACCACCATGCTTGCTTTTCTCGATTCGCCTTCAAGTGTGAATGACGATCGGAGAATCGAGCGCAGGCCAAGGCGGTACGACAACCACACCACTGATCGCTCATGAGCACGATGACCCAACCTATGTCAGTCCTTCGCAGTCAGGCGACTTCTCTGCTGCGCGACTATGCCGAATTGATGAAAGCGCGCGTCACTACGCTGATCGTGATGACGGCGTGGTGCGGCTATTATTTCGGGGCGCAACAAAGTGGGGTGTCGTCGCTCTCGTGGGGGCTTTTTCATGCGCTGTTGGGAATTGGGCTGGTCTCCAGCGGAACTGCGGCGCTGAATGAAGTGATGGAATATAAGGTGGACGCGCACATGCGGCGCACGGCGCAACGTCCGCTGCCCACGGGGCGCATGAGTTTGTGGCACGCTACTACCGCCGGTGTATTGGCGACACTGGGCGGGTCGATCTATCTGGCTGTTTTGTGCAACCCCTTGACCGGATTACTGACGTTTCTGACTTCCGTGGTTTATTTGGCGGCGTACACGCCCTTGAAACGGATTTCGCCGATTTGCACGTTCGTTGGGGCTTTTCCTGGAGCTATGCCCGGAGTTTTAGGTTGGACAGCGGCGCGAGGGCAGTTGGAGTGGGGCACTCTGATTTTGTTCGCCATCTTGTTCGTTTGGCAATTCCCGCATTTCTTCTCTATCGCGTGGCTCTACCGCGAGGATTATGCGGCGGGTGGAATTCGCATGTTGCCGGTGGTGGAAGAAGATGGACGGTCGACTGCGAGGCGCATCCTGGCGTATTCCATTATTTTGATTCCATTAAGCGTTTTGCCCACTGTTTTCGGCATGGCGGGAAGGATCTATATGGTGGGCGCGATCATTCTCGGGATTGCGCTTTTTTATTTCGGAGCGCGGCTGGCGTTCTTAAAGATGCCGGTCCAGAGTGGCCGGTCGAAGATGCTGGCTCGTCATGTTTTGCAGGCCACGGTGATTTACCTTCCTCTGTTGTTTGCGCTGATGATGGGCAACTCGCTGAAGCGCTGAACGATTCCGAAAGCTTCCAGAAAAGCAATCTCCCAACTCAAGTCATCCTCGACTTGCGTTTTGCTATTACTATGAGTTATAGAAAATGTCACCGAGGGCATTCTGGATTTTCCTGTTTTTACTTTCCTGCCTGCCAGTTTTTACCAGACATTCTTTTAAGACAATTGATCGGCTTCCCGATAAGCGTATAGTGTCGCTCTATTATGAATCGACGCGACTTTATTTCGAACGCTTTGAGTGTAGCGGTGGCAGGCGCGATTCCTGCCAGAGCATCCGCAATTACAGACGGCGTGAGTACGGAGAGAGCCGACGATTCGCATTCCGTTCAACGAGTCTGGAGCCTGGCACTGGACCGGCATCGCTTTGGCGTGAACTATACGCCGTCGAAGAATTGGTGGTTCTGCTGGAATGAATGGGATGCGGACCCTATCCGGCGCGACCTGGATGCGATTGCTGCCTTAGGTGCCGACCATCTTCGCATTCTGCTGATCTGGCCTTACTTTCAGCCCAATCCGAAGTGGGTGAGCCCGCTGCATCTGAAGCGGCTGGATCAACTGCTTACGCTGATGGGCGAACGAAAATTGGATGCGGTGGTGACGGCGCTCACCGGTCAGTTGAGTGGATGGTTTTTTCTGCCTCCGTTCAATAAAGCGGGAACGGCTTTCTATGCGGATGAGGCGATGTGGAATGCGCAGGAGATTTTCATTCGGCAACTGGCGGGCGTGATGAAGAACAAGAACAACATCATCGGATTCGATTTTGGAAACGAGATTAATACGTGCTGGAGTACGGAGCCGGCCGTGGGTGACGCGTGGATGGGGAAAATGTTTGCGCTGATGGAGAGGGTTTCACTGGACCACGTCCACGTAAATGGAGTGGACGAGTTGCCATGGTTTGAGTCGACCACATTTTCGCCGCAGGCGCTGGCGGCGCGGCCCATGCCGACAATGCATTGTTATCCGTACTGGTCAGGAGCGCTGAAGTTTGGCGGGCCTATGGATCCTCCGAGCACCAAGCTGCTGGCGGCAAATGCAACCCTGATTCGCGCTTATGTGGGAGATGCTCGAAAGCCGGTGTGGGCGGAGGAGTTCAACACTTGTATCGAATCGCTGAATGAAAAGCAGCAGGCGGAGTGGCTGGAGAAGGCGGTGCTGGCGGCGATTGATTCGGGAGTGAGCTGGTTCACTTATTGGGATAGTCACGATGTGGACAGGAAGTTTGAGTTCAATTCGCTCGAATATAGTTTGGGGCTGTTGACGAATGATGGGAAGGTGAAGGAGCAGGGGCGGGTGTTCAAGCAGCTTGTCGAGTCGTATCGCGGGAAGGCGGTGAAGTTTCCCACGCAGGCATTGCCGGCGCCGCCGCTGCATCGGGATCATGAGGTGACGTGGCGCTGGATGTTGGATTGGATGGGGTGGAAGGGGAGCGGCAACTAAGGGCAAGGACATGTCGCGCCGAATGGGACTGGTTCCGATTTGCCAATCCCCGCCCCTACGTAGTTGTCTAGGCCATTCATAGCGCCCATAAATGTACCCGAGTCTAGCGTTGCAGGAGAGATGTAGCAAGTTTATTAAGTTTATTGTATTCTTCGATAAACTATTGTAAACCTACTATAAGTTGCTAAACTTACTACAGACATGGACCCCAAGGTAAACCCATTTGCACCCGGGGCTGGAAGTCAACCTCCAGAACTTGCTGGCCGCGACGGCATATTGTCTTCGGCTGGCGTGGCGCTATCGCGCATTAAGAATCGCCTATCATCGAAAAGCCTGATTCTAGTTGGGCTACGTGGGGTTGGTAAGACCGTTTTGTTAAACAGAATATGGGAGGCAGCTAAAGACGAAGGGTATAAAGCTGTGCTTATTGAGGCCCATGAAGAAAAGCAATTGTCGGCGCTGCTCATACCGCCGCTTCGTCAGATACTCTTTTCGCTCGACGCTATGGAGAATGTCGGCGACAAGGCAAAGCGCGGGTTCCGGGTGCTGAGCAGCTTCGTGAAGGGACTCAAACTGAAGGCATACGAAATCGAGATTTCTATAGATCCAGAACTGGGCAGCGCAGACAGCGGGGATCTTGAGGCCGACCTTGGCGAACTATTGGTTGCTATCGGGGATGCTGCGGCAGATCAAGGAACTGCCGTCGCGATCTGCGTGGATGAATTGCAGTACCTCGATGAGAAGGAACTAAGCGCACTGATCATGGCCATCCACCGCATAAACCAGCGTAACCTGCCGCTGATTCTGGTTGGAGCGGGACTGCCCCAAATTGTCGGTCTGACCGGAAAATCCAAGTCATACGCCGAACGCCTGTTTGATTTCCCGCCGGTTGGGCAACTCAATGCCACGGACTCAGCAAGCGCGCTACAGAGCCCTGTACGTAACCATCAGGTCGAGTTTACGGAATCAGCGATCAGTGAGATCTTGCTGGAAACGCAGGGATATCCCTACTTTTTGCAGCAATGGGGGCACGAAGCATGGAACATCGCCACGGGTTCTCCAATTACAGCGGAGAATATTAAGGCTGCCAGCAAGGTCGCCATTGCTAATTTAGATCAGAGCTTCTTCAGGGTACGCTTTGATCGGCTGACGCCACGAGAAAAAGAGTATCTGCGGGCACTTGCCGGTTTAGGCGAAGGCAACCAGCGGTCGGGAGACATCGCGGCGGCCCTCCACGTAAAACCACAATCAATAGCGCCGATTAGGTCCAGCATTATCCGAAAGGGCATGATCTATAGTCCGGCGTATGGGGATACGGCGTTTACGGTTCCACTTTTCGGAGATTTCTTGATTCGCAATATGCCCTCAAGCTAATAACCGATTTCTCGTTTCCCCCACGGTGCCTTCGCAGCCGCCGTCCCTATCCGCGATAGCTCATCGGAGGTCATGGTTTTGTGTCGACGCCTGCTGCCTATCTCCGCCCAAGCGGTCAATTGCACGGGATAGGTCGGAAGTTGATCTCTGGGCATCCCCCGTTCCAGTATATCGACGCACCGTCTGGGATGCGGCTTGATTTACGTCTTTACTTAATCGCTTTTGCATGAGACCGGTTGGCAGGGGGCGGAAGGATTCCAAGCCTGTGGATATTTCAAACTAGCGTACTGCACCTGTCAGGGCTGGAATCATAAGCCTCACGAGCTGTTGGTGTATAAAAGATAAAGTTATGTCGCAGGCAGCGCCAGCTATCACGCGGAGCCCCGCGGATGTGGTCCGGATGACGCCGGTTTCGCAGGCGGGGAATGGGGTGTGCTACGCCGTGGCGGGCGAGGCCTCCATGAGTTCGCTTGATCTGGAGCGGATGATTGCCGCGGTGCCCACCAAAATTGCCGGGGCGCTGAAGCGCAAGGCTTATTATTTTGTGCCGCTGACGGTGACGCAAGGAGAAGAGATTCTGATTGCGGACCGCTATGACGTGGCGCTCAGCGACAATGCGGTGTGCCATCGCAACTTGAATCTGGGCGATTCGCAGTGCGTGTTCATTTCCACGCGGCTGATGGACGATAAATTTTCCGTGGCGTTCGAGTTTTATATCAATGTGGGGCACGCGCTGGTGGAAACGGCGGGCGTTTCCGAAGATTTCAGCCAGATCGCCTGGAAGCAGGTGGAGGCGGGGACGCGCGGAGAGACTTCGCTGGACGCATGGGAAGCGCGGAAGCTGGCGGTGGCTGGCGGTCCGGAGGCGGAGCGCATTAAGAATGAATATTTCGAGGCCACGTTTGCCGATACGATTTCGATTTATCTGTTGTCGCTTTATTTAGACGTGGATTATTACGATCTGCGGGAGCGGGATTATCCATTGCTGGCGCCTTCGGCTCTCGCCGAGCGGTTGCGGAAAGTAGCGGAGTTATTTCCGGCGAATGCGGGGTTTGAGTTTGCGGTGCTATATAAGCGGCGCGGTTAGAATCGCTCGCCGACCTGGCCCAAGAGAGCCGTCCAAAACGTTCTAAGGAACCCGGCGCCTCTGAGATCCGACCGTGCCTGATCAGCGTTTCGCAGAGTCGGGACCAGAGTTCTACTGCTTATACCGGACAATCACGGTCCTGACAGCAAACGCGTCCCTACTCGGCCACCGCTTCCTTCTCGATCACAACTTTCAAATGCGCGGTCACTTCCTTGTGCAGTTTCACCGGCACCGTGAATTCGCCCAGGGTCTTCAGCGGTTCGTGGAGCTGGATTTGTTTCCGGTCGAGATTGATTCCCTTCTTGACGATGGCTTCGGCGATGTCGCCCGAAGTGACCGACCCAAACAGTTGATCGTGCTCTCCCGCTCGCTTCTGGAACGTAGCTGATAGTCCCTCAAACTGCTTGGCTAGCTCTTCGGCCTGTGTCTTCTCTTTGGCCGACTTGCGCACCGAAGCGGCTTTCATCTGCACGATGACGGCTTTGTTGCCCTCATTGGCTTCAATGGCCAGCTTGCGCGGCAAAAGAAAGTTGCGCCCGTATCCCTCGGCAACCTTCACCACGTCGCCCCGCGAACCCAGTTTGTTCACATCTTCCTTGAGAATAACTTCCATAGTATGACTCCGATCTCTGGTTAATATTGCTGATTGTTGATTTTTGATTGCTGATTAAGAAACAAAGCCTCAGAGCAATAGGATTCTCAATCAACAATCAGAAATCAACAATCAGCAATTAAGTATTACGACGCTCGTCCGGCAAACGGCAGCAGCGCAATGTTGCGCGCCTGCTTGATGGCAGAAGCCAGCCGGTGTTGATGCGGCGAACACACTCCGGTCAAACGCCGGGGCACAATCTTGCCGCTCTCCGCCACGAACTGCCCGAGCAGCCGGTAATCTTTGTAGTTGATGTCGGCAATTTTCTCGGTGCAGAACTTGCAAACTTTCTTGCGCCGGAAAAACTTCCGTCCACCTTCGCGCGGCGGACCGCCGGGCCCGGATCGCCCACCACCACCACCGCCAAATCGCGGACGATCTCCCCCGCCCGAACGCTCTCCAAAAGGCCGCGAGGGCCGCTCACCTGCCGCTGGTGCTTTAACTTCGTCGCTCATAGTGCTCCTTCATGATTTCTCGAAACGATCTTTTGAAACGATCTCGTGGAACATTCGACAGCGCGACAATCAGTCGTACATCTGGGCTAAGCGGTCGCCGCCGGCACATCGGCTGCCGGCGCTTCGCCAGCCGATGCTGGTGCTTCCGCCGCGCTGACCGCAGGCTGTGCGCTGGCTTTCTTCCGCGAATCGCGCAGTGCCTTGATCTTCTCCAGCCGCTTCTGCTCTTCATCCACTCGCACGGTGAGGAACTTGATCACCTGCTCGGTGACGCGCAAGCGCCGCTCCAGTTCGTGGATTACCGTCCCTGTGCCTTCAATCGTCAACAGGATGTAAATGCCCTCGCGAAATTTGCGGACCATGTAGGCCAGACGCCGCTTGCCCATTCGGTCGATGGCTTTTACCGTGCCCGAGGCCGAAGTCACCGTGGACTCCAGGTTCGCCACCAATTTGTCCAGATCTTCGTCCGCCATATCTGGCCGGACAATAAACATCAACTCATAAGTACGATTCATTTGCAGTCTCCAAATCTTTGCCACAACACAAAATTGTCATCCCGAGCAAGCGCCTTTTGCGCAGCGAGGGATCTGGGCGAGCCGTGCGAAGCGTCGCGTTCTTTGCGACGCAATAACCGCACGTCGGGCTCGCTTCCTTACTCCGGCTCTTTGCGATTAAACCAGTTCATCGCCGCCGCCGGACCGTCTCTCAAAATCACCTTCACCGCTTCTTCCGCCGTATCGAGCACGCCATCGATCACCGCCAGATCGGCCTTGCGCATCGGCGCCAGCAAATAGCGCTGTCCGTCTTCCAGCTTGTGCTCCGGAGCCACGCCAATCCGGATGCGCAAAAAATCCTGCGTACCCAGCGACCCGATAATCGATTCAATCCCGTTGTGCCCTGCCGAACTCCGCCGCGTATGAATCCGCAACGTGCCCAGCGGAAAATCCAGCTCGTCCTGAATCACAATCAAATCCGATTCCGGCTTCGCCTCGTACTCCGCCACCAACTCTCGCACCGACAGCCCGCTGAGATTCATGTAAGTCTCAGGCTTAGCCAGCAGCACGGTCTCGCCTTCAATCACCGCCCGCGCCGTCAATGCCCGGCACTGCCGGCTCCGAATTTCAACTCCCAGATCGCTGGCAATGCGATCGACCGCAAGAAATCCACCATTATGCGGCGAAAACTGATATTCGATTCCAGGATTGCCCAGCCCCACGATCAGTTTCACGCCACCATCCTGAACTCATGCTGTGATGGCCGGGCTTTACCCGGCGGACAGCCGAGGGCGGCTGTCCCCACATAAGCACTATTATTTCTTCTCCTTCTTCTCAGCCTTCTTCTCCGGCTTCTCAGCCGCGGCCTCGCCCTCTTCTTCAGTCTCCGCCTTGCCCTTCTTGATAACCTCAGGCTCGGCCGGAGCAGCTCCCGCTTCCGCCGCCACCGCTTCCGGAGCAGCCACAACTTCTTCCTTCACGCTGGTCACGTGAGCTACGGGCTGGTTCGCGTCGGTCAAAAATTCCAGCTTTTCGCTGCGCGGCAAATCCGACACGCGCAGAACTTTTCCAAACGTCAGCTCGCTCACATCGACATCAATGTGGCCCGGAATGTCTCCCGGCAAGCACTCAACCTCAACCTCGCGCAGAATCTGTTCCAGAATTCCGCCTTCCGTCTTAACTCCCGCCGGAACGCCCTGCAGCACGATGGGCACACTCACCCGCAGCGCTTTATCCATCGCGATGCGCTTCAGATCGATGTGCAGCAGATGGCCCTTGATCGGCTCATATTGCCAATCCACGATCATGGCTTTGGTCTTGTCGCTGCCATCCAGAGCCAGATCAAAAATCGAGTTGTGTCCGCTCTCCGAGCGCAAAATGCGCAGCACATGCCGCGGATCGACACTCACCGGCATCGCATCTTTCCCCGCCCCATAAACCACCGCCGGAATCTTGCCTTCTCGCCGCACACGCCGGGCATGGTTTTTCGTGCCCGCTTCTCGCGGCTGCGCTTCCAAAACATTCTGTTCCAAAGTAGTTGCCATAAATTCAATTTCCCTTACGCAAATAATTTACTGACCGAAGTCTCTTCGTGAATCGACTGAATCGCCCGCCCAATCAATCCCGCAATCGAAAGCACCATAATTTTGGACTCGCTCTTGGCTTCCGCCGTCAGCGGGACCGTATTGGTTACCACAACATGCTCAATCGCAGAATCGTGAATATTTTCCACCGCCGGATTCGAAAGCACCGCATGCGAGGCGCAGGCATAAACCGAGGTCGCTCCATTTTGCAGCAGCGCCGCCGCCGTCTTCACCGTGGTTCCCGCCGTGTCAATCAGATCATCAATGATCAAACAAGAGCGGCCTTTGACGTCGCCGATCACATGCATGACCTCGGCTACATTCATTTCCACGCGGCGTTTATCGACAATCGCCAGTGCGGCATCCACTTTCTTGGCAAAAAATCGCGCCCGCTCCACGCCGCCTGCGTCCGGCGAAACTACGGTGAGGTTTGGCAGATTCAGCTTTTTGAAATGATCCACCAGCACAGGCGACGCAAACAAATGATCCACCGGGATATTAAAAAATCCCTGAATCTGCGGCGTATGCGGATCCACAATCAAAGCCCGGTGAGCCCCCGCCGTGGTCAGCAAATCCGCCACCAGCTTCGCCGAGATCGGCACCCGCGGCTTATCCTTGCGATCCTGCCGCGCGTACCCAAAGTAAGGCATCACCGCCGTGATCCGCCGAGCCGACGCGCGCTTGAACGCGTCGATCATCAGCAGCAGCTCCATTAAATTCTCGTCCACCGGCCGGCAAGTCGGCTGCATCACAAATACATCGCAGCCGCGCACGTTTTCCTGAATCTGAACGTACACCTCGCCATCGGCAAACCGCTTCACCATGGCCTGGCCGCGCGGCATCCCGAGAAAATTACAAACTTCGTCGGTTAAAGCCTCGTTTGCCGTGCCGCCAAAAATCTTGAACTTCTCGTCCACCCGCGCTCGCGGCTTGCGTTCCGACTTCTCCTCGGGCATAGGGGGAGCCTGCTTCTCGGCTTTTTCCGTCTTTTCCGCGTCCGTCGGCGTCACTAAAGTGGCCATAGTTCGCTCTTAGCCTTTAGCTGTTTTCTGGCTGGGCCGCTAGGATTCGAACCTAGACAAAGTGCTCCAAAGGCACTTGACCTACCATTAGTCGACGGCCCAGTAGAAGCTATTGTTGATTTTTGATTGTGGATTGCTGATTGAAAAGCTGTTCGACCAGCACTCTCATTGTCAATCAACAATCAAAAATCAACAATCAAAAATTTACTGAGACGAGCGGCTAAACAAAAAGCCTCTTCCAGTACTTCCGCCGCGTCACCGTCGCCGTCGCCTGCGCCGCCCAACCTTGCCTGCGTAACTTGGCTACCGCCGCGCTAGCCGCTTCTTTCGAGGCGAACAACCCATACAACGTCGACCCGGAGCCCGACAGCGACGCATATTTCGCGCCCACGCGTTTCAACGCCTTCTTACCTTCACTCAGCTCGGGATATTCAGGAAAGATGACTTCTTCAAAGTCGTTCTTGATCCCGGCCCGGACAAGCTCGAGAAGCGGATTCTCGGCCCGGCCCCTTCTAAAAGGAGCACCGGAGTAACTCTCGCTCAGCCACGCAGAAAACACATGGCCAAGCAAGATCATTCTATCGGATGCCTTCCCCACCGTCAATTTGCGATCCCATTCGGCGAAAGCCTTCGGCGTCGAAACGCCCACCTCCGGCGTCACTACCACACAAGCCGTCGGCGGCAAATCCGCCAGCGGATAAACCTGCTCCCCGCGTCCCACTCCCAACACGGTCCCACCCACGAAAAACAACGGCAGATCTGATCCCACTTCCGCCGCAATGCGCAACCGCTCCTCGGAAGGCAAAGTTTTTTTCAGAACCCGTTCCAAACCCAGCAGTGCCGCCACCGCATTGGACGAAGCTCCTCCCACTCCGCCCTGCACCGGCAGTCGCTTCTCGATATCGACGGTGACTCGTCCCTTACTTTTCATCGCCGCCATCGCCATTTCGACAATGCGATGGCAGGTGTTCGTCTCATCTTTCGGAACTCTCGGGTCCGTGCAGCGAATCTCAATCCCAGTTCCGCGCCCCACACTCACACGAATGAAATCGTGCAGCCCAATTGTCTGATATACGGTGAGCAATTCATGAAAACCGTCGTGCCGTGCTGCGCCAATGCACAGCCCCAGATTGATCTTGGCGAAGGATCGAACTCGTACCGTCATGGAAGCAAGATTGTAAGCCATCGGAGATAAGGACAAGAATCCGCGCCGATTGCGATTTCGCTCGTCCTAAATCCCCACCCCCCACCGGTTCCACCACCTTGGTAATCTCGACTCGTTACAAAAATAAGTGCACTTTAATTTTGTGATCCCGATCACACGAACCGTGTTTACACGGCCCTCCCGATTGGGATGAAGACGACCGCAAAACGGAAGGTACGCATGGGCGGCCTTTTTTGCCGCACTGTCCGCAAGCCAGTGCAAGTCGTTGCCCGCGAAAATTGACTCGAATTTTTGGCTCGCGTTCCACGACGATCGCGCATCGTTCGCGGGTTACGCATGGCCGTCAGGGGTGTAGTTATGCGGAGTCTCATTGCTCGTTGCTTCTTGCTTGTCTTTCCCCTTGCCTTCACAGTTTATGCCACCTCACAGGATGGCTATAAAGTCATCTCCGTCGCAGACGGTGGTACTATCTCCGGGAGCGTAAAATGGTCTGGCCCACAACCGCGCCAGCTTGATTTTCCCGTTACCAAAGATCCGCAAATCTGCGATCCCAGCGGCAAAAAGACCGTCAGCCTGGAACGCCTGATCGTTGGTCCCGAGGGCGGCGTCGCCAATAGCGTCGTCTATCTGAAAAATATTTCCGCCGGGAAGGCCATGGAGCTTCCCGAGCAGCGGCGTCACCTCGATCAGCACCATTGCCGTTATATTCCGCATATCCTTCTTGTGCCGCAAAATGCCGATCTGCAGATGCAAAGTTCCGACGCCACTCTGCACACCATCCATATGGACGGCGCCGCCAGCTTCAATCTGCCATTTCCTTTCCCCAACCAAATCACTTCGCGAACCATGTCTCGACCCGGCCTGGTGAATCTTCGTTGCAACGGTGGCCATGTCTGGATGAATGCCGAAATGATGGTGGTTCCCAATCCTTATTACGCCGTCACCGACGAGAGCGGACGCTTCGAATTCAGAGACGTTCCTCCCGGCACGTATCAGATTGTTGCCTGGCATGAAGGCTGGGGACTGGCAGGCAAAGAACAGGCCTACGACGTCCTCACCGAACACACGGTGCAGCGCCCTATCTTTACTGAACCAAAAACCTGGGAGCACTCCGTCACCGTGACCCCCAATCAAGCCAGCACAGTGAATTTTGTGATCGGAAATAAGTGAAGCCGGCTGAGAACGTTTCGGGCATCACATGGGTGCCTGGGGGATGTCCACGCGGTCGGAATCCACTGCGGCGGAATAAATCCGCGACATTCCCCAGATCCTGGTGTCGCTAAGCGATATAAACTGGACCTTCGCGAAAATAGCTTCTGAATTTCAGCCGTGGCTACGTCACGAATTCCATTTTCTGGCATGACTTCCCGCCAGGGAACTGGCGGGCTATTTTCGGGAGTCCCTCCGGGACGCAATGTCGAGCTTCGCTCGACTGGAGAGCCTCTTCGGCTTCGCTCACGGCAAGCTTGGATGGCTGTCCCTACATCTGTCTATCCGTTTTGTTGGGCGACTCTGCCTATCCAAGCTGTTGAGCCTCAAGCAGAAATCTCTGCTGGCAGCCTATAATTTCTGCTCACGGTTCCGCTCGCTGAGCGTCTATTCCAATGCAAGCCCGGGTACGGCATTGTCACCGGGCGGTATAGGAAAACGACAAGAACATGCCGGCCGATGTTTGGGCAGTAACACTTGCGGTTGGTGCAGGGAGCCACTCGAGAACGAAGTCCGAGCGAGTGGAGAAGGTCAGTGATAATCGGGACCCCACGTGGGGCCGCATGGCTGGGCAAGAACGCCGCATTGACGATACGATTCTGATCCGCGAGGCGCAGCGCGGTAACCGCGGAGCCTTCGAGGAGCTGGTGCGTCACTACGACCAGGCGGTGTTGCGGCTGGCTTTGCATCTCACCGGCACCGAGCACGACGCGCAGGATGTTTATCAGGACGCCTTCCTCAAGGCGTATAAGAACATCGGAAGTTTTCGCTTCGAGTGCTCGTTCTATACCTGGATTTACCGGATCGTCACGAATCTATGCCTGGATCACTTGCGCAAGAAAAACGTGCGCAAGGAAGATGCGCCGGTGGCGAAGGATGGCAATGGTGGCGAGTATGACCTGCTGGACCAGGTGCCGGATGGGCGCGCGGGTGCGAATCCGGAACGGGATTTGATGCGACGGCAGTTGGGGGCGCGGATTTCCGGAGCGCTGGAAAAGCTCACGCCGCGCGAACGGATGGTTTTTGAGTTGAAGCATTATCACGGATTGAAGTTGAGAACCGTGGGCGAGATTCTGCATACCACGGAAGAGACAGCGAAGAATACGCTGTTTCGGGCGACGCAGAAATTGCGCGGGCAGTTAGCAGATATGAGGTAAGAGCCGGGCTTTGCCCGGCGGACAGCCGAGGGCGGCTGTCCCCACATGAGATGAGTGCTGGCGAGGCTACAAATATGAAGTGTGAATGGGTACGGGAGAATATAACGCTGCAGGTTTATGGCGAGCTGGCGGATGATGCCCGGCATGAGCTGGAGCAGCATGTGGCGCGGTGCGCCGACTGCGCAGCTGAACTTAAGGCGGAGCAGGCGTTTCACGATCTGATGTCGCAGGAACGGGCGATGGAGCCGACACCGAACTTGCTGACGGCTTCGCGTATGCGGTTGCAGGAGGCGTTGGAAACGGCCGAGCAGGGCGGCTTCTGGCGGCGGTTGGCGTTCGATCCGACGAACTGGCTGCGGCAGGTGCGGTTCTCTCCGGCGCTGGCATCGGCGATTCTAATTCTTGGCTTCGCCGGCGGAGTGGGAACATCCTACAAAGTATTCTTTCATCAGCCGGAAAATTCACCTGCCAGCACAGGCTCGGCGCCCGCCGAGGCTTCGATCACCGGAATTCAATCCATCACGCAGACACCCGGAACGAATCAGATCCAGATTAAATACAACACGGTTTCCACACTGGAGACGCAGGGATCGTTGAACGATCAGCGGATCCAGCAATTGCTGCTGTTTGCGGCGCGGAATAATTACAATTCCGGCGTGCGCATGGATTCGGTGGATCTGCTGACGCAGAAGCCGAATATTTTGCAGGTGCGCGATGCGCTGATTTACGCGCTGCGTTATGACACGAATCCGGGAGTGCGGCTGAAGGCTCTGGATGGGTTGGGGAGTTTTGTGAAGGACGATGTGCACGTGCGGGATGCGGTTCTGGAAGCTTTGGTGAATGACACAAATCCGGGAGTGCGGACCGAAGCCATGCGACTGATTGAGCCGGTGAAGGCCGACGGCAGTGTGCGCGGCGTGCTGATGACGCTGGCGAGCAAGGACCAGAACCAGTACATCAAGTCGCAGGCGCGGACGATGCTGGCGCAGTTGCCGGAGATTGATTGATCGAGCGGCACGCATCACGAGCAGATTCCTCACCGGCAAAGAACGCCGGTTCGGAATGACAGCTGGAGAGAAGAGAGAAAGAAAAGAAACAGAGGTGAAGTACTTGAAACGTTTGCCACAATTCGTCGGGGTGTTGGGCGTGCTGGCCATGCTTACGCCCTTGCTATTAGCGCAAGAAACACGTTTATCCCGCGAAGGAGACGGGTGGACCCAAGTCCTCACCGGATCCCTAGCCGGCGTCAAGAATCTGAGAGTGAGGTTAGACATGGGCTCCGTGGTGGTTCGAGGCGGTCAGCAGAAGGGCGTCGATTACACGCTCCACATGCGTTCTCAGGCATCGTCCGAGGAGGATGCGCGCCGGCAGTTCGATGCTTACAAGATGACCGCTTACGTGAAAGGCGATACGGCTTGGGTGGTGGGGGAGTGGGAGGGAGAAGGCGTTCATAACGTCCACGTCGGTGGCGTGCACGTGCGAGTTGAAAGGGGTTCGAGGCGAAAATTTTCCGGCGACTTGATGATTAGCGTCCCGCGCGAGATTGCGCTGGTAAAGGTCGAGACCGAGGGTGGCAACATTGACACAACGGGGGTTGCTGGCCGCGTTGAGGCCGAGAGTGGCGGCGGCAGTATGCACCTGGATGATATTGGCGGCGGCGCGCATGCGGAAACCGGTGGTGGATCGATCGAGGTGGGAACCATAAACGGAGACATTGGGCTGCACACCGGCGGCGGATCGATCAAGGTTCACCACGCCAATGGAATGATCACTGCGGAAACCGGCGGCGGCAGCATCGAGATTATGTCGGCGACGCAGGGCGCCAGCATTGAGACTGGCGGAGGCGGGATTGAGGTACGGCAGTGCAGCGGCAAGGTGAAGGCTGAAACCGGCGGCGGAAATATCGACCTGGGAGATATTGGCGGGGCCGCTGAGATTGAGACTGGCGGTGGCACGATTCACCTCGCGTCCGCCAAGGGCCACGTACACGCCCAGACAGGCGGGGGTGGGATTGAACTCTACGGAGTTCCTTCGGCGCGAGTGGAGACTGGTGCGGGCGGCATCGTGGTGAAGTTTGTAAAGACTGGCGCTCCGGCCAGCGATTCCAAGCTGGAAACTTCGGCGGGAGATATTACGGTGTACATTGCGCCGGATGTGGCGCTCTCTGTGCGAGCCAGCGTGGATTTGGGCAATGGCCATCACATCACGTCTGAGTTTCCGGACATTCACATTGCCAGCGAGGGCGATAAGTGGGGCCCGCGAACGCTCAACGCTGAGGGCAATCTGAACGGAGGCGGTCCGGTATTGAAGGTGAGAACTACGACCGGGGATATTTGCTTTAGGCGGGCGAACCAGTAGGGAAGCGAGCCAAACGCCCTTCGGTCGCTTGCGCTCTCTCAGGGCAGGCTCCGTGGAGTCGCGTGGCTCGCTCAGGTCCTTCAGCGGGCAAAAAGCGCCCGCTTCAGGATGACAAGTCGCTGGATGACAAATCGTTGGTAGACGTTACTTGTACTAAGCTTCTGGGAGGCTGCGATGCTTAAACAAATCTTGACTACGATTGCGGTGCTGCCGTTGATGTTGAACCTGTCGCAGTCGGCGCAAAGATGGACGGGCGATTCGTCGCACTCCTATGGCATTCCCAGTGAAGATTCCGGCGGCAGCGCGTACCTTGGCGTCGACATCGCCGACATTACTACCGACCGGCTCGGGGTGCTGAAGCTGAAGGAAGAAAAGGGCGTGGAAGTGACCGTGGTGGATCAGGACGCCCCGGCAGGCAAAGCCGGTATTCGGGAGCATGACGTTATTCTGAGCATGAACGGCACGGCCGTCGAAAGCAAAATCCAATTGCATCGGATGATCCGGGAGACGCCGCCGGGACGAGTGGTTACGCTGGGACTGAGCCGCAACGGACAGCCGCTTACAGTGAAGGTGCAACTGGCGGATCGCGGCAAGGAATGGTCGAATATGGAATCGATGGATAAGGGTTTCCACGTGCAGATTCCGCCGATCCCGAGCATTCCGCCGATTCCCAACCTGCCGGATTTCGACATTCCCAACATTAGCGTGGTGTACGTGCATTCCTCGATGCGCAGCGGGCTGATGGTAGAGAACCTCACGCCGCAATTGGGAGAGTTTTTTGGCGCGAAGGATGGAAGCGGAGTACTGGTGCGTTCGGTGGATCGAGGCAGCCGGGCGGATAAAGCTGGGTTGCGCGCGGGAGACATCATCATTCGCGTGGGCGATCAGACGGTTCACGATACCAGCGACTTCACCCATGCCTTGCACGATCACAGCGCGGGATCGGTGAGCGTGAGCGTAATCCGTGAGAAGCGGGAGCAGAAGCTTATGCTTACGCTGCCGGCACGCAGAGACTCTGGGGAGAATCTTGAAGAGAGTTTTGAAGCGCCTGAGATGGATGCGGAGATGCAAACCGAGTTGAGCGAAGTGCAAAACGAAATTGCGAAACTTCAGCCGGCGCTCGAAACGGCACGAGAAGAGAGTCGCAAAGCCGCAGCGGAAGCTCGCAAGGCGGTTTGCTCGCAGCAAAAGGAAATGCGGGAGCAGTCAGAGAAACTGCGGCAGCAAATCCAGCCGCAACTTGAACGTGAACTGGAAAAGAGCCGCCAGAAACTGCAACGGGATATGGAACGGCTCCGTCACCGGATGCAGGGAGACTGGCTGGAAATCTAGCCGCTATAACGCAGAGTAAGTAATTATTAAAGTGACGGCAGGTTAAAGACTCGCCGCATGGCGGTGGGCCAGCGGGCCCAGGCAAACTTTGTTGCGCCCCGCCTGCTTGGCGGCATAGAGGCCGTTATCGGCGGCACGGACCAGGCCGTCGCGGCTGGTGCCATGTTCGGGAAAAGTTGCGACCCCGGCACTGATGGTGACCGTGCGCGGCACACCAGGAAACTGCCAGCCTTCCACCATGTTGCGCAGTTTCTCAGCTACGATCATCGATTGCTCCGGATTGACCTGGGTGAGCAGGATTCCAAACTCCTCGCCGCCATAGCGGCATACTACGTCCACCTTGCGCACTTGCTGATGGAATAGGGATGAAACCTGGCGCAGGACTTCGTCGCCGAGCACGTGACCGAACTCGTCGTTCAATCGCTTGAACTCGTCGATGTCCGCCATGATGACCGCCATGCCGGTTGCGTAGCGGCGGGCGCGTTCAATTTCTTCCATGATGCGGAGTTCAAAAAACCGGCGGTTGAAAATTCCCGTCAGACCATCCAGATAAGCAAGCTGCTTAACGCGATCGACGTAGTGGGCATTTTGAATTGCGGTCGCGCAGATATCGGCTACGGATTCGAGCGACTGCTGGTCGCCATCGCTGAAGGCGTCAGATTCAGCGCTATCGAGGGCGAGGACGCCTAAGGTCTGTCCAAATGAAACCAGCGGAATGCACATGCGCGAAGCCGATTCGGCGAAGAATCTGCCGGCAGGCGTGCTGCTGAAATCTCTTTCCAACGAGGTGCAGCTATCGGCAAGGATGCTGGCCCAGGGTTCGGTAGTGGCCGCGAAACGGCCGCCTTCCGGGATGCAGGGGGTGAGTGCACCGTGGTGCGCGCGCAGCACCAGGTCGTGATCTTCACGCAGGAAAAGTGAAACGTGCGATACGCGGAAGGCATTCTGAATGAGCTGGCAGACCCGGCTGAGTAGCTCTTCCAGATCAAGCACCGCGGTGGTTTGTTGGGCAATGGCGTTGATCGCCTGCAATTGCCGCGCCCGCTGCTGCTCCAGCGAATAGAGGCGCGCGTTCTGCAGCGCAATGGAGGCTTGCGTGGAGAACAGGGTGAGCAGGTCGATAGTTTCAGAATCGAAGTGGTCGAGGTTATCGCTCTGGCAATCGAGTACGCCGACTACTTCGTCACGCACCATCAAAGGGATGGCAAGTTCGGAGCGAGTGGACTTGGCGGAGCAGAAATACCGCGGATCCTGGCTGACGTCGGGTGAGTAGACCGGCTGCTTCTTTAGCGCCGCGGCTCCGGTGATTCCCTGGCCTACAGGCAGGCGGTGCTGATCCTGGCCTTCGTCCCAGCCAATCTGCGAGCGGACGTACAACTCCTGCGACTGCTTGTCGAGCAGCACAATGGCCACGTTTCGCAGATGAAAATAGTCGTGTGCGATCTCCAGAATGCGCTGCAGCACCTCGTCCAAATCAAAGGTGGAGAGCACGGCCTGGCCGGCATCGTACAGGACCGCGATTTTATTCATACGTCAGGAGATATCCTAACGTGACGGTAGAGCTTGGGCAGGTGCCTAAAGTAACTGGAGAAATGTCGGAAAACGACAGATGGGCACTTCAGGATTCACCTCCAAATCTTGCGGATGAGGGCATAAAGGGCGAGGCAGATGAGGAAGTCGACGAGCAGGCCGGCGTCAACTTGAAACAGGCGGTGCTGGGGCAAAGGGAGATGACCCGCTAGCAGAAAGTAGACCACGTTGCCGAGGAGAATGGCGAGCAGGGCTTGGAGGAGGTTTAGCTGCACAGGATGGTTAGACGCCGATTGCGGGTTGGGCGGATTCGAAGATATGGAAGCAGATCTATAGAGCAATCTTGCTGCTAACATTCCTTGGGAACTTTCTCCATGGTTGAACTCACCACGCCGGTGCAATACGTCAAAGGAATTGGTCCGAAGATGGCGGAGATTCTTGCGACTAAGGGCATCGCGACGGTTGGCGATCTGCTGCATTATTTGCCCTTTCGCTATGAAGACCGGCTGAATCCGCGGGGGATTGCGGAGTTGCGTCCGGGGGAAATGGCCACGGTGATCGCGGAGGTGCGGAACTCGGGGCTGTTTCGCACGCGCAGGATGCCTATCTTTCAGCTGACCGTGGGACAGGGGCGTTCGCGGCTGAA
>JBAVQD010000046.1:0-45442 GCA_049693675.1 Candidatus Sulfotelmatobacter sp. | reverse complement strand
CCAACTGCTTCATCCTGCGTACATGCTATTCTGCCTCGTCATGAAAAATGTTGATCGGTCCCGACTTGCGTCTTTGATGGCGCGCGAGCAGAAGAAGTTTGTGGATGAGCGGCCGAAGTCGAAGGCGTTGTTTGAGCGGGCGCGCAAGTCGTTGCTGGCAGGCGTTCCCATGAACTGGATGGTGAAGTGGGCGGGGGCATTTCCTCCGTTTGTGCGGGAGGCGCAGGGGTCGCATTTTTTTGATGTGGACGGGCATCGCTATGTCGACTTTTGTCTGGGCGATACGGGCGCGATGACTGGGCACTCTCCGTTTGCCACGGTGAAGGCAGTGGAAGAGCAATCGCGGCGCGGGATTACCTTGATGTTGCCCAGTGAGGATGCGCTTTTTGTGGCGGAGGAGTTGCAGAAGCGCTTCCATCTACCTTACTGGCAGTTTGCGTTGACGGCGACGGATGCGAATCGATTTTCGATTCGGCTAGCACGGCAGATTACGGGGCGGGCGAAGATTCTGGTTTTCAACTGGTGCTACCACGGCACGGTGGATGAAACTTTTATCACGCTGGACCACAACGGTGTGGCGGGTTCGCGGCGAGGGAATGTTGGTCCGCCGGTGAATCCGGCGGTGACGACGAAGGTTGTGGAGTTCAACGATGTTGCCGCGCTGGAGCGCGCGCTGGCTGCGCGAGATGTGGCCTGCGTGCTGGCGGAGCCGGTGATGACGAATGTGGGGATCGTGCATCCGGAGAAGGGATTTCATCAGGCGATGCTGGAGTTGACGCGCAAGTATGAAACGCTGCTGATTCTGGATGAGACGCATACGATTTGCGCGGGGCCCGGCGGATATACGGCGGCGGAGAAGTTGGAGCCGGATGTGGTGGTTTTTGGCAAGGCGATTGGCGGGGGGATTCCGGGCGCGGCTTACGGATTCTCGGAGGAAGTGGCGGAGAGGATTGCGGCGGGGCAGAATAAGGGCACGGAGAGTCTGGAAGATTGCGATGTGGGCGGAATTGGCGGGACGCTGGCCGGGAATGCGGTATCGCTGGCGGCGATGCGAGCTACGTTGACGAAGGTTCTGACCAAGGAGGCGTTCGACCGCATGATGCCTGTAGCAGAGCGCTGGAATTTGGGAGTGGCGAAAGCGATTACGGAAGCGGAGTTGCCGTGGCACGTGACGCGGCTGGGTTGCCGGGGGGAGTATATGTTTACGCGGGACGCTCCGAAGAATGGGAGTGAGGCACATCGGGCGATGGATTTTGAGTTGGAACGGTTCATGCATTTGTATGCGATGAATCGTGGGATTTTGTTAACGCCGTTTCATAATATGGCGTTGATGTGTCCGCAGACGGAGAAGGATGATGTGGATTTGCATACGAAGGTGTTTCGCGATGCGGTGAGGGAGTTGGTGGGGTAGGGCGGGGGTGGATTTGTGAGAGGGGCATCCTCGCAGGATTTCGATGTCCGGCGCGTTTCAGGCGTCCCTACAGGACGTTGGATCTTCTTCTCGGAAGGGTTCCCGCCACTAAAGTGGCGGGCTATTTTCGGTCGGTCCCTTCGGGACCTAAATTTCTTCCTTCATCAATGAAAATTTATTTAGCTGGTTCCTGATGTAATCTTTGTTTCTGCATGAACTTTTTGACGGGAAGATGGTTGCTGCTGGCGGGGGCGACAATCTGGTTGAGCGGGTGCGCTTCGATTGGGCCGCCCCAGGCGCCATCGCTGGAGTTGCCGAAGCCACCAACGGACTTGCATGCGGCGAGAAAGGGCGACAAGGTTACTCTGACCTGGACGATTCCGCAGCGAACGACGGACCGGCAAAGTGTGCGTTATCTGGGGAAGACTGAAATCTGCCGCGGCGTTGCGACGGCGGTCAAGCCATGTGGAACGCCGGTGGGAGAAACGGCGCCGCCCGCGGGCTTTGCGGAAATGAAAAAGTCGCCCGCTAAAAAACTAACAGCAACTTTTGTGGACACATTGCCAGCCGCTCTGGAGCAGGAACACGCGATGGAATCTGCCAGCTATGCGGTTGAGGTAATGAATACGGCAGGGCGCGGCGCGGGGCTTTCGAATCAGGTGCGGGTGGCGCTGGTGCCGACGCTGGCGCCGCTCGGTGATTTTGCAGCGACGGTGTCTGCGAAAGGAGTGACAATATCGTGGCAGTGCCCGGGCACGGCTGAGGGACGAAGCGGGGTTAAGCATTTGTTCCGCATTTACCGGCGCCTGGAATCGAGTTCCAGTTGGAATAAGGTAGTCGACGTGGAGGCTACGGGGTGCGCCGATGCGCTCGAAAGGATCGGTTCTTTCCTGGATCAAACATTCGAGTGGGAGGAGACTTATTTTTATCGCGGCACGGTTGTGAGCGAGATCGAGACGCCGGGAAAGCCCGCGGTGGAAGTGGAAGGGGATGATACTCCGGAGGTGAAGGTGTTCGCCCACGATGTATTTCCACCGGCGGTGCCAACGGGGTTGCAGGCGGTATTTTCGGGGCCGGGGCAGCAGCCGTTTATCGATTTGATTTGGGCTCCGGTGAGCGATGCGGATCTGGCGGGCTACAACATCTACCGGCATGAGGCGGGGAGCGCGCCGGTGAAAGTGAATTCGGAGTTGGTGAGGACGCCGGCGTTCCGGGATATGCAGGTGGTGCCGGGGAAGACTTATTTTTATTCGGTGTCGGCAGTGGATGAGCGGGGGAATGAGAGTGGGCGGTCGGAGGAGGCGAGTGAGAGCGTGGAATGAGCAAAGGCTGAGCGAGCACCCTCAGGGGCTAAAGCCCTCGATATTTTTCCAGCCCGATCGCAGCGCTGAAAGCGCTGCGCCACCCAAAACCTTGACTTCGGCAGGAAAGCTGTGAGCCATCCCAAACCTAGACTTCGGCAGGGAAGCGCTGCGCCATCCCAAACCTAGACTTCGGTAGGAAAGCGCTGCGCCACCCTAAACTACCTTCGGCAGGAAAGCCTGCGCCATCCCAAACCTAGACTTCGGCAGGAAAGCGCTGCGCCATCCTAAGCCCACCTTCTGCACGAAGCGCTGCGCCGCCCAAAACCTAGACTTCGGTAGGAAAGCGGTGAGCCAGCCAAGAATTCTAGCTTTCGGTCTGAATGAGCGGTGTGCGCGAAATCCAAATCTGCTCTGGAAAAGTTCTCGCCGGATTTCCGCTTCTCGTGATTAGATAGATTTATGAAATATTGCCGGTTTCAACTGAATGGAGAAGCTCAGTACGGGCTGGTCGAATCGGTGGCGGGACGCGATTCGATTTTGAGGATATTGCTGGCCGCGCCGGAGGAATCTGACGGCGATGTGGAGGGATTGCGCACGCGGCGAATCGAACCGATTGCGCTGGAGGAGGCGAAGTTGCTGGCGCCGGTGAGTCCGACAAAAATCGTCTGCGTGGGACGAAATTATCGGGAACATGCGGCGGAGTTGGGCAGTGAGGTGCCGACGGAGCCGCTGTTGTTTTTCAAACCGAACTCGGCGTTGCTGGCGCCGGGCGGGGTGGTGAAGCGTCCGAAGATTTCGCAGCGGGTGGATTATGAAGGCGAGCTTTGCGTGGTGATGGGAAAGTCGTGCCACTTGCTTCGGGATGACGAGGACGTGCGGCCGTTTATCCTTGGCTACACTTGCCTGAATGATGTGACCATGCGCGACATCCAGCGAAAAGAGGATCAGTGGGCGCGGGCGAAGGGGTTCGATACGTCATGTCCGGTGGGACCGGTGGTGGTAGACGGGCTTGATCCGTGGGCAGGCGTGGGTGTGGAGACGCGGGTGAATGGCGCGGTGCGGCAATCGGGAAACACGAAGGACTTTATTTTCCCGCTGGATGTGGTGATTCGGTTTATCTCGCAGGCGATGACGCTGTTGCCGGGAGATCTGATTGCGACGGGAACTCCGGCAGGGGTGGGGCCGGTGGTGGCGGGAGATGTGATGGAGATTAGCGTGGAGGGAGTGGGGACGCTGCGGAATTCGGTGGTGGATGAATAAATTGTTGATTGCTAATTGTTGATTGTTGATTGAGGAATACAGGCCAACGGGTTCCAATCAGCAATCAGAAGTCAACAATCAGGAAAGCCTTTATTGAAGGCGGAAGCGTTCGCGCATGAGGCGCTGGAGGCGGGGTTTGTAGAGCAGGTCGTAGGCGAGTTCTTTGTCGGGGAACATGGCGAGGGCGGCGCGTTTGGCGCTGGCGGCGAGTTCGGAGGCTTCTTCGACGGTAAGGCTGGGGTCTTGGCTGATGACGGAGGAGACCATGCTGATCATGATTTGCAGGCGGCGGATGAGGCGGGCTTCGTCGTCGGCTGCGGTATCCGGTCCGACATTGAAGGCATGATTCTCGTGATTGGATTGTTCCCCAGAATTCATACGACCCCTTTTCCCAGCGACGTCGTCCCACAGATTTGGATGTTATGACAGTGCTGGATGTTGTGACGATCTGTATAGCATCTTGCGCTTATCGGGAGAAAAATAAAACGGCCCGAAAGTGCTGGGGCTGAATGCTGAAGTGCGGCTATGTCCGGTGCGGTCCGGTTGAAGACTTAGCCACGAAGGGCACGAAGGCACACGAAGTAAAATGCAGTGCCAGACTTGACGGTTGTCGGGGTACAACTTCCAGCGAAGAGTTAGAATTATAGAGATGCGGCGCCCAACCTAGCTTGCGGCGACCTAGAACCGGAGATTCCATGGCAGAGCAATTGAATGTGACGGCGGAGCAGCGGCCTGATCCGAATGAGAAATTGGTGAAGGTATTTGACAGCGAGCAGGAATCGGAGGCGCTGGTGGTGAAGGGATTGCTGGATTCGGCGGGGATTGAAAGCGATCTGAAATCCGGAAGCTTTGTGCAGGATGCGTTTCCTGGCCTGGGCGGAATGGTCATTCTGGTGCGGGAGGACGATGCGGAGAAAGCGCGGAGTTTGATCGCAGAATCGCTGCGGTCGGGGGCGGCGATCGATGCGGACGACGACGAGACCAAGAGTTAGTTCCCTCGGAGGCTAAAGCCCGGTTTTATTCTTGAGCGGTTATGGCGCGGCTAAAAGCCGCGCCCCTTCCAGGCGATTCACTTTCGAATTTTCTACATACTGGTTTTCTACGCGCTGGTTCGTTTGCGCCGGGAGCGATGCGGTCACGGAGTGGCCGTCGAGATAGAAGGTGACGGCGCCATCGAGGTCGGTGCGGTAGACGTGGATTCCAGCGGCTGCGAGGCGGGTAAGGACGTCGGGTTTGGGCAGACCGTAGGCTGTGTGGAAGCCGACCGAGATCACGGCGAAACTTGGTTTCGCTGTTGCCAGAATCTCCGGCGTGGTGGATGTACCGCTGCCGTGATGGCCTACTTTTAGAAGGTCGGCATGTTCGGGGTGAAGGCGGGCGATGCGGCGTTCCACGGCCTTCTCGGCGTCGCCTTCGAGCAGGACGGACGTACCGCCATAGCTGACGTGCAGAACCATGGAGTCATTATTTTTGGGTTCGAGGCCGACGGGCCAATCGCGCGGCGGAAAAAGAACCTCGACCTTGGCCCCGCCTAAATCGAAATCATCTCCCTCCCAACGGCGCACAACTGTGATTCCCAGAGTGTGGGCTTCGGCGATCAGATTATCCAGGGCGCGGCTGGGTGGAAGCAAACCAATCCACAATTCTTTGGGGCGAAAATCTTTGAGGATGGCGGGCATACCTCCGATGTGGTCGGAGTGGCCGTGGGAAATGGCGACGACGTCAAGGTGGGAGATGCGGCGCGTCCAGAGATAGGGAGCGACTACGTCTTCGCCGAAGTCGAGTTGCGTACCGGCGCCCCAAACCGGGCCACCTGCGTCGATGAGCAGGGTTTGGCGTTGCGGCGTGACCAGCAGAATGGAATCGCCCTCGCCGACATCGATGGAAGTGACCTCTAAGATTCCTGCGCGAGTTTGCGGATTGGGCGGAACGAAGGCGAGAGTGAAGGATGCCGCTAACAGGGCGAGCAACCCGACGACGGCGAGTGCCGCGCGACGACGAGCAAGAATCATGGCCAGGATCAAGCCCGTGGAGGCTACAGCGATCATCACGAAAGACGGCGTGGCGACGCGGAGATCGGCCAGGCGCAGGCTGCCCAGGCCGTGCACGGTGCCAGTGATTGCTTGCAGGGCGAGAGCGGTGAGGAGTGCCGGAATCTTCGCCAGCACGAGAGAAATGTAGCCGAGCGCGACGGTGAACACGGCAGTGGGCATGAGAAGTTGCGTAAGAGGAACGACGGCGATATTCGCGGGGAGGCCGATGGGGGTGGCGCGGTGGAAGTAGTAGGCCATGGGCAAAGCCAGACCCATCTGCATTACGGCGGATACAAGCAGCAGTTCGAATGTGCGCAGGGAAAAAATTGTTGCGCCGCGCACCAGCCGCAACGACCACGTGCTGCCGATGAAATTTGCCAGCCGCCCTGCGATCAAACGCAAGTCAACGCGGAACTGGGCCACGCGGGGCGGAAGGGTTGCTCCGTAATCGTCGGCGTCCCAGTGAGCGAGGGCGCGGCGGTAGAGGTGGGAAGAGCGCTCGATGAGGGGCAATCCGATGGCGGCGACGATGAGCACGCAAAGAAACGTCATCTGAAAGCTGGCCGCGAAGAGCTGGAGGGGATCGAAGGCAAGCAAGGCGAGAGCGGCAGCGGCAAGGGCATTCACCATGCAGCGATCGCGGTAAAGCAGGCGTGTAAGCAGGAAGATGGCGCACATCAGCGTGGCTCGCCAGACGGGAGCGCCGACCTCGGTAAGCAAGGCGTAGGCAATACAGAACAGAATGGTCAACAGGGTGGCGGGAATGTCAGAGAGGCGCAGGCGGCGCAGAGTCCAAAAAATAACGAAGGCAAGGATGGTGACGTTCATTCCCGAGACGACGAGAACGTGATAGGTACCGGAGCGCTGGAAATCGACACGGGTGTCACGATCGATAAAGGCGGATTCGCCGATGACCATGGCGTCGATGAGCGCGGCCTGCTGAGGCGGCCACAGGGCGTGTATTTTGGCGATGATGCTGGAGTGAATTTTTGTGCGCCACAGTTCGAAGCGGTTTCCCGCGAAGCCGGGAAGAAGATCGACCTCCTCGGCTTTGGCGGAGGCCAGCGCGGCGATGCCGTTTTCGGCTAAGTAGGTTTCGTAATCGAAGCCTCCGGGATTATGAAAGTTTCTTGGGAGCTTGAGCTTGGCGGGAAAGCGAATGCGCTCGCCGTAGTGGAAGAGACGCATGGGGAGCGGGGCGGGTGGGTTCGGGCGAGAGTCATCGATAGCCTGATAGATATTCAGACGCACTCCGGAATGAACGGGGATTCGCGCGCCGCTCTCGGTGACGAGCGCTTCCGTCTTTAGGTCGAGAGTTTGGCTAAGCTCGTTGGGAGATGCCTGGCGCGATCTGCCTTCGCGGCTGATGTGGGCGGTCATCTGAACGGGTGGGCCGTAGGCGAAGGGGCTCAGACTTTGATCGCGAACGGTGGAAGAATTTCGCAGCTGGATATGAAGCGTTCCTACGAGGAAGAATGTTGCCAAGGCCAGGATTGAGGCGAGCAATTTTCTTCTGTTCAGGAAATAGAGTGCGGAGGCGAGGAAGGCAGAGGCCGCGACGGTCGACCACGATGCGGGGCAAGAAAAGTGCGTGCCGGCGATGATTCCTACGGCATAGGCCAGAGCCGCCCAAAGCATGGGCTGGCGTGTGGGCTTGAACTGGAATTCGTTTGGCGGGGACGGAGGCGCAGGCTGCGTAAGTTGTGGAAGCGTGGGCATGGGCCTGGCATCAAACTGAAGTTGGCAGAAACAGCCTGGCCTCGCTGCGCTCGGTGGACAGCCGAGGGCGGCTGTCCCCACATGAACCGTCCCACAATCTCGGATTAACTTTTCAACAGCTTTGACAGTCAGCGGATCAGGTGCAAGACGGTTTCCAGGTGGTAGGTTTGAGGGAATAAGTCGACCAAGTGAGCCTGATGGACACGATAGCCAGCGCTCTGAAGAGGGACCAGATCGCGAGCTAAAGTTGCCGGATCGCAGGACACATAGGTGATGCGGGGCGCGCCCGCACCCGCAAGTAAACGCGCCACGCGATCACCCAATCCGCCCCGGGGCGGGTCGACCACGATTACGTCGGGCTGGAACAAATGGGGGAGGAATGCTCCTTCTCCGACTGCGCCGTATTGGACTGCGCCACCTTGGGCACCAGGTCCGGCCCGCCCCTTAACTCCGAGCCCAGCCAGATAATGCTCGGTCGCGGCATGAACCGCCTTTGCGGTCACGGGTAGATTGTATTGAAGGTCTTTCACCGCTGTCTGTGACGACTCGACCGAAACAATGTGACGGATGCTACAGGCTAAGGCTGTGGAAAACAATCCAACCCCCGCGTAGAGGTCGAGGGCAAGTTCGCCGGTAGCGCCTTCTGTGACCACGCGGACCAGTTCGTCGATCATAAAGCGGTTCGTCTGGAAGAAGGCACCGGCGCTAACGCGATAAGAGTGAAGTTTCGTCTGATAGGTCAACTCCGAGGCACCGACACCGACAAGGGGCTCCTGCACACCCTTTGGCGGCTCACGAAATGCCGCTATACCAGCAATCTCGGGCAAGGTGGCGCATAATTCTTCGGCCCAGGCGCGAACGGCGGCACGACGCGCCTCGGGAGCACACAAGAATTCGAGCAGAAGGCGGTTTTCATTTCCTTCGGAATCGGAGCCTGCGAAGAGTTCAACTTCGCGCACTCCTTCCACGGCTCGCCCCGCGAGGCCGGATTTCCACAGGGCGGCGATGCCGCGATTCACCAGCGGCGAACTGATGGGACACTCCTCGACGGGGAGAAGTTCGTGGGAGGCAAACTTGAAGTACCCGGCGGCGAACGTGGGGCGGGTGCGAACCTGCAGGCGGGAGCGATTGCGATAATTCCAGGGCGGGGAGGGATGAACTTCGATCTCGGACTGGAGTTCCAGTTTGGCGATACGGCGCAGATTCTCGCGCAGGATTTCCTTTTTGATTTCGAGTTGATGCTGGTAAGTGGTGTGTTGGTAATGACATCCGCCACAACTGCCGAAATGCGGGCAGGGCGGCGAGGTGCGTTGCGGAGACGGCTCGACGATCGCCGAGGCGTGGGCACGGGCGAAGCCGGGTTTTTCCTCGGTGAGCGCAGCCTCGATTTTCTCTCCGGCGAGAACAAAGGGAACGAATACGGCCTTGCCTGTTCCGCGGGCGTCGGCGGGGAGGCGGGCGAGTCCGTCGCCGCCATAGATGAGCTTTTCAATGTTTAGGAGCAAGAGTTGATTCTACGGTATTCGAAGGCCTAGGCCGAGCTTCGACATACCAAGCCGAATCGTCACTCGTGGTCGTCACTCGTGATCGAGAGTCTTATCGCAGCGAATTTCGAGGCCGATGGCGGAATCAGGGGTGCCGAGATGCTGACTGGGCAGTTGCGGCTCCAGCACACCGCTCCAGTTGTGCTGATCGAGAAGACGATTCATCCTATCGATGATGGCTGCCAACGCTTGCGGATCCTGCTCTCGCTGCGCCATCTCCTGCAGATGTTGCCAGCCTTTGGGCTCGTTCAATGTGTCCACGGCGATGATCCTCGACGATATCGATAGCAGTCTGATTGCCATCGTTAAATACAGTCATTCGTGTAGTACTTTCGACTGAAAGCTTCCCATAATGGGAACGAGGAGTTCGATCGGTTGTTGTAGTCGTCGGACCCATGCTGACCGGAATCAAAGCGCTCTTCCCGCCGCGGCACCGGAGGACCAGGCCCACTGGAAATTGAAGCCGCCGAGATGGCCGGTTACGTCGACGACTTCGCCGATGAAAAACAGGCCGGGGACTTTGCGGCTCTCCATGGTCTTAGCCGAGAGTTCGTTTGTGTCGACGCCGCCAGCGGTGACTTCGGCTTTGTCGTAGCCTTCGGTTCCGGCGGGTGAAATGGTCCAGGTGTGTAATTGCTTTTCGAAATCTGCCAGCGCTGGATTCGTCCAGGAAGTTGGGGTGTGCAATTCCAGCCAACGGTCGGCGAGGCGGTGAGGTAGAAATTTCCGCAATTCCGCTCGCAGCGTGGGGAGATTTCTCGGCGTTTTTGGATCGCGAAATGCTGAAGTGACTTCGCGATCTGGGACGAGATCGATGAGGATGGTTGCCGGTTTCCTCCAGTAGGAGGAAATTTGAAGAATGGCGGGGCCGCTGAGGCCGCGATGCGTGATCAGCATTTTTTCGCGGAATTGCTGGCCGCTGCAAGACGCGATCACTTCAGTTGAAACTCCGGCAAGATCGCAGTACTGGGCAGAATCTGCGGGGCTGAGCACGAGCGGCACCAGGGCGGGGCGAGGATCGCAGATGGCGATCGCGAACTGGCGGGCGAGATCGTAGCCGAATGAGGTAGCTCCGATTTTTGGAATCGAGAGACCACCGGTGGCGACGACGAGCGCCGGGGCCGTGAACTCGGCATTCGGGGCGCGGGCGATGAAATCATTTCTTCGTTCGATATGCTCAATTTTCGTATTGAGAAAAATCGTCACATGGGCATCGAGGCATTCGGATTCGAGCATGTCGAGGACGTCGCGGGCGGAGCGATCGCAGAAAAGCTGTCCCAGGGTTTTTTCGTGATAGGGGATGGCGTGCTTCTCGACCAGCGCAATGAAATCGGCGGGAGTGTAGCGGGCTAATGCCGACTTGGCGAAGTGCGGATTGGAAGAGAGAAAGTTTTCCGGCTGGCAATGAAGATTCGTGAAATTGCAGCGGCCGCCGCCGGAGATAAGAATTTTCTTGCCGAGGCGATCGGCGTGTTCGAGCACAGCGACGCGGCCTCCGCGCTTGCCGGCTTCGATGGCGGACATCAGACCAGCCGCGCCGCCGCCGAGGATCAGTGCGTCGAAGGAATGGGTCATTGAATGCGAAAGCACTTCAGGGGCTAAAGCCCCTTAGTTACGCACGCTCTACGCGGCGCTAAAGCGCCGCTCTTCCACGGTAGAGCATACTGCGCGGATTTTTCTCTAACGGTGAAATATTTCTGCTCCCGAACGCAGCCTCGGTCTGATGTAGCCAATTTAAACGGTGCGGTCACGGATCAATTTGGTCACATGTAAAACAAGCTGAGGCGCGGTAAGCCGTATTTTTCCAGAAGGCGTTTGTGGACGTACTGCTTTTGCAACTGGCTGATTTGCGCGGCGTCCATCTTGCTGCGATAGGGAGCGAGTTCGCGATCTGCTTGAGCGCGCACTGCGACGATCTCTTCGTCTGGCGTGGCCGCAAGCAGTGCGGCAAAAAGTTTTTCTTCCAGCACAGTGAGCTGGCGCTCCAAGTCTTCGAGTCGTGAGGTTGTTTTGGTGCTCTCGATTTCTCCGGCAAGTTTGCGCAGGGTGCCGGCAGTATGCTCGGCGACAAGCTGCATGGAGATCGCGGAGGTGTGTGGCAGCTTTGCCGAGCACAGAACATCGGCGTTGCGACGCAAGAACGCCGCGATGGTGGCGGGCTCAAAGCCTTGTCCCGCGCCTGATTTGGACGATGGCCGGTCTTCGGTCGGAGAGCCGGCTGATGAGCCGACTGCAGCTTCCTTCATGTCTTCAGCCGCGGACAACACGGCTTGCGCGCACCAAAGGATACTGTTGATCTTTTCGTGTCTTTTCGATTTACGCTGGTCATACTTATCGAATGCGGCGTCAATGCCACGAAGCACAGCCTCGAGAGGGATGCCAGCATCCTTCCAGATTTCAATCTGGGCCCAGTCAAGTGTTGAACCAATTAGGGGAGATCCGCGCCGCTGCAGAAAGTGCTCTTCAACCTCCGAGAAATATTGGAAGTAATTTTCCACGATGTCTCAGCGGTGGGAGTTTTTGGAAACTTTCTGCGCGGACTTCGGCGCGTGAGTAGGGCGCATGGCGGAGTTGCGCTCCCAGATGATGCGCAGACCTTCGAGAGTTAGAAAATCATCAACCTGCTTGATGTATTTGGATCCGGTACCGATCATGGGACCAAGACCGCCGGTGGCGATCACTTTTGTTTCCTTGCCTAGTTCGCCGAGCAGAAGTTCGAGGATGCCATCGACCAGGCCGAGGTATCCGTAATAGAGGCCAGACTGCAGGCTGCCGACCGTGTTGGTGCCGATGACGCGGGCGGGCTTGCGAATCTCCACACGCGGGAGACGAGCGGTGCGCTGGAAGAGAGCATCGGCAGAGATGCCAATGCCGGGGCAAATCACTCCACCCATGTACTCGCCTTTTGCGGAAACGCAATCGAAAGTGGTGGCGGTGCCGAAGTCGACGATCACGCAGGGGCCACCGTACTTTTCGAATGCTGCCACGGCATTGACGATGCGGTCGGCGCCGACTTCCGCGGGATTGTCGTATTGCACCGGCATCCCAGTTTTTACGCCGGGCTCGATCAGCAGCGGCTTGGAATTGAAGTAGCGCTCGCAGACCTGGCGGAGAACGGGATCGAGCGGCGGCACGACGGATGAAATCACGATGCCGTGAATGCCCGCGGCTTCGAGATTCGCCATCGAAAATAAATTGCGGAACAGGACGCCGTATTCGTCCACCGTACTGGCTTGCCGGGTGGCGACACGCCAGTTGGCGACCAGCTGGTCGTAGCGCGGAGCAGCGTCGGAGTCCGCGGCAGATGCAGTCGCAGCCCGGGCGAAGACTCCCAGGACCGTGTTGGTGTTGCCGACATCAAGAACGAAGAGCATAGGTTAATTCTGGGGCTAAAGCCCGCGAGTCAAGTATCGTAGCGTGGCACGGCTGAAGCCGTGCCCTTTCAAAGCGCTCGCACGGTGCCGCTCAAGATCATTTGCAAGCCGCGTGTGGTGCGCAATTGCAGAAAGCCGCGATCGTCTAAACCCTCCGTGGTTCCTTCAAGCGAAGATCCATTATCCTCGATACGAACCCGCATCCCCCGCACCCAGGACGACTGCTCGGCAAAGCGTTCGAGGATGGAGCGGCGCGCGTCTTTGTGTTCGATCAGCAGGCGATATTCCCGGTCGAGCGATTTTAGCAAAGCCGCGGCCAGTTCCACGCGGGACCATTCGCTGCCTGTGGATAAGCGCAGCGAAGTGGCTTCGGCCTCAAATTCTTTGGGAAAGCTGGACTGGTTTACGTTAATGCCGATTCCGACCACGATATAGCGGACACGAGTAGCTTCGGCGTTCATCTCGGTGAGGATGCCGCAAACTTTTCTGCCGGCGATGAGGACGTCGTTGGGCCACTTCAAGTCGGGACTGACTCGAGCGTCAACATTCTGAATGGCTGCACGCACCGCCAACCCCGCCGCCAAAGTCATGACCAGCACCTCGGAGGGCGGGAGCGCGGGGCGCAGCACGACCGAGCAATAGATTCCAGCGGAACGGTCAGATTGCCAAGTGTGAGCGCCGCGGCCGCGGCCTGCAGTTTGTTCCTCGGCGAGAAACACGGAGCCTTCGGGAGCGCCATCGGCGGCGGCCGCCATGGCGGCGGTGTTGGTGGAACCGATTTTGTAGAAGTGATGAAGCTTGTCGTCGAAGATTGTGCCGCGCAGCAACGGAGCGAGAATTTCAGGCAACAGAAGATCGGGCATGGACTTAAGTTGATATCCAGTGGCGGGGTGGCCGGCGACATCCACGCCCAAGCCGCGCAACTGCTGGATGAGGCGCCAGACTTCGGAGCGGTTGGAAGAAATCTCCTGGGCGATTTTGGTGCCGCTTACGACGACTGTGGCGTGCTCCATTAGTAAGCGCACGATGCGGCCGAGACGAACGTCAGTAGCTTCATTCGGGGACGCGCCCGCTTTCGTGGAAGTGAGCGTCCGCCGCGCCGCACGAGTTTTGTTCTGCTTCTTGATTTCGGAATTATGCGGGACTGCGGGGAAAAGCACAAACAAAAGGGCTTTTACCACAAAGGGCACTAAGGTTCACGAAGGAAAATCGATTATGCGGGCGAGACGCGCATGCTCATGTCTACAGCTTGGGGTGAGTGGGTGAGCAGGCCGACGGAAATAAAATCGACGCCGGTATCGGCGTAGGCGCGAACGTTTTCCAGTCGGATTCCGCCGGAGCATTCCAGCGGGACGCGGCGCTCCAGTTGGGCACAACGCTCGACGGCGCGGCGAACGTCTTCGGGAGTCATGTTGTCGAGGAGGATGGCTTCGGCGCCGTGCGCCAGCGCCTGATCGAGTTCCTGAAGCGTGCGAACTTCTATCTCGATGGGCTGGGAACCGCGACGGTTGCGGACTGCGCGCTCGAGGGCGGGGACAATTCCGCCGGCGAGAGCGATGTGATTGTTCTTGATCAAGACTCCGTCAGAAAGATCGAGGCGATGATTCTGGCCGCCGCCGCAGCGTACGGCGTATTTGTCGATCACCCGCAGGCCGGGAGCGGTCTTGCGCGTATCAAGAATGCGGGCTTTGGTACCGGAGACGGCATCGACGAACTTGCGAGTCGAGGTGGCGATGCCGCTCATGCGCTGGAGAAAATTCAGGATGACGCGTTCGCAGGAGAGCAGCACGCGCGCGTTGTGGCGGATGACGGCGACGGACTGGCCTTTGTGCAAACGCACGCCATCGAAAATCTCGGGATGGGTGGTGACTTCGTAGTGCGAGGTGACGGCGCCATCGAGGGCGGCGTAAACATCGAGGATGCGGGCAATGCTGCCGATGCCGGCAAGAATGCAATCCTGTTTGGCGAGAATGGTGGCGGAGGCGCGCTGGTTGGGATCGATGCAGGCGTAGCTGGTGGCGTCGCTGGTGGCGCGGTCTTCGAGCAGCGCGTTCTCGATGATCGAAGTGATGCGTCGGCTGTTAAAGTCCATACAGTTCGCCACTAGACCAAAGATCTATGTGGGGACAGCCGCCCTCGGCTGTCCGCGGGTCGAAGACCCGCTGCTCCTACGGGCGACTGACAACGTCCTCAACATCCAGCGGCCCTCAGCCGGGCCTGTCGAGCTGCGCTCGACGGACAGCCGAGGGCGGCTGTTCCCACAATAATATGTTTAGCAGCCCAGCTGCCCCATCTGGTTTTTTATTTTCTCACGCAAGCCCGTCAGTTCCTTACCTCGTTTGCGCAAACCTTCGACTACATTTCCGGGAGCCTTTGCCAGAAACTGTTCGTTGCCCAGCTGTTTCTGATTGTTCGCCAACTCTTTCTCAATTTTCTCCAATTCTTTTCTCAAGCGGTCGCACTCGGCGGCAACGTCGATTTTTCTTTCGTAGATCACGTGGACATCGAAGCGCGCCGTGCTACGAACACCGGCCTGGTTGGCCAGCGATCCCTGCATAAATGTGATGTTGTCGACGTTTCCCAGACGCTCGATCGCTCCGCGATTCTGTTCGATCATGGCGCGGATGGTTGGCTCGTGCGCGAAGATTTCAATGGGAACTTTCACTTTAGGCTCGACCTTTAATTCGGCGCGCACGTTGCGAACGTTCACGATTAAATCCTGCAGGATCGCCATCTCCGTTTCCGCGACAAGATCAAACTGCTTTTCATCAGCCTGCGGATAAGCTGCCAGCGCAATCGACTGGAGCGGCGGATTTCCTTCGTAGATCGCATGCCAGATTTCTTCCGTGATGAACGGCATGATGGGATGGAGAAGGCGCAGGGATGCGTCGAAAAGATTTACCAGGTTCGCGCATGCGACCAGTGCGTGTGTCTTGTCAGCGCCTTCCTCGAAGTTGAGGCGCGGCTTGATCAGCTCGATGTACCAATCGCAGAATTCGCCCCAGAAAAAATCGTAGATCCGGTTCGCGGCTTCGTGGAAGCGGTAGGTGGCGAGGGCGTCGTTCACTTCGGCGGTGACGCGATTGAAGCGGGAGAGGATCCAGCGGTCTTCGAGAGTAGTTGGCCGGAAGCTGCCGATTCCGGGGTGAGAACTGCCGGGACTTTGTCCCGGCTGGACAGCCGAGGGCGGCTGTCCCCACATGAATCCTAGACGATCTATATTCATGAACATGAATCTGGCGGCGTTCCAGATTTTATTGGCGAAGGCGCGGTAGCCTTCGGTGCGGCTTTCGTTGAAGGCGATGTCGGTTCCGGGCGCGGCCATAGCGGCGAGAGTGAAGCGAGTAGCGTCGGTGCCGAAGCGCTCGATGATTTCCAGGGGATCGATGACGTTGCCTTTGGTCTTCGACATTTTCTGGCGATCGGCGTCGCGGACCAGCGCGTGAATGTAAACCTGGCGGAAAGGGACGCTGTCGTTTTTCTTATTGGCCCAGCCGCTCGCTTTTTTAATCGCTGGATCCTGTTCGTGCCCTTGCATGAAGTGGCAACCGAACATGATCATGCGCGCGACCCAGAAAAATAAAATTTCGTAGGCGGTGATCAGCAGCGTGGTGGGATAAAACACTGGTTGATCGCGCGTCTTCTCCGGCCAACCCAGCGTGGTGAACGGCAAGAGCCCGGAGGAAAACCAGGTGTCGAGCACGTCGGAAACCTGCTCTAATTTTGTGTTGCCGCACTTGGGGCAGGTGAGCGGCTCTTCGCGGGCCACGACCACGTGTTTGCAATGGTCGCAAGTCCAGGCGGGAATGCGATGACCCCACCACAACTGGCGCGAGATGCACCAATCGTAGATGTTGTTCATCCAATTCAAATAAATCTGTTTGTAGTTTTCCGGGACGATGGTGATCTCGCCGCTTTCGACGGCTTCGATTGCTTTTTGCGCAAGCGGCTGAATTTTGATGAACCATTGCTCGGAGAGGCGCGGCTCGACTACGGTTCCGCAGCGATCGCATTTGCCCAGAGAGAGAGCGTAGTCTTTTTCGGCGACGAGAAATCCCTGATCCTGCAAATCGGCGAGAATGCGCTTGCGGGCCTCGTAGCGATCGAGACCTGCGTAGGCGCCCGCATTCTGGTTCATGTGGGCGTGCTCGTCCATGATGTCGATCTGTGGCAGCTTATGGCGCTGGCCGGCTTTGAAATCGTTGGGATCGTGGGCGGGCGTTACTTTTACTGCGCCGGTGCCGAACTCAGGCTGAGCGAGTTCATCGACGATGATAGGGATCTCGCGATTCATCAACGGCAGCAGAACTTTTTTGCCGTGGAGATGCGTGTAGCGTTCGTCTTTTGCATTTACGGCGATGGCGGTATCGCCAAGCATGGTTTCCGGGCGCGTGGTCGCCACGGTGATGAACTCATCGGTTCCGATGACGGGATAGCGAATCTCCCAGAGTTTTCCGGCGACTTCTTCGTGCTTCACTTCGAGATCAGAGATGGCGGTTTCGCAGCGCGGGCACCAGTTGACGATATATTTGCCGCGATAGATCAGACCTTCTTCATAGAGGCGGACGAAGACTTCACGCACGGCGCGGGAAAGATTTTCGTCCATGGTGAAGTATTCGCGGTCCCAATCGACGGAAGCGCCGAGGCGCTTCATCTGGTCGAGAATGGCGCCGCCGTAGAGCTTTTTCCACTCCCAGACGCGATCGATAAATTTCTCGCGGCCCAGGTCGCGACGCTTTTTGCCTTCTTTGGCGAGGTCGCGCTCGACCATCATTTGCGTGGCGATGCCGGCGTGGTCGGTGCCGGGAAGCCAGAGGGTGATGAAGCCGCGCATGCGATGCCAGCGCACGATGATATCCATCTGAGTCTGGTTGAGCATGTGGCCCATGTGCAGGCGTCCGGTAACGTTCGGCGGCGGCAACAAGAGCGTGAAGACGGGGCGCGTCTCGCCCGCAGGCGGAGTCGGGACAGAGAAAAGTTTTTCTTTGATCCAGTATTCGGCCCAGCGAGTTTCGATCGCGCTGGGTTCGTAGGATTTGGGCAGGTCGTGGGGCATGGATTCGATCACCAGCAGTTAGCAATTGGCAGTTGGCGAAAACCTTAAACACAGGGGACACAGAGGTCACAGGGTAGAACTCTTCTCTATGTGTTGATTTGCCCCGTAGTTTGGACGACGACCGTCAACGCTGATGAAGTTTGATCTTACAGGCGAGAGAAAAGAAGGGTCAAACGGAGGAAGGGACTCGGATTCGTACTGTTCGATGCAGACAAGCCCGAAAATCCAGACTTCGAGATCCGGGTTCGCACTTCACGGCAGGCGTTCGATATGTTCTACGTAGTAGTGTCGTGATCGGGAATCCCACCCTTGCCCAAGACGCAAGAGTGGGCCACCCGATACTGTGTTGCTAAGGCCAGGAGGTCAAGCCTGCACCACCCGGCGATTGAAGCTAGCTGGCCTTGGCGTGCGGCTTTGGCATTGATGAGTCAACTCTGATTTTTGCGCCGTCCGTATTTACGTTCGCGGTGTAAGACCATCCGCCGACACTCATTCCCTCGGCGGTTACGGTGGCGCTTCCACTTGGAGCGGTGAAGGAAGCGGGGCTGGGGCTGAACCATGGATTTCCGCCTGGCATCAGCTGGGCGGTGACCTTGATGTCGCCCGAGTCCTCGGAGCATGTCCATTTAAAGGATTCGCCGTCTTTGATCGGGCCGTCGGTGACGGTTCCGGTTACCACATCGACTGATGGAATGTTGGGCATTGAAGACCTCCTGTAAATTCTGACTGGATTTGTATTCCTATTCCAATTGCATCAAGGCCTGATAGCGCGGGTTGTCGTGCAGATTATTGAAGTTCGGCGTTTTGCTGACCACCGATTTTGAGTATCCCGCGGCCAAGGCTTTGCTTAACCACTCCAACGCGGTCCCAGTTTCGTGCAACTGGTTGTACACCAGGGCGGCTTGAAAAAGCAATTCTTTGTCCTGGCTGCCTCCAACCAGGGATCGATCCAGATAGTAGAGGGCGCGGCTACGATCTCCGAGCATGGCCCAGTAATTGGCCAGATCGTTAAGAACGACGCTGTCGCGCGGGTTGGTCTTAAGTTTCTCGTCCGCCAGGGAGATGGCTTTCTTGTAGGACTCCACCGCCGCGGGTTTATTGCCACCGTAGTAGTAAGCGTCCCCGAGGTTGCCCCAACCCTCGTAGTCGTCTTCTTCCAACTTGAGCGCCTCTTGGGTATTGCGCGCGGCGAGATCGAATTTGCGCAGCCTGAAATAAGCTACGCCAAGATTTTCGTATGCCAGCAGGGAGGGACGGATGGCAATAGAAGTTTCGAAGGCACGGGTAGCTTCTTCGTCCTTGCCTTCGTAGAGCAAAGCCGCCCCGAGATTGCTGTAGTCGCGATAGTTGTTGGGCCGCAGCGAAACCGCCTTTTCGAACATTGCCTGGGCTTTGGCGTATTCGGCCTGACTGATATAGAAGACGCCCAGCGCGCTGTATCCGCGCCAGTAATTTGGACGCACGCCGATTCGTCGCTTGAAAGTTTCCTCGGCTTTATCCAGCTGGTTGAGATTCTGGTAGGCCTCGGCAAGATGCCAATAAGCCTGATCGTTGACCGGATCGAGTTCCACTGCCTGCCGGAACTGTTCGGCGGCTTTCTCGAATTGTCCGGTAGCGTTTTCGAGCGTTCCTAAACAGGTATGGCCTTCGGCGCCGGCATTGCCCAATGCGATGGCTTTGGCACAGGCTTGCCGAGCCGGTTCGATCCAGCGTTGCTGCTGCGTATTGTGGTAGAGGGACAGATAGGTTTCGCCCAAACCGGCTTCCGCGGGACCATAATTTGGATCCAGCTTGAGGGCTTCTTTGAAAACGATCTCGGCGCTGGTAAGAGACTCGCGCTCGGCGCTGTGCTGAAGGTAGCCGATGCCTTGCACGAAGTATTGATACGCTTCCGGGAAAGTGGTGGCGTGAGCGCCCAGGGCTTGGCGCTCCTCGGTGCGCAGGTTGATGTGCAGGGCGGCGGCGATGCCGCTGGTGAGTTTGTCTTCGATGGTGAACAGGTCGGAGACCGGCGCGGTGATGGAATCTCCGGCGAGGTTTTTGTCGGTACGGGTGTCGATCAGGTTGTAGGAAGCGCGAAGCAGGTCGCCATCCTGTTTCAGGGAAACGGCGAGGCCGAGGTTGACGCCGAATTCTTTTTTCGCGTCGGCGAGCGTGGTGATTTTTTTGTCTTCGAGGGCGCGGGGAGAGATGACTTCCAGATCGTGATTGGCGCTCAATTCTGAAAGTTTCGCGGTCACGTCTTCGAGCAGGCCTTTGCCGAAGGCAGTGAGCTTGGGATCGTCGGCAATGGGCGCGAGCGGCAATACGGCCATGCTTTTCTTTTCCGGTACCGCGGGCGCGGCAATGCCGGCCACGGCTGAGTGGAAGCGATGCGCGAGTCGCGGAATCCAGATCGCAGCTAGGATCAGTAATGCCACGCAGCACGCGGCGAGGGTGATCTGGAGTTTTCGCTTGCGAGACCAAATGGCTGCAGTGCGCGTCGACTTGAGGCTCTTTCCCGCTTCGTAGTCTTTTTTGAGTTGCAGTAAATCGCGATGAATTTCGGCGGCGGTCTGGTAGCGCAGATCTCGATTCTTCACCAGCGCCTTGTCGATGATCTCCTGCAGACGGTGAGGCAGTCCGGGCATGGATTCGTTGAGCGAAACGGGCGCCTGCCCAAGAATTGCGTGAACTGTCACGGCCCAGGTTGGTCCGGAGAAAGCTTGCTTGCCGGTGGCCATTTCGTAGAGCAGAATGCCGAAGGAAAAAAGATCGGTGCGAGCATCGAGCGACTCGCCTCGCGCCTGCTCTGGCGACATGTAGGCGACGGTGCCGATGGTCGCGCCGGTGTGAGTGAGCTGAGCATTGATGGACCGGGTAGGGGCGCTGGAACCCGTCAAATCCGGCAGCTCAAGTTTGGCCAGGCCGAAGTCCATGATCTTCGCCTGATCTCGAGTAGTAATGAAAATGTTGGCTGGCTTGATATCGCGGTGCATGATTCCCTTGGCATGCGCCGCCTGCAAGGCGTCGGAAATCTGCAGGGCCCAGTCGAGCAAGGTGGCGAGAGGGACGGGTTGATCACCGATGCGGTCGGCCAGGGTTTTTCCCTCCAGTAGTTGCATGGCGATGAAGGGACGGCCTTGATCTTCGTCGATTTCGTAGATGGTGCAGATGTTGGGATGATCGAGTGCGGATGCGGTACGGGCCTCGCGTTTGAAACGTTCGAGGGCATGCGCGTCGATGGCGGTGTTTTCCGGAAGGAATTTCAAAGCAACCAGGCGGCCCAGACGAATGTCTTCGGCTTTGTAGACCACTCCCATGCCACCCGCTCCAAGTTTTTCCTGGATGCGGTAGTGAGAGATAATCCGGTCGTTCATGACACACAACACTCCGACCTGCAGCTATAGGACGAATGTACTCAGTTTATAAGTGGTGTTGCAATACTAATACGATTGGCAGTTTCTAATCGGGAGGAATAAGAGGGATATTCGGTAATTTAGGGATATCCAGTAGCTGGAAATTGAAGCGGGAAAATGAGACGCCGGATTATTTCTTCTCTGACATTTTTCGGGTGATCTCGGCCATGAGGCGGGGACGAAGATCGGCGAGAACGCTATCGACGATGCTGGCGACGTCGTTGGGATTTTCTGGCGATGGAGCGGTGGCTTCCTGTAAGTTCTGCTCGGCGCCTGCGGCAACGGCCATGGCGGCGGACTCTGCCGGAGCGGGCTCGGGGATGTTTTGTTCATCGCGAACTGGCGCGGCAGTTTCGGCTTTGGCATCGCCGGTATCACGGATCTGGCGCCAACTGGCCCATGCTGCCGCGGTGCTCTTCAGGGTTTCGGAATCTTCCTGGGGTTGATCTTCTCTGGGTTGATCTTCTTCAGGGCGGGCTTCGTTCTTGTATTCCGCGACTCGCTCGGAGTGCTCGGAGTGAATGATAGGCGCAAAAGCGTTAACGGACGCTGGAGTCTGCTCGATTGCAGCTTCGGATTGCGGCGCGGGCGGCAATTCTTCTGGAGCAGAGGCGGTTTCCGGAACCGCGCTCACAGGATCAGAGGCGGCCTGGAGATACGATTCCGAGGATTGAGGAGCCGCGGCTGGGGCGTCGATGGCCGCAGGCACGGCGGACTCATTCCATGCAGGTTCGGGCTGCGGAACGAAAGCAGTTGACTCGGTAGCTTCAGAGACGCCGGCATGGATGGGGGAAGTGGTTGCTTCAGCGTCGGCTGGCAGAGGCGCGGGCTCGGTGCTCGATGTATCTGAACTTGCGACGGGCTCAGGTTGAGGCGCGGGAACGGATTCCGAACTGGAAACCGCTTCCGCTTGCGGCTCTGCGGGGGCTGCGGCTGCGGGAAGATTCTGAGAGAAAGCGATTTCAGCGGTCTCATTCGCGGGAGCAGTTTCCTCGGCCACGAAAGCGGCATAGGCTTTCTGCATTTCCTGCTCGAGAGAAATCATCGCCTCGTCGGCATCCAGAGCAACGGCGACAGCGGTCCATCGCGAAGCGTTCCCATCCGCGGCGGCTGCGAATTGAGTTGCGGCCGCCATGGTTACGGGTGCGTCCTGCGATTCCTCTGAGGAGACGTTTTCTGGAACTGCTTCCGCCTGTACTTCCGCATTTAGGGCGGGAGCTGAGGCAGACTGAGTTTCGTGCGAGATATCATCGGCGCGACCAGCGGGCTGGTCGGCTGTTGCGGAACTCTCGGCTGAAGTTTTTTCGGGGCTAGCGACCGAACTCTCTATCGTGCTTTCCGCGGGAGCAGACGATTGCTCGTCGCGGATGGCGGTAGCCATCTGGATCTGAGCAGCGGCGGCTGCGATTGCGGCAACTTCTTCGGGAGTTACATCCTGGGGAAAACCAGGCGGAGCCAGGGCGGCGACATCCAGACTCGCATTGGCCGTCGGGTGCGGCATAGCGGCGGGCGACTCTGCAGCTTTCTCTGCGGGGCGTTCCACCACTGTGCGGAGATCACGATTCACGGGATTATACGTGGAGTCTTCCTGGGCAACTTTTTCGTCCGCTGTTTTCTCGTGGGGAAATGCGATACGGCTCTTCCAGCCGCTATCAGCCGAAGTGTCATTGTCATTGCGAGTGATTCGAGAAGACTCCTCGGCGGCAGCGATGGCACGAGCGAAACGTCCAGGCTTGGAGGGCTCGGCGCGCGGCACCACTTTATCTTCAAGCTTCGACAATGCGCTGAGCAGTTCGCTGGCTTCAAATGGCTTGACGATAAAACCTTCAGCCCGCACACGGTGCGCCTCTTCGGGCTTGAAAGGCTCCAGCTTGCCGACGGTTAACAGCACCGGAATGTGCGACGAGTCCTGCGATTCCTTGAGGCGCTGGCAAACTTCGAGGCCGCTGTAGCCCGGCATGTAAACGTCAAGAATTACGAGATCGGGTTTGAGTTCGGCGATCTTTTTCAGGGCGGCGGAGCCGTTGTTAACGGTAATGACCTCGTAGCCCGCATCCGCGAGGATTTTGCGCCCCATATTCTGGGCGGTCACGCTGTCATCGGCGAGCAGTATCTTCCGGGCCAAAGAAATTTTTCCTCTTCTGAGGGGAGATATCGCGAAGGTAACCTGCCTGAGGAGGTAAGTCAATGATCAGACGGGAGGTTACCCGGTTACCAGGGGTCAGCGTCTAGTGCGTTGTAAAGGAGCTAGACATGAATGACCACAAGAGCGCAATGCCACGGTCTTAGACTTTGGTACTCAATAAGCTAATCTTCGGGTATTGCAAAATATTTCCTTCGTAGTTGGTAACGAGGAGTAGGATGGAGCGAATCAAGGTCAAGAGACAAATTGGCCAATCCGGCCCAGGGGCGGGCCCATGGAATGCAAGCCTAGACGGACCAACATGGCAGCATTGGTGTCGGAGATGAATTCCATCCACTCCGCTAACTCTTTGTATTGGGAGCTTGGCGAAGCCGTCACTTTGGAAGCGAGAGCTGAACATCAGCGCAGACGCGATCGTCTGGAAGAAGTCCGTACCGCTCTTGAGAAGCTGCAAAAACCTGCAGCGCAGAAGGGATGAAAGCAACTCCCGTCCGGCAGCGCTTGATAGCGTCAGAAGGTCAAGATTTTCTTCAGTCCCTTCTTCTTCTTTTTCTTGCTGCTGGAAATATCTTTGTCGGTAGCGAGGCTGGAACTGGCATCCGCACCCGCAGTTTGAGAAGTGCTCGAGTTTGCCTGACCGGACTGAATCTCGTTGACCTGAACTGGCGGAGGAGCGGGTTGGCTGCTGGCCGCGGTCTGCACGCCCGGAGTTGGAGTCAATTCATTGGGATCGGGCGACCCGCCGGGTTTTAATTCGTTGGCCGGCGCAGTGGGCTTGAGCTCGTTGGGATCGGCAGCGGCGTTTGTTCGGGCAAAAGGATCGGTGCTGGCGGGCGTCGGCGAATCGGATCGCGGAGCCGGCTCATTAGCGCCGGGAGTTCCGGTGCCGACCGTTTCCACGCTCAAGCTGTGGTCACCGGCGGGCAGGCCCAAGGCTTCGCGAGTAGTTCTGATGGTCTCCTGATTGGCTGCGATCGGCGTGGGATCGACCAAAGTGGGGTCGCCCACCTTGGCTGCCGTATCGACGTCAGGACCTTTCTTTACCGCGCTAATCAAGCGGGTTACGGTAGTGCTTTCGCGGCGACTTTCGTCTTCTCTGCGGTTCTGCGCCAGCGCCGCCTTGGTGGGCCGTGGAACAGGCTGGTGTAGAGCTACGAGCCGTTTCCTGGCGTCATCGCCACGGTCCATGACTGGATATCGCGTAATAATCTGCGAATAGGCTCCGGCAGCCTGCTTGGTGAGTTCCTCGAGCATATTCGCTTTAATTTGCTCGCCGACGCAGCCAGGTTGAGGGCTGGTTTTAACGCAAGTGGGGCGGAGGCGCATCTGAGCCATTTGGCCTTCGTAGTCCTGACCGAGGATAAAAAGCGCTTCATCGGCCCGGCTGTAGAGAGGATATTTTTCGATCAGCGTCTTCAGGCGGGCAATGGATGCGGGATAGGACGGCCGCAGGTAATAGAACTTTCCAATCTCAAACTCGCGCTCGGCCAGCACTTCCTGCACTTCCAGCAAACGTTCTTTGCCTTCCTTCACCAATTTGGGATTGTCCGGGTACTGCATGATCAGGTTGCGGTATTCGTCCTCCGCGCGCTTGGCGTGGGTAAAGTCGCGGTCAGATTTCTCCATCTGTTGGTATTGGATATCAGCGATCTTCAACTGCGCCTCGGCGGCTTCGGGCATGTTGGGAAAGAAAGTCTCGAAGTCGCGATACTCCTGCTCCGCTTGCGCCAGCGAAGCGGTTCCACCCTCGGCGTACCAGGAATCGCCGACCGCCAGTTTGGCGCGGGCGATGAATTCGGAGTCGGGATAAGTGTTGATCAAAGTCTGCAGGGTGATACGAGCAACGTCGAAGCGGTTGTGCTTCATCGCGTCCAGGGCGCGGTCGAACAGGACTTTATCGGGCTGCTTCGAGCCCACGTTGGCCAGCGGGTTCACGGATTTTTTATTCGTGCACGCGGAGGTGATGATAAGCAGGATGCCCAATACTGCAATGATGGAAACTCGACGTGACATAAGACCTCAGATCAAGGATTGCCAATTGCCGATTTCCAATTGCCGATTGGAAGGCTTCGCAATCGAAAATTGGCGATCGGCAATTGGAAGTTGCTTAGACTTTCAGCAGCATCGCTTCGTTCGCGGCCTTGAGCAATGCTTCTGCGTTCTTTGTTGGATCGCCGCTGCCAAACACGGCGTTGCCCGCCACCAAAATTTCCCCACCCGCGCGCACTACCTCGGCTACCGTGTCATGAGCCACGCCGCCATCTACTTCGATGCGGTAGGCCAGGCCGCGTTGGCTGCGGATTTCAGTTAGCTGGCGCATTTTGTGCAGCGCGCCGGGAATAAATTTCTGTCCGCCAAAGCCGGGATTGACTGACATTACCAGCACATAATCCACAATGTCGAACACTTCAACCAGCGTATCCACCGGAGTAGCCGGATTAATCACGACGCCGGCCAGGCAATTATGGCTCTTAATCAGGTGCAGCGTGCGATTCAGATGGCGGCAAGCTTCCTGATGGACTGAAATCCAATGGGCGCCAGCCTCGGCAAACGCGGGGATGAAGTCGTCCGCATTCTCGATCATCAAATGGCAATCGAGCGGCAGCTTCGTAACCTGGCGCAGCGATTTTACTACAGGGGGACCGATGGTGAGGTTCGGGACGAAATGGCCGTCCATGATGTCGACATGGATAGCGCTGGCTCCGCCTTGGCAAGCGGCACGCACCTGCTCGTCAAGACGGGCGAAGTCCGCCGAAAGAATCGAAGGTGCCAGTTCAATCAACGTGGTCTCTCAGAGAAATACAACTAGATACTTTTGCAGATTTTATCACGCGAAGACGGTCAGTCTGGGCAAAGAATGAGCGTTCGAGTCAAGCACTGCCACCTGCCATCGCGTGTTACCCTCCTCATTCGTGGCCGCCACACCTCAATTCACGACCGCTGTTTACGGGATGGCTGCGGTTCTGGCGTGGGGGACCAGCGATTTTCTCGGCGGCTACGCCACGCGCCGGGCCAATGCGTTTTTGTTCACCACGGTGGTGAACGTCGGGGGGCTGGTTTTGGTGGGGACACTGGCTTCGTCGACTCATGCGCAATTTCCTTCGGGACGGAGCGTGCTGTGGGTGCTGGCGGGCGGGGCTTGTGGTGGTGGCGCTCTGGCAATTTTCTATCGCGCTCTTTCCACGGGAAGAATGGGATTGACCGCGCCCGTGGCCGCAGTGTTGAGTGCGGCGATTCCAACTGTTTTTGGCATGTTCACAGAGGGGCTGCCGGGACGAATTCCGATGATCGGATTTTTCCTGGCGGCGGTTGGGTTGTGGCTGATCACGCGGGCTGAAGATGGGAATACGCCTGAAGGAATTGGGCTGGCTCTGCTGGCGGGAACGGGCTTTGCCGGATTCTATTTGTGCGTGCGCCAGGCGGGGGCCGGATCGGCATTCTGGATTGCAACTTTTACTCGCGCCGGAGGCTTGCTGATTACGGGGGCCATCGTCCTATTGCAAAGAAATTTCAGTGACATTACCGCAGCGGGCGTGCGATGGGGGATAGTCACGGGGTGCATCGACTCGATCGGCACGATCCTCTTCGTGCGGGCAAGTCAGACGGGGCGGTTAGACGAAGCGGTTGTTATCTCTTCTTTATATCCCGCGATCACCGTGCTGCTGGCCCGCGTATTTCTGAAGGAACATTTCACGCGCTGGAGATTTATCGGGCTGTTGGCCGCGCTGGCAGCGGTGCCGATGATTGCGGCTGGATAGTAAGGCCCCCTTTACCACGTTCCGGAATATGGAATGTATTGATATTATTATTGTTGACTATTATAATCATTTAGTATTCCATATTCTGGAATATGGAATGGGTATGCCTCTTCATTCTCAAGATGTCGTTGTGTTGCTGAAACTACTCGCCAACCGTGACGGCAGCAAGCGCTGGACCTATGCCGACCTGGGCAGGGATTTGTTTATGAGCGCATCGCAGGTGTTTCGCTCGGTTAGCCGCGCGGAAGTGGCTCGTCTATTGAGTGCTCCTACGGTTCCGCCTCCTCCAGGATTGGAAGAGGAATCCACGCGAGTCTGGCTTTGGCCGAACAATAACAATCTGAAGGAGTTCCTTATCCACGGCGTAAAGTACGCCTTTCCGGTTGAGCGTGGTGGCCCCACTCGTGGAATTCCCACCGCAGAGGCAGCCGCTCCGCTCAATCAGCATTTTTCCCAAGATTTTCCTCTGCCGCCTGTATGGCCACACGCAGCAGGTCCGTTCCGCGGCATTGCATTTTCCCCACTTTACAAGAGCGTTCCGCAGGCTGCGATGCGCGATCCGAAGCTTTACGAACTATTGGCCTTGGTCGATGCAATTCGCGAGGGGCGTGCGCGCGAACGCGAAATCGCCATTCGCGAACTGACCGCCAAAATCGACTCGCGGTGAACTCGCCTGAATCAAACTCGAATCTGGCGCGCCTGGTTGCGGCGGCCGAGAAGCTGAAACCTCTTTTGGTCGAAATCGCATTCGTCGGTGGCTGTGTGACCGGATTGCTTCTCACCGATCCTGCCGCCTCGCCCGTTCGATCGACGCTTGACGTGGACGCAATTGTCGCAGCGAGTTCCTACGTAGATTTCACACTGCTTGAGAGTCGTCTCCGCAAGCTCGGTTTCCACCAACCTCATTCTGAGGGGAATCCGATTTGCCGCTGGATGAATGGAGACTTGATTCTTGACTTGATGCCAACAGACATCTCTGTTCTCGGATTCACTAACCGTTGGTATCGTCCTGCCTTGGAAAATGCCCAGAATCGCACGATTGGCCAACTCGAAATACGTGTTATCACAGCGCCTTATTTTCTGGCCACTAAGTTAGAAGCCTTTCGCGGACGTGGCAAAAACGACTTTCGCATGAGCCACGATCTAGAAGACATTGTGACCGTCGTCGATGGACGAGCCGAGTTGGTGGACGAAGTTCATGTTTCCCAAGTAGACCTACGCAAGTATCTAAGTGATGCCTTCCGGGAGTTATTATCCAATCGCGACTTCGTCGAAGCCCTCCCAGGTCATCTATTACCAGATTTTGCCAGCCAGCAGCGGGTCGGCCTGGTTGTTGAGCGCATGAAAAAGTTGATCCTCGAAGGGTAGCGAATGGCGATTGTCGAAATCCGCAATCTGACGAAAATTTATTCGCAGGGTGATTCTGCTTTGGGAGGACGACGCAGGGGGGGTGAGGTGCGTGCGGTTGACGATGTATCGCTCGACATAGAGGCGGGCGAAACGCTTGGGTTGGTGGGCGAATCCGGGTCGGGAAAGAGCACGCTCGGCAGATTGACCTTGCGACTGATCGAGCCGACTTCCGGCAGCATTCGCTTCGCAGGCCGCGATTTGCTTAGCGCCAGCCATGGCGAAATGCGCCGGCTGCGGCGCGATATGCAGATTATTTTTCAGGATCCTTTCGCGTCGCTCGATCCGCGATTCCGGGTGGAGGAGATCATTGCTGAGCCGTTGCGCATTCATGGGTATGGGCGCGGGCCAGGAGAGAATCACGGAAGCGTGAACGATGGAATTCGCGGGCGCGTAGTCGAATTGCTTCGCGCCGTGGGACTGGATGAATCGATCCTGCGGCGGTTTCCCCATGAGTTCAGCGGCGGACAGCGGCAGCGGATCGGAATCGCCCGGGCACTGGCGGTGCGTCCGAAGTTTATCGTGGCCGACGAACCAGTCTCTGCCCTCGACGTCAGCGTGGGGGCGCAGATCGTTAATCTACTGGCGCAGTTGCAACGTGACTTTGGATTGACTTATTTATTTATTTCTCACTCCATGCCGGTAGTGCGTTACCTCTCGACGCGCATTGCCGTGATGTACCGAGGCAAGATTGTGGAAATCGGTGCGACGAAACAAATAACGGAACGGCCGCAGCATCCTTACACTCGCAGCCTGCTTGAGGCCACACCCGAAATTTCGGTCTGATCGTACAAACCATGCCACGCGTTCACTTCAGCGGCAGTCGCAACCTTATTGAATTGATCGTCGGTTACGGAGTCATTGTCGGAATTATCTGGTCGCCAGAGCACTTGCAGCGCATTCTCTCGCCAATGGCCCTGGTGCTAACTTTGTGGCTGGTGCTGGCGCGGCGCCCAAGCCGCGATGAACTCGGCTTGGGCTGGCGCGGGCTTGTCGCTTCAGCGTGGATAGTGCCCGCGGCGGTCGCGATTGCGGCTGTCAGCATTTTCGGTGGGGCGAAAATTGGCACGTTGCATGCGCTCTACAAGGGCGATTTCGCACATGTTTCCGGGTATGTGCTGTGGACGATTTACCAGCAGTTTCTTTTGCAGGATTTTGTGATGGACCGTTTGCTCGGCATAGTTCGCAATGAAAGTGCCGCGGTGATAATTTCCGGCGTACTTTTTGCCGCAGCGCATATGCCGAATCTCACGCTCGCGGCCGCCACGCTTGTCTGGGGCATCGCTTCGTGCGTGCTTTTTCGACGCTATCGAAATCTGTGGGCGCTCGGCTTAGCGCAAGGGCTGCTGGGACTCTGCTTCGCGGTTTGCGTGCCCGATGCGCTGCATCATCATTTAAGAGTTGGATTGGGATATTTGCGTTATCACTGACGCCGCGGCCAGCGGGCGCGTTTCGTGGTGATCGAATTTTGAGTCTCAACCACGAAGGGCACGAAGTACCACGAAGGAAAATCCTGCCAAGGAGGCTTCGTGATACTTCGTGCTCTTCGTGGTCAGTTGATTTTTATCCCGCTGAGTTTTATTCATCTATAGAAATTCGTCGAGCAATTTCCGATGCCGTACTTTGCCGCCTGGAAACTTTGCAGCTTTCGGGAAGCAACTTGCGAAACCTCCTGCTAGGTTGCGATTCGGAGACGGGTGCGCAGTGCGACTGGGTTCACGCACATCATGACGGAATACCACTCCTCCTTAAGGTGTGGCCGGCAACGATGTGCGCGACTGCTATCTGAAAAATTTCTACACCTAAGGCTTTTTCCTGACTTGAATCGGGGCTCGGCTTCTGCTACAAAGAGTTTAATGTCGTGCTTGAGCAGGCTGCCCGTAGTTCCCACGAAGTGAGTGCCAGCTTCTGGTGACGGTATCGGGTCTTGCAACCGGGGCGTTCCCGCTGGGACAGCGGGAGTGGAGAATTTGTTGTTTGACCAGGGCCTCGAGATTCGATACTGAACGGCACGTGCCGACGGTATACATCGAACCTCCTTTTTAATTTAGCAGGAGTTTCTGGTGGGTTTGCATCGCGGCTTCCGCACTGATCAAGCTGGGCGTACGCATTCTTCTGCGCTGCGCAACCACCTTCTCGCAGCGGTAACTTCTCCAGATTTGTTCCATGCACACTTTCTTCAGTGCGCGTGGGTCCGCACTCTCTCAGCAAAATTCAAAAAACCGCATCTGCCGGAGGAAAGATAATGGCTACTAATCTCGTGCAAATCGACAGTGACCAGGAAATCAAACAGCGCCTGGAGGCGGAACGCGCCCGGCTTCGCAAGATCGCTGGTTTGGACCAGCCCACACATTTTCATCGTCCGGTGGAACGGGCGTTTAAGGCTGAGGAGCGGGATCGGGTGACGATTCTGTTTGGCGGCTTCACCTGGAAGCACGAAGATTTGATTCGCGCTGTCTTTCAGGGCTGCGGTTATCGCTGCGAGAAGTTGCCAGTGCCAAATGTCGCGGCGTTTCAAACCGGTAAGGAATTCGGCAACAACGGGCAGTGCAATCCGACTTACTTCACCGTGGGCAATCTGGTGCAGTATTTACAGTTCTTGGAGAAGGAAGGACTGTCGCGCGACAAAATTCTGAATAACTACGTTTTCTTCACCGCCGGCTCCTGCGGCCCTTGCCGCTTCGGCATGTATGAAGCTGAGTATCGCTTCGCATTGAAAAATGCCGGCTTCGATGGTTTCCGCGTGCTGCTGTTCAAAGATAGCGACGGAATTAAGGCAGCTTCCGGCGAGCCCGGATTGAAATTCACCATCGACTTCGGATTCGGAATGCTGAATGCCATGCATCTCGGAGACGTGATCAATGACATGATCTATCAGATCCGGCCATTCGAAGCGACTAAGGGCGAGACCGATCGTGTGTTCCGCGAAATGGTCGATGGGCTTTGCGAAGACTTGAGGAATCGTGATTCATTTGAGATTGAAGAGCGTGCGCCGAATTGGCTCAAGCCGAAATTCAAGAGCAACAAGGTGCTGAGAAATACCGCGAACGTGTTTGGAAAGATGCACGAACACATGTGGGGCAAGGACTATTTGAATGCCTTGCACACTGCGAGGGAGCGGGTGAATCGCATCGAAGTCGACCGCACAAAGGTGAAGCCGGTGGTGAAGATCACGGGCGAGTTCTGGGCGCAGATCACGGAAGGCGACGGCAACTTCCACATGTTCGACTTTCTGGAGCGCGAAGGCGCGCAAGTGATTGTGGAGCCGATTGCAACCTGGGTGGCTTACCTGATGTATCAGGCGAAAGCGCACGCGATTGCGAAGTGGCCGGTGAACCGCCCACACCGCAATACGGAGTGGTACGAACTGAAAAAGAATTTCGCGAACTATATCGGCTTGCACAAGAAGCTGTGGGGCATTGGCTTTGGCGAGCGCGCCTGGAAATATTTTTATCATCGCACCATCAAAAATATGGGCGGGATTACGCACCATCTGGTGCCGCAAGCTGACTTGGCGGAAATGGCCCATCCTTTCTACAACCAGTTCGCGCGGGGCGGTGAGGGACACCTTGAAGTGGGAAAGAATGTTTATTACACCGTGCATAAGCTGTGCCATATGGTGCTGGCGCTGAAGCCGTTTGGCTGCATGCCGTCTTCGCAGTCGGATGGTGTGCAATCGGCGGTGGTCAATAAATTTAAGGACATGATTTTCCTGCCGATTGAAACTTCTGGCGAGGGCGAAGTGAATGCGCACAGCCGGGTGCAGATGGCGCTGGGCGAGGCCAAGGTAAAGGCGAAGGCGGAATTCGATCAGTGTTTAAAGTCGACTGGGAAAAGTATGGACGAGATTCGGGAGTACATCGCCGAACATCCTGAGCTGCGGCGGCCCTTCTACCATGTGCCGCATCGCGAGGGGGTTGCGGGAACCGCAGCACAGTTTATTTTGCATGTGAGCGATCGCATGGATAAGAGTACGCTGTGGCAGAAGCGTTCGCGGGTTCCGGGAATTGCTGTACCGAGCGCCGCGTAAACAAGATTGCGACTGCCGTCCCGTTTGAGAATTGGTTTTCGAGCGAGACGGCGGTGAGCACAGCCAAGAACGATCCAGCAACCTTCTGGCCAGTTATCGGAGAGACGATGCACGATCATCTGCACGACACGCCTAAACCGCAGCTCCTGCAAATAGCTCCACTGCCGCCGCAAAAGCCGCACGATCATCACACCGAATTTATGGTTGGGCTCGACGTGGGCTCGACGACGGTAAAGGCTACGGTGGTGGATGCGGCGACCGACAAAGTTCTGTGGCAGGACTACCAGCGGCACGAGACCAAGCAGCCGGAGAAGTCGCTGGAGTTCCTGCGGCGGATGGAAAAAGAGGTCGGGATCAACCGGCATAACACGCGCATGTTCATGACGGGCTCAGGAGGCGGCGCCATCGCCGATCAGATTGGCGCGAAGTTCGTACAGGAAGTTACGGCGGTCTCGCTCGCGGTGGAGAAGATGCATCCGGAAGTGTATTCCGTGATTGAACTGGGCGGTCAGGATGCGAAGATCATCGTCTTCAAGGATGATGAAGAGACGGGCCGCAAGAAGAAAATTCCGTCGATGAACGATAAGTGCGCCGGCGGCACCGGGGCGGTGATTGACAAGATTAATGCGAAATTGAAGATTCCGGTGGCGGAGCTGGCGCTGCAGGGCTATCACGGAATCAAGTTGCACAGGGTTGCCGGAAAGTGCGGCGTGTTCGCCGAGACGGACATTAACGGCCTGCAGAAAGTTGGAACGCCTCCAGATGAGTTGATGGCTTCGTTGTTTGAGGCAATCGTTCTGCAGAATTTAAGTGTGCTCACTCGCGGGCATACGCTGCGGCCGCACGTATTGTTGTTGGGCGGTCCGAATAGTTTTATCAAAGGCATGCGCGAAGCGTGGCAGGCGAATATTCCGCGCATGTGGCAGGAGCGCAAAGTCGCGATTCCGGACGGGGCGAAGCCAGAGGATCTAATTAAGGTTCCGCAGAACGCGCAGTATTTTGCGGCGATGGGCGCCATAGAATTTGGCAAGAGCGAAGAAGATTGCGTGGGCTGCTACCAGGGATACGAAAAGCTGGTGCACTACATCGATTATGGACGCCAGGAAGAGAAGGCCAAATCGGGCGCCAAAGGCTTGACCACAACTGATACAGAGCTCGACGAATTCAAAGTCTCTTACCGGCGCAAGAAATTTACGCCAGCAGCGTTCAACACGAATCAGACTGTTGCTGGGTTCATTGGCATCGACGGCGGATCGACGTCGACCAAGGCTGTGCTGATCGACGAGAAAGGCGACATTCTTTGCAAGGCTTACCAGCTTTCGAATGGAAATCCGATCCAGGACACGATTGAGATGTTCGAGAACCTGCGCGGACAGGTGGAAGCGCAGAAAGCCAAGCTGGAAGTTTTAGGAGTTGCGACGACCGGATACGCGAAGGATATTTTGAAGGATGTTTTGCACGCTGACGTGGCGCTGGTGGAAACCGTGGCTCACACGGAATCGGCGCTGAAGTTTTATGAAGATCCCCACGTGATCGTTGATGTGGGCGGGCAGGACATCAAGATCATCATTCTGCACAAGGGCCGTGTCAAAGATTTCAAACTCAACACCCAATGCTCGGCGGGCAACGGCTATTTCCTGCAGTCGACGGCGGAAGGCTTTGGGCTGGGCGTTGAGCAGTATGCCGATCTGGCATTCTCTGCGAAATCGATGCCGGTTTTCGGCTACGGTTGCGCTGTGTTTATGCAATCGGACATTGTGAATTTCCAACGGCAGGGCTGGCGGGCGGAGGAAATTCTTGCGGGGTTGGCGGCGGTGCTTCCTAAGAATGTGTTTCTTTACGTGGCCAGCATTCCTAATCTCGCGGCGCTGGGAACGCGCTTCGTCCTGCAAGGTGGGACGCAAAATAACATGGCGGTGGTGAAGGCGGAAGTGGATTTCATACAGAACAGCTTCCGCGCGGCCGGGAAGAAACCGGAAATTATCGTTCACGAATTCTGCGGTGAATCGGGGGCGATCGGAGCGGCGGTTGAGTCTCTGCGCCTGTGGCGCAAGGGATTGCAAACGTCGTTCGTGGGATTAGAAGCGGTTCGTAAAATTCAATACCGCACCACGCGCAATGAAGCCACGCGCTGCAATTTCTGCAAGAACAATTGCCTGCGCACTTTCATCGACATTCGTACCGCGCCCAAAGACGATCTGGCGTTTGTGCCGATCCAAAAAGTTACCAAGGTTCCGCTCATGCACGGCGAGCAGCGCTTGATTATCGCAACTTGCGAAAAGGGCCTGGTCGAAGACGTTAATGACATGAAGGACATCAAGGCGGGGATTGACGAGATTAAGGATAAATATCCTAACTTCGTCGATTTCGCGGCACATGAAGTTTTTCGTCCGGTAAATGCGAAGAGCGTAGCGGATCCGATTCCCGTGACTACGTTCTGGAAGAAAACCGGCAAAGAACGCATTCCGCTGATGGAGAGCCGCAAGAAGATTCGCGTGGGGATTCCGCGCGTGTTGAATATTTACACTTACGCGCCGCTGTTTAATGGATATCTGGAGAGCCTGGGCGTCCAGCCGGAAAATATTGTTTATTCGGATTACACGAGTTCCGATCTGTATCGCGCAGGCGCGAGCCGCGGCGCGATCGATCCCTGCTTCCCGGCGAAGATCGGCATTTCGCACGTTTACAACTTGATCCAGGAAAAGCATCGCAAGAAGCCGCTGAATGTGATTTTCTTCCCCATGTACGATGTGCTGACTTCTCCGCTGGTGAAAATTGTCGCAGCGAACGCGTGTCCTACAGTGACTGCGACACCAGAAACGGTGAAGGCTGCGTTTACCAAAGAGAACGACGTGTTTGCGGAAAACAATGTGACGTATCTGGATCCAGTTCTGAACTTTGCCGATCGTAAGCTATTCGCTCACCAAATGCTGCAGGCGTGGCAGCCGATTCTCGGCCTATCGCAGGAAGAGAATGATCGCGCAGTTGAAGTCGGTTACAAAGCACTGGAAGATTATGAAGCAAGTATTCGCCAGCGCGCGCGACAGGTTCTCGATCAACTGGAACGTGAAGATCGCATTGGCATTGTGATGCTGGGGCGACCGTATCATCATGATCCCGGACTGAATCACGAGATCATGGAGGAGTTCCAGAAGCTGGGGTATCCGATTTTCTCGCAGAACACGCTGCCGCTGGATGAAGACATGTTGGAGCGTTTGTTCGGAGAAGAAGTGCGCGCGGGAGTGATCAGTCATCCGCTGGATATCACGGATGCGTGGAAGAATTCGTATTCCTGCAGCACGAACCACAAAGTGTGGGCGGCGAAATTCACGGCGCGGCACCCGAATCTGGTGGCGCTGGAAATTTCCAGTTTCAAGTGCGGCCACGATGCGCCGATTTATGGCGTGATCGAGGGCATTATCGAGCAATCGGGAACGCCGTATTTCTGCTTCAAAGATCTGGATGAAAACAAGCCTTCGGGGTCGATCAGAATTCGGGTCGAGACCATCGATTATTTCCTGCGGCGCTACCGCGAAGAAGTGATCCGCAAGCGCAAAGCCGCGGACGACATTGAGGCTCAACTGGCGGCGTTGGAAGCGGAATTGCGCGGGCAGGCAGTCTCCGAGGTTGAGCTTGCTCAGCCGTTACAAGTTGAGTGCGAGGCGCAGGGGATGGCGGCGGACTAGCTTTCAGCTTTTCGGTTCGGTGCGGATTAACAACGCAAGCCGTGGAAACAAAAAGTGTCCGCCAGCATCGTCGATCACATTTACCTGGCAGGTATAGAATCCGGGTTTGAGCGACGTGAGTGGAACGTCTAACTGAAACACAGCGGCTTTGCGTTCGCGGGCATTGAGCTCCGTCATTTCCACCAGCGAACTCTCGTAGGTTTTTGCTTTCCCCTGAAAGAATGCGACGTTGGTCAAGAGCCGAATACCGGGCTTGGCCGCCCCGGCCTTGGCAAAGCCTGTAACGGCGGGCCGCGCGGGATCGTACACCTCATAATAAAGAAGTAGATGTTGCTTGGCCGAGAAGACATGCGTGATGTTCGGAACAATCTCCGAACCATCGCGAATCAGGGGATTCAGGTTCGCACCTTTCTTCGCGGTTTGAGTCCGGCTGGCGAGCACGACTGAACTCATCTTGAGTGGCTGCGATTTCAAGTCAGGCACGTCGACATCGGCTTCGAACGATCCCATGCGGCCGGTCTGATTCTCGCGCACTACAAATTTCAGGTGATACTTGCCGCTCAGCAGGCTCATTCCAGTGTCATACTGAACATTCTTTTTTCGCACTTCCGTCGTCGTGTTCACCGCGAGTTTCACGGTGTCGCGAATTCGATTGAGAGGGTGATGTTCACTGTCGAGCACCATTCCGATGACATCGAGTGTAGCTTTGTCGTGGTCACTGCTGCGGACAAATGGAATTTGCGATCCTGGAACGACCAGCGAAATGGGAACGAAGAATTTATTGTTCTCCAGGCGGAAGTAGGCGACGCCGAGATATAGAGGTAAGTCCGTGGCCGGTAATTCGGAGGCGAGTTCCTCTTCAAGCTGCCGCTCCTTGTCATCTTTTGTAGAGTGCTGATAATCCGCCGGTGCGTAATAGCCGCGGCGATAATCAATCTTTACTCCGGGAACATTCATCTTCACAACGATGCGCCGGTAATGGCCGTTCCGCGCGGGATTGGTGCTGTGATAGCCGAGCAGATAGTAGGTAGATGTGTCTTGCTGCACGCCTCGGAAAATCTTGGTGAAGTCGTTGGAGTCGAGGAAAGCGCGGCCACCGGTGTCGCTGGCGAGCGTGACCAATGTTTCCTGCGTGGTGAAATTCGCGTTCAACGCATTCAGCGTGGACTGTCCTGAATACGCCGAAACGCCGCGCAAGCTGGCGTTCTGCGCCTCACCGCCAGCCACGAGCGCCTGCAGGCCGCGCATATCCATGGTATAGATCGCCAGGTTGGATCGCACCGCGGCGTTCACCGCCGCGCGGAGCTCCGACTCATTCTCAATGCCGGTGCGGTCCATGCCGCTGGAAAAATAAATCAGCGACTTCTTCTGCTGAACGTACGAAAGTTTCTCCGCCACGGAGCGCAGAGCCTCCAGCCGCCGGTCAGTATTGAAAATGTTGTATTCGGTATCGTCGGCGGTGAATGGCTGACCAGTGTCGGGAGTTCCTTCGGTCGTTCCTGTGGTGCCTTCCTCGAAACCCTGGCCACTGCCGGAACTGAATTGATCTAACTGTTTCTTCAGCAGGGCGTGGTCGGTGGTGAAATCCTGGTTCACCAGCAACGAACTTCCCAGCGAAACGATCGAGACGAGATCGGCGGGCGCCATTTGCGTATCGACGTAGTGTTCGGCCGACGTGACCGCATGATCGATTTCATCGGGCTCCATCGCGGAGAGATCGAAAAATAAAACGATCAGGCGGCGATCTTTGAACTGCGCTGCGAGTTGGGCCGCTACGTTCGCGGCAGCGGGAGCAGGATTCGCCTGGCCTGGAGTTGGCGCTGGGAGCGGCTTTGCCTGAGTTACATCCGGGGGCGGAACTGCATCGACGTTTTCCACGTCGAAAGAAACGACCTTCTCCGGTTTGTTGTCTTCGAGGATGGTGAAATTTTCCGGCTTCAGTCCCTGAACGAATTTCCCGCTTTTGTCCCGCACCGTGACATTCACGAGCACAAGATCTGATTGCACGTGAATCAGATAGTCCGATTGCTCTTGCGACGGCAGAGACGGACAAAAGAGCACGAGCGCCAGCAGCAGCGCGAGTGCTTTATCGGTGAACCGGTTTGGCGTGGAAGCCATGGCGAACCTCATTAAGAATCCTGCTCCCGGATAATCTTCCTCTTGGATAATCTTCCTCTCAGCATTTCATTAGAAGCGAAAACGTCCGGTCATGGTGAACGCGCGCATTGCCCCAACCCCAGTAACACGGCCAAAAGTCGGCGAGGTCACGCTGGTATCGATCGATAAATAATTTGGAATGTTGAAAATGTTGGTCGACTGGGCGCGGAACTCGAGCACACGCGATTCTTTCAAGGGGATGATTTTTGTGAAAGCCATGTCGAAAACTTTTGTGCCCGGGCCGATGATGCTGTTGCGGCGCGCATCGCCGTAAGGACCGGTGGGCAGCACGAAGGCCGTGGTATTGAACCACTCCCGCACTGTGGGGTTCGGAAGGCTCACGGATTGGCCGGGAACCAGATCCGGTCGTTGCGTGCCGTTGATTCCCGCATTCACGTTTTCGATGTTGCCGACTATGCGCGGCGTGAACGGCAGACCGGATGCGATGGTCCAGTCGCCGCTCCATTGCCAGTCGCCAAGAATGGCGCGCCACGGAGTATTGTCCGTGAGCCAGCGTTTGTCGTGGCCAAAAGGGAGTTCCCACAGATAATCCGCGGTGAATTTGTGCGTCTGGTTAAAACTGGATAGGCCGCGCTCGGCAGAGAGATTGAAAGGATTCTGCGCGACGTTAGATGCGCCCGCTGAGGAACCGCTGCTCGCACTCGAGGAACCGCCGCCTCCGCCGCTCGCACCAGTACCGCCCGCGCCTAATCCGGGAGCGTTCGAGCCCGAGGTTGCTCCGGCGCCGATGGAAGACGCATCATCCAGCGCTTTCGAAAATGTATAGATGCCGCCAATGGCAAAGCCTTTCGCCAAGCGCTTGCGCAGCCGCACCGACCCGGCATTGGCCTCCGAATCCGCCACTGAACTTTCATAAGTGAAGGCTTGAACTCCCGCAATTCGAATTGCTGTCGAAGTTGCGTTTCGGTTGGGGGCTTCGAGAATATCGAGATCAGTGCCCTTGGTTCCGGTGTAATCAATATTGAGCAGCAAGGTGGGACGAATCTGTTGCTGAATATCGAGATTGCGAATCTGCACATAGCCGAGGCGGTAGTTTGGATTCACGGCGTAATCGTTGGTGATATCGGTGAGCGGGGGAAATCCGCTTTGCAGCATGAGAGTTGGAATCTCGGACCGCGATGAGGGCTCGATGTTCGTGGCCGTGGTGGCGAAAGGCGGCTGCAAGGCGAGTTGCTGCGCGACGCCTTGATAGGCGCCGGTGTTGTAGTTGATACCGTATCCGCCGCGGACCACAGTGGTGGAAAATGGCTTCCAGGCAAATCCGATTCGCGGGGCAAAGTTGTTGCGATCGGGGCGCAACAGGCTGGCGGGCAAGTGGCCATAGTAGGGTCCCGCCTGGCCGGGAAGAATCGGCGTTACCGCCGCCAGGCCCAGCGCGGGATTCAGTACTCCCGGAGAAAGGTCGAGATTTGCGATGCGATTATTTTCTTCGGTGAGTGGAGAAACATATTCATAGCGCACACCAAGATTCAGGGTCAGGTTGGCGCGCATCTTCCATTCGTCCTGCGCGTAGAGATCCCAGTAGTTGCCGTGAAAGTGTTCGCTCTGGCCGAACTGCTCGGAAGTTTGCTGGGGTAATCCGAGGAGAAAATCCGCGAAGTCGTAACCGGTACCGGCCACCGGGCTTCCGGAACGATTGAGTTGCTCGGTATTAAAACCGCTGAAGATGAAGGAACCGCGCGGGTTGCCGTCAGTTTCCGTGTTCACCTGCACGCGCCGGAAGTCGCCGCCCCAGCGTGCAGTGTGCTTGCCGTGATTCCAGATCACGTTGTCGGAGAAGGTGTAAGTCTGAGGGCGGCTTAGTTGCGGGGTCGTATCCTGAAGGCTGGCGAAATTTGTAAAGAAAAGATTCGGCAAGCCCCAGTCGAATGGATTCGACGAAACTCCGGTGATTCCCAGCGCGCCAGTAATGTCGTCGTTGAAGGCGTAGAGATTCTGGGTGCGCGTGCGGCTGCGGTTGAAATCTGCACGCACGATGTTGGTGAGCTTGCCGATGCTGCGGGTGTAGGAGACTGGAATGTCAAAGCTGCGGACAGAGGTGTTGCCGCCTACGCTGGGAAACGGATTGGTCAGGGTGGCGCTGGATTCGTGGTAGTGAAAGCCAAAGGTGAGATTGTTGCGCGGAGCATTGCGGCCTCCGCCGCGGCGTCCGCGCACCGGCGCTGCGCCAAAGCTGCGGTTCACGCGTATGTTCAGATCGTCACTGTCGCTGTTGGCGGAAGTTACATAGTGGAAGTTTTGATAACTACCAGGCAAATTCGGCAAGGGAATATATTGCAGCAGAGCCTGGGCCGCGGGATTGATTTGGGGAATCGTATTGTTGGCATATTGGGTATTTGTCGCGGGATTAAAAATTCTCACCGGCACAGGTCCGGCTTGTGCTCCGGAATTGTAAACGGTCTGTGAGAAATTTCCCTGACGCTCGAGCGGCGTGGGCACATTGGAGAATTGATCAAAAGGATTTTCCGCGCGCTTGCCGTTGTAGTTGATGAAATAAAAGGTCTTGCCGCCCCCGTGATAGATGTGGGGAATATTCAGTGGACCGCCAACGGAACCACCGAAACTATTTTGCAGATAGGGAGGTTTCTCTGTTGGCTGGCCAGTCAGAGAATAGGGCGAAGCGTTCAGGGCGGAATCGCCGACGCCGTAATAGAGCGATCCGTGGGGGCGGTTGCTGTCGAAACCGCGACGGCCGAAGATTATTGGGCCGCCACCGCCACCGCCAGCGAAACCTCCGCCGCGGCCACCGCCCGGACCACCAAAGCCACCGAAGCCACCGCCTTGCTGGCGGGCATCGTTGAAGCGTTGTTGAATTTCGTCAGAGCTCAGGGCGTTGAAAGAGTTGGAAGTATTTCCCGCAACCGCCACGGATTCGGTCGCGCTATCTGATGATAGTCCGGGAACCGGTATGCCGGAGGGCACAACATCGCTGATGGAGCTGTTTGAGGAATCTTGTCCGGAGCCAGATTGAAACACCGAGAGATTCTGGAAGCCGCGTCTTTCCGCGGTGGCCTGCCGCTGCTCGCTGGCGGGCCGGCGCACCCGCGATAGCAGAACCAGTTCAAAATTCGCCTGTATATCCTGATGCGAAGTATCGAACACTATTTCCTGCTGGCCCGCGGCGAACGCTGCCATCTGCACCTGTACCATGTAGCGGCCGTCGGCGGGAATGATCAGGCGATAGGTGCCATCCACATCTGTTGAAGTATTAATTTGCTGCTTGGTGAGAGTACTGGCGGCCGAAACGCTGGCGCCGGGAATCGGCATGTCCCCCGACTTCACCAGGCCACGGAGGATTCTGACTCCGGTGGCAGGGGCTGAATCTGAAGCTTGCTGCGCGATGGACACGCCGGGAAAGAACATCGCGCCGTTAAGTAAGAAAATGAAAACGTGAAAGACGGAACGGGAACCAAGCCTGCTGCTCGCTGGTATGTGGAGACTGGGAACCTTCATAAGCTAACGCGGCCGTTCGCTTCCATCTTGATCGGATCATAACCGCACTCCGGTGAGAGGCTTGTAAAATTTTGTCGCGGCCCAGGAGCGAATCGGCGCAGATGCGGCTTCGTAAAGTTATGCAAAGATTGTCTTAATCTTGCTTTCTACCGCAACTTCCAGCGCATAATTCTATTTATACGTCTAGACAGATCGATTTTGAAAAAGGAGTTTCCCCATGTTGAACAAGGTGTTAGAGAAATGGTTGTTAGTTTCAGTCGCGGGTGGAGCGATTGCCATCGCCGCGCCTTTCGCGGCCGCGCAGGATAGCCAGTCCAACGATCAGCAAGCGGCGCAGGAGCATGGCGGCCACCACCACGGTCCTCCCGACCCAGCCAAGCGCACCGCGGAACTGACGAAGAAGCTTAACCTGACCTCGGATCAGCAATCCAAAGTGCAGGAAGCACTGGAGTCCGAGCATTCTCAAATGGAGAGCGTGCATCAGGATAGTTCGCTGTCGCAACCGGATCGTCACGCCAAAATGATGGACATCCGCAAGACGACTGACTCGCAGATCCGTGCAGTGCTGGACTCAAACCAGCAAAAGAAATGGGACGAAATGCAAGCCAATCGTGGGGAGTGGGGGCATCGAGGTCATTCGGGGCCACCAGACGCCAACTCCAATCAGCCGGCGCCACCGCCTCAGAGCAACTAGAGCTGAGCTGCAACGCTTTTCATGGCCACGGTTCAGGGAGCCGTGGCTATTCTTATGACTGGGGCTTCCGATGTAATTTCAAACGCTCGGAAAACTTTGCGGAGTTCTTTACTCTTTTCTACGTACACTTTGCAGTCGCGGGGGTGCGAGTCGTCATCCAAGTAATCCGGATGGAACGGCGGCTCGACGGGATGATGCGAAACTTGAAATTGATGTGCAAATCGATGTGCAAGGGATTTCATGCAGTGCGAACGCACTGGGGAACCTTGCTGCTCTTGACGGCAGCGATTTTTGTGCAGGGCTGCTCGCGAAAGCAAGCCTCTGCTCCGCCCGATGGCGCGGCACTTTTTACCAAGAAATGCGCCAGTTGTCACCGGCCGGGTAATGACATGCGAGCGCCGGAGCCAGCGGCGCTGCATGAAATGACACGGTCGTCCATTGTCGCCGCCCTTGAATCCGGAAGGATGAAATGGGAAGCCAAGTTTCTTTCCAAAGCGCAAAAAGTTGCGATCGCGGATTATCTGGGCGCAGCAAATGTTTCCACGGCGGCGAATGCGGCGGGGATGTGTGCCCGAGATCTGGATCCGCCGCCAAATCCACCGGTGTGGGCGGGTTGGGGAGGGGATCCGCAGAATAGCCGTTTTCAGCCGGCGGTGGCCGCGGGACTGAAACGCGATCAGATTAAGAACTTGAAATTAAAGTGGACGTTCGGTTTTCCGGGAGCAGCAGCGACCTTCGGTCAACCTACTTCCGTCGCGGGAAAATTATTTGTCGGAAGCGAAGATGGAACCGTCTACGCGCTGGATTCAGCGACGGGCTGCATGTGGTGGAGCTTTAAAGCGTCGGCTACAGTGAAGACTGCGATTTCCATCGGCAACAAAGGCGAGGCAGCGCTGTTCGGCGATACCAATGGATTTGTGTATGCGCTTAGCGTTGCGGATGGTTCGGTGATCTGGAAAGTGCGGCCGGATGCGCATCCGGCGGCGCGGATTACAGGATCGCCGCTGCTGGTGGGCACGCGATTATATGTTCCGATTTCTTCGGGAGAAGAAGGTGCGGCCGCCGATCCGAGTTATCCGTGTTGCACGTTCCGGGGCAGCGTGGTAGCGCTGGAGACAACTTCCGGAAGGCAGATCTGGCAGGCTTATACGCTGACCGAATCTCCTAAGCCAACCCGCAAAAGCTCCGCGGGCGTGCAGTATTGGGGGCCTTCGGGATCTCCCGTATGGTCGGCGCCGACGGCTGATCTGAAGCGGCATGTGATTTATGTGGCCACGGGTAATAATTATTCTGCTCCGTCAACCGACTCATCGGACGCGGTGATCGCGTTCGATATGAAGTCGGGGAAAAAGCTATGGTCACGGCAATTCACGCCGAAGGATGTATGGAACAGCGGTTGTGTGGCGGAGAAGAAAGATAATTGTCCCGACCGGCATGGGGACGATTATGATTTCGGCGCGCCGCCAGTGCTGAAGTCGCTGGTTGGCGGAAAGGATGTTCTGCTGCTGGCGCAAAAGTCAGGGGTGGTATACGCGGTAGATCCAGCGGATCAGGGCAAGTTGCTTTGGAAGAGTCGCATTGGAAAAGGCGGTCCGTTGGGCGGAGTGGAATGGGGTGGCGCAGCCGACAGACGCTACGGGTATTTCCCGCTATCGGATTACGATTTTGACCACCCGCTGGGCGGGGGCGGATTGTTCGCCCTGGGCTTGCACACAGGAAAACAGGTTTGGCACGTTGATCCGCCGAAGCCGGCTTGCGCGGGACAGTTTGGCTGCAGCGCAGCACAAATGGCGCCGCCAACGTTGATTCCGGGGGCGGTTTTTGCGGGATCGCTCGATGGTCATCTGCGCGCGTATGATACGCGGGATGGCAGCGTCCTTTGGGATTTTGATACAGTTCAGGAATTTCATACTACCAATGGCCTGCGGGCGCATGGGGGTTCGCTGAACGGGGCCGGGCCGGCAATTGTGAGTGGAATGGTCTATGTGAATACCGGCTACACCAATGCGATGGCGGGGAACGTGCTACTGGCTTTTTCGGCCGATACAAAATGAGGGTTAACTCATCGTTCGTTTTGCTTCGGTGCGCCTACGGGGTTACGAATTTTTACGTTGCATGGCTGACTCTTTACGCCTGCTGAAAGCTGGAAATGCTTCTATAAAGTGGGGATTGGGCCGGCCCAAAACTGGTTGCGGCAGCAACGATAGGCGATGCAAAAGCAACTAAGTACGGATGTCACGTGGGCGCAGGCATATCATGTTCAAGTTCGTGAAACGGCGCCCTGATCGGATTTTTTAATGGTTCGTTCTTAATGGAACGACGACTATCATTCGATTTTGGTGCGACTTTGCGGGATATGGAACTGCATTTATGATGACCCGCGCAATCGATTCTGTCTGGCGCGTGTGCCCTGTTTGGCCAGCGCAAGATGTGGTCTGGAGATCGACATCGTCTGGCAGCACAAATCGGATCGTCTCACGTAAGAAACTGACGTAAGAAAATTCGGATGGAAAATCAACCTCCTGCTTCAGCTATCGACCCGCGGCACCAGTTGCCTCCAGCAAGTAACTCCGAGAAGCCCAAGTGGCGGCGGTATCTGGTGTGGGCGTTCGCGCTCATCGTCATGGTTGTGATTCTCATTTTACTCTTGCGGCACCGTGACGAAAACAAAGCCGCTCCGGCTGTGTCGCGACGCGGGGTTACAGGCCCGGTGACGATTACAGAGGCCACCGCGCAAAAGGGAAATATTGGAGTTTATCTGGAAGCGATTGGAACCGTGACGCCGGTTTATACGGCCTCGATTACCAGTGAAGTGATGGGCATGGTAACGCAGGTGCATTACAAGGAAGGTCAACTGGTTCGCAAAGGGCAGCCGTTGATCGATATCGATCCGCGGCCTTACGAAGCGCAACTTCTGCAGGCTCAGGGCGCGCTCGATCGCGATACGAACATTTTGGCCGAAGCCAAGATGGACTTGCAGCGTTACCAGGATGC
>JBAVQD010000045.1:0-52063 GCA_049693675.1 Candidatus Sulfotelmatobacter sp. | reverse complement strand
ATGCGCCAGCTCCGCGGCCCGTACCTGCGCCTGCGCCGCCTGGTAGTCGGAGCGCGAGCTATAAGCCCGCTGCAAATACACGTCGATCGGCAAAGGGGTCAGCGCCTGATATGGAGCTTTCTCGGTTAAGACAAACTCCTGGCCCGACGGCAAGCCAATGATGCGCCCCAGCGACAGCTTTTGCTTGGCAAAATCGTTGCGTGCCGCGATCAACTGCTGCTGCCGGGTTTGCAATTCAACCTGAGAACGCAAGGCATCGATGGCGGGAGCGAGTCCGGCTTTCTGCTGATCGGCCGCCTTGTTATACAACGCCTGGGCGTTGCTGACCTGCGCCTCCGCCGTTTCGATGCGAGCAGCGCTGGCAATGGCTAGCAGATAAGCGTTTCCCACGGCCAGAACGACTATTTCTCTCGCATCTTTGTAGCTGTACTTCGCGGATTTCAACCTCTCCGAGGCAGCGCGTTCCTGCTCAATATCCCTGAAATTGAAGATGGACTGACTTACTGTAGCGCGCACATCGAAGTAGTTGAAGGGACCAAGCACACGCGGAACAGGAAATGGGAAGAGATTGCCCTTAAAACCCAACGCGGTCAGGCTTTGAGTTTGAGCATCCTCTTGCAAGCGAGCTTCCAGGTCTGGTAGCAGGTTGCTGAGTTCTTTCCATCGCTCGCCCCGCGCCGTAATAGTCTGATCCCCGGAAAGAAGAAGACCTAGATTATTTCGCAATCCGCGGTCGATGGCATCCTGAAAACTGAGTTGCAAGACCTCCGCCGTGGCTGTGCCCTCGGGCTGGCTGCCCGTAAAAGGACTCTGCGATCCCGGCAACGAGATAGAAGGAGATGGCGAGGTATTTTGACCCATCAGGGAAGGCACGCAAATCAACGGAAAGAGCATCCACGCCAAAAATCTCTGGTTTGAATGAAGTATGCGGTGATCCATTTCCAGATTCGAAAAGAGTCCCATTATAGAGTTTTCGAGACGCCCCTAATCATTGCATGCGCTACAGCATAACGCCTTGGTATTGATTCGCTTATGGTTCCACGGGATGCAAAAGCTGAAGTCAGAACCAGTCTAATATAGGGCATCCTTTAGCCCGTCACGCTTGGATGCGACGAGCGTTCTTGAGGTAAAGCAAATCAACATTAAATTCGCGCCCGGCTGGAACCCGCTACTTTCGGCACTTGGACCTGCTGCCAATCCGCAATAGAGTTTAAGAGGTATCGCCATGCGTAGCATTCCCATTTGGTTCATTGCAACGGTAGTGTGTGCCGCGATGGCAACGACTATTGCAGCCCAAACCCGCGGCGCGCTGAACCGGAAAATAATCACCAAGGTTGCGCCAGTTTATCCGGAACTGGCCAAACACATGAATATCGGCGGATCAGTGAAGATGGAAGTGGTGATTCGTCCCAACGGCAGTGTTAAGTCTACGAAGATCGTGGGAGGAAATCCGGTGCTGCTGGACTCCGCCAAACAGGCAGTTCTCAAGTGGAAGTTTGCAGCCTCATCAGAAGAAACTACCGGGATTGTTGAAGTTTTATTTGCATCGCAGTAAGTGCATTTTGGATGACTTAGGTAATCTTGTCGAGCGGTGACGCGTGGTTCAACCTGAACACGCAGGTGTTTCGTCAACGCGCCGGTTTTCCAGCGCGGCTGATTCGTCAACCTGGTTCCCCAACTAAGATCTCGATGAAATTTTATGAGTAATTCGAAGTCGAGCACGGCGGCAACGGACTGGACGGGCTTACTGGCCGATCCTGACCTGGCCCGTAACCTGGGAAAGCTGCTACAGATTTACCGCGACGCCCCGCCTGAGAAGCGAGAGCAGGCTCTGCTGGCCGCCATGCGCGAAATCAAACAGGCTTCGCGGGAGCCGGCCGCTTCAGCGCGGGAAAAAGCCGCAAACCAGCAATCATTGCCCGCGGCGGCATCGGCCGTACCGCCGTTTGAACCTGACGTTTTCAGCACGAACTGGGCACAGGATCGCCGGCGCCATCCCAGAATCAGATGCTTTGTAGCGGTGGAACTAAGAGTCGATGGATCAGGCGCTCCCATCTGGGGGAACCTTTCCAACACCGGTATGGGCGGCTGCCAGGTGGAAACCGCGGCTCAAGTCAGCGGAGGCTCCAAGGTGGAAATTGGGCTTTGGGTGGCCAGCGGCAAGATCTGGGTGAAAGGCTTAGCCTTGAATGGCGTGGTCACTCGCAGCGCTCCAGCTGCGGGAGTGCGCATCCGCTTCGAAGGAATGGATGCCGTCGAAAAGGAAAATCTCCGGCAATTTCTTAAATATGTTCAGGAAACTGCGCGGGCCTCCACCAGTGAAAGCAGCTATCTGCAGTTGCTGAAATAGAGTAAATCTCTTCCGCATGGGCCTCTGCTTTTGTCCTCGTTCTCCCCGTTTTTCACAAACCAGCCGACATTGTTCCCCAGGAAATTGATACACTCAGGGCTGAACTGAAACCCTTTGCTGTCCTCGGAACTCTAATACTATTAACCAGCGTACTAAGTAATAGGAACAGACCAGCATAGGTTGTCCCTGAGAGGAGTTCGCATCGCATGGTAGCCAGTGAACAGGCGGTGGTGACCGGGAAGCAACTGGATACGCTATCCATTAACACGATTCGTACTTTGGCGATCGACGCGGTACAGCAGGCCAACAGCGGGCATCCGGGCGCTCCCATGGGCTTAGCGCCGGTGGCTTATTGCCTGTGGCAGGAATTTCTGCGCTACGATCCAGCCGATCCTACATGGTTAAACCGCGACCGCTTTGTTCTGTCGAACGGGCACGCGTCCATGCTGCTCTACGCCCTGCTTTATCTGGCGGGTGTGCGCGAAGTCGACGAGAACAATCAAGTCCTCAAAGAGCTCGCGGTTCCGATGGAAGAGATCAAGCGCTTCCGGCAGCTTGGCAGCAGGACGCCGGGGCATCCCGAATCGCACATCACCTCTGGCATTGAGACGACCACCGGACCGCTCGGGCAGGGTGTGGGAAACAGTGTAGGAATGGCGATCGCGAGCAAATGGCTGGCGGCGAATTACAACCGGCCCGACTTCGAGATTTTTGATTTCAATGTGTACGCCATGTGCTCCGATGGCGACCTTATGGAAGGCATAGGCGGTGAAGCCGCATCTTTGGCGGGTCATCTGAAACTTTCGAATCTTTGTTGGATTTACGATCACAATCATGTAACGCTGGATGGTCCTGCAAGTTGGTCGTTCAGCGAAGATGTGGCAACGCGCTTCATTGGATACGAATGGAATGTGACCCGTGTGACCGATGCCAACGATCTGGAGATGCTGGCGCGGGCCTTTGAAGTTTTTCTGGATACGAAAGATCGTCCGACACTAATCATCGTGGACAGTCATATTGGCTACGGATCGCCGCATAAGCAAGACACGAATGCAGCTCATGGAGAGCCGTTGGGCGAAGAAGAAGTTCGGCTGACAAAGAAATTTTATGGCTGGCCGGAAGATGCAAAATTTCTGGTGCCGGAAGGCGTGCGCGAACACTTTCAGGATGGCATTGGAAAGCGCGGGCGTGATCTGCGGGCTCAGTGGACCAAACTTTTCGCGGGCTACAAAGAGAAATATCCTGAGTTGGCGGATCAATTGCATCGCATGCAGCGCCGCGAACTTCCCGAGAGCTGGGACAAAAATCTCCCCACGTTTCCGGCTGATCCGAAGGGGATCGCAACCCGCGAGAGTTCGGGAAAAGTTCTGAATGTGTTGGCGCAAAATATTCCCTGGCTGATCGGCGGCTCGGCCGATCTAGCAACTTCGAACAAGACTACTTTGAAGTTTGAAGGCGCCGGTGATTTTGAGGCGGACAACTATGCGGGGCGCAATCTGCATTTCGGCGTGCGCGAGCACGCCATGGCCGCGAGTGTGAACGGTCTCATCGTCTCTGGAATCCGCGCGTTTGGTGCAACTTTCTTCAACTTCAGCGACTACATGCGGGCCAGCATCCGGCTGGCCGCGCTCATGGAAATTCCTTCTATTTTCATTTTCACGCACGACTCGATTGGAGTAGGAGAAGATGGTCCTACTCATCAACCGATCGAGCAACTGGCCTCGCTGCGAGCGATGCCGAATTTGATTGTGCTTCGTCCGGGAGATGCGAATGAGGTAACCGAAGCCTGGAAGATCATCGCGCAGTTACAACACCAACCGGTTGCGCTGGTGCTGACACGGCAAAATCTGCCAACTCTAGACCGTGCGAAGTATGCCTCGGCGTCGGGGACAGCCAAAGGAGGTTACATCCTGGCCGATGCTCCTGGCGGCAAGCCGGATGTGATTCTCATCGGAACAGGCAGCGAGGTTTCTTTGTGCATCGAGGCCTACGAAAAACTAAAGACCGCGGGCATTCAGGCACGAGTGGTGAGCATGCCGGCGTGGAAGATTTTCGATCGTCAAGACAGGGCCTACAAAGAGAGCGTTCTGCCGCCCTCAGTCACCGCGCGAGTTTCGGTAGAGATGGCGGCTACTTTTGGCTGGGAGCATTATGTTGGGTTGAAGGGACAAATGATCGGGATGCATCGCTTCGGCGCTTCGGCGCCGTTGAAGGATTTGCTGAAGTTTTTTGGTTTCACCACAGATGCAGTGGTTGCTGCGGCGCATAAAGCAATCGCGGAAAAATAGCCGCGATTTTTTCCGCTTCAACCGCAGTTTTGATTCTGAAAAGTTTATCGAATAACGGACGTCCGCCGTCAGTTCAAGGAGAAATTATTATGCAGTCCACGCAAGTTCTGGAAAGCGCGAAAGTCTCGAATCCCCTGAAAGCCTTGCTCGAGTACGGGCAGTCCATGTGGCTCGACTACATCCGTCGCGACTTGATCACCAGCGGGAAACTGAAAAGCATGATCGCCGAAGATGGATTGCGGGGCATGACTTCGAATCCGTCGATTTTTGAGAAAGCCATCGCCGACAGTCACTTGTATGACGACATGTTGAAATCGCTGGCCTCCCAGCCTGATCTGAATGCGACCTCGCGGTATGAGCAGATCGCAATCCGCGACATTCAGGACGCAGCCGACATTCTCAAGCCGGTCCACGAAAGTTCAAAGTTCCGCGATGGATACGTGAGCCTGGAAGTTTCTCCGCTGCTCGCTCTGAAGACGCAGGAGACGATCGCCGAAGGCCGCCGCTTGTGGAAGGCGGTGAATCGCGAGAACGTGATGATCAAAGTGCCGGGCACGGCGGAAGGTCTGCCAGCAATTCGCCAGTTGATTAGCGAAGGCATCAACATCAATGTGACTTTATTATTCGCGCAGGAAGTGTACGAGAAGGTTGCGGAGGCCTATATTGCCGGACTCGAGGATCTGGCGAAGCGCGGTGGAGATCTGAAGAAGATGGCAGGAGTGGCCAGCTTTTTCATCAGCCGTATCGACACCCTTGTAGACTCACTGCTCGAAGAGAAATTGAAAACCACGAAGGATGCGCAACAGCAGGCACTGCTGAAAAGCTTGCTGGGCAAGGTTGCGATCGCCAATGGAAAGCTGACTTATCAGCGCTACCAGAAGATCTTCAGTGGTGCGCGGTGGGAGGCGCTGGCGGCCAAGGGTGCGCAGACCCAGCGCGTGCTGTGGGCCAGCACCAGCACGAAGAATCCTGCTTACCGTGATGTCATGTACGTTGAAGAATTGATCGGGCCGGATACCGTGGATACGATGCCTCCGGCAACGGTAGATGCGTTCCGCGATCACGGTCGAGTGCGCAACAGCCTTACCGAGGACGTGCCCGCCGCTCAGCAGGTGATGAATGACCTGGAAAAGGCCGGCATCTCGATCAAAGAGGTGACCACGAAACTGACCACGGACGGAGTGAAACTGTTTGCCGATGCTTTCCACAAGTTGCTGGATGCGGTAGAAAAAAGCGTTCAGCAAAAAGGAAAGACTGCTTGAGCCGGCTAAAATCTGCTCTGCCAGAATCTATTGCCGCTTTGGTAAAAACAGCCATCGGAAGAATGGCAGTCGAGCGGATTGACGACACCGGGCGCTGCCGTGGCGAAAACGCGGGCATAGTTTCAGAGTACCGGCGGGGCGCCGGTGGTACTTTCTTTTCCATTCTGACGTTCAGGAGCTAAGCAATGCAGCTAGGTATGGTCGGTCTGGGTCGCATGGGGTCGAACATGACTCGACGCCTGATGCGCTCCGGACACAAGCTTGTAGTTTCGGATCTGAGCGCGGAGGCGGTGAAAAACCTGGCAGGTGAGGGTGCGAGCGGATCTTCTTCGCTGGAAGACCTGGTGGCAAAGCTCACTCCGCCGCGAGCGGTATGGGTGATGGTGCCATCAGGAGGTCCGACCGAACAGACGGTGCAAAAACTCGCGCAGCACATGCAAGCCGGCGACGTCATCATCGACGGTGGCAATTCTTATTTCAAGGATGATGTGCGCCGCGCCGGCGAACTGCAAGGCAAGGGCATCCACTACGTCGATGTCGGAACCAGCGGCGGTGTCTGGGGTATTGATCGCGGTTATTGCATGATGATTGGAGGACCGAACGAAGCTGTAGAGCGGCTCGATCCCATCTTCAAAACTCTGGCACCCGGGAAAGGCAATATTCCGCGCACTCCGGGCCGGGAAAAGCTTGGCGGAACAGCGGAGGAAGGTTATGTTCACTGTGGTCCTTCGGGTTCCGGACATTTTGTGAAAATGGTGCACAACGGCATCGAATATGGACTGATGCAGGCCTACGCCGAGGGCTTCGATATCTTCAAGAACGCCACCAGCAAGGAATTGCCGGAGAATATTCGATACGATCTGAATCTGCCCGACATCGCTGAGGTTTGGCGCAGGGGCAGCGTTGTCAGTTCGTGGCTGCTGGATCTTACGGCGATGGCTTTGACCGAGAGTCCGACGCTCGCCGAATACGAAGGCTACGTGCAGGATTCCGGCGAAGGACGGTGGACGATCCAGGCAGCCGTTGAAGAGGCGGTGCCGGCGGATGTGTTGACGGCAGCGTTGTATGTTCGCTTCCGATCGCGGCAGCAACATACCTTCGCTGAGAAAATGCTTTCTGCCATGCGGCAGAAATTCGGTGGGCATGTGGAAGGCGGCGAAGGCGTGGGCGGGGCCGCGACGAATACCAAGAAAACGGCATAATGCCGCAAGCACAAGTTTGAGGATCTTATGACGGCTCAATTAGTGGAAAAACCTACTGCGGTCGCGCCGCGCGTCGGCAAACTGGGCGATCCCTGTGTGATGGTGATCTTCGGCGCAGCCGGCGATCTAACCGCTCGCATGTTGATTCCTGCGCTTTACAACCTCGCCCGCGCGGATTTGTTATCGAAGGAGTTCGCGGTGCTGGGCGTGGCCCGGGCGCAGATGTCGGATGAGGATTTTCGTGAGCGGATACTCAAAGATGTGAAACAGTATTGCGGCGACTGCGTGGAAGACGCGCTTTGGGATACTTTCTCGCGCCGGTTTTATTATTTTGCCGGGGACTTCAAGGACGATAAGCTTTTTCCCAAGGTGAAAGATCAACTGGAGAAGATCGACCGCGATCACTCCACGCATCAGAATTTTTTCTATTACCTGGCGACGGCTCCAAACTACTTCGGTCCTATCGTGGAGAAGCTGGCCGCCAATGGGCTATTGGATCAGAGCGACGGACACTGGCGCCGAGTCATTATTGAAAAACCGTTCGGTCACGATCTGGAATCGGCGAAGGTTCTGAATCAGCAGATCCTCAAAGTGGCGGACGAAAAGCAGATCTACCGGATCGACCATTATCTGGGCAAGGAAACCGTTCAGAACATTATGGCTTTCCGTTTCGCCAACGGAATCTTCGAGCCGGTCTGGAACCGCCGTTATATCGATCACGTACAGATTTCCGTAGCCGAAACCGTTGGCGTGGAGGGCCGCGGCAGCTACTTCGACCACGCCGGCTCGCTACGCGACATGGTCCCCAACCACATCATGCAACTGATCAGCCTGACGACGATGGAGCCGCCGATTTCGTTCGACGCGAACGCGGTGCGCGATGAGCAGGCAAAGATATTGCACGCGATTCAGCCCATGAGCGATGCGGAAGTTCTGACCCGGGCGGTGCGCGGCCAGTATGGCGAAGGAATGGTCGATGGAAAACGGGTTCCAGCCTACCGCAACGAAGAGGATGTTCCGCCCGATTCACGGACCGAGACTTACGTTGCCATGAAATTGCTGATTGATAACTGGCGATGGGCCGACGTTCCATTCTATCTTCGCACTGGAAAACGCATGCCGGCTCGCAATACTCATATCGTCATCCAGTTCCGGCGCGCTCCGTTTGTGTTATTCCGTGACACTTCGGTGGAACATCTCATGCCCAACCAGTTGGTGTTGCACATCCAACCGGAAGAAGGGATCTCCCTGCAGTTCGCCGCGAAAGTACCGGGCCCGGTGATGCGCCTGGGAACGGTGGACATGAATTTTGAGTATCAGCAATACTTTGGAAAACAGCCCAGCACGGGTTATGAACGCCTGCTGCACGATTGCATGATCGGTGACCAGACGCTGTTTCAGCGTGCCGACATGGTGGAGGCAGGCTGGGCGGTGGTAAATCCGGTTCTGGATCTTTGGAAGGCGCTGCCGCCGCGCAACTTTCCAAATTACGCGGCGTGCAGCTGGGGACCGAAGGAAGCTGACGAATTGCTGGAGCGCGACGGCCGGCGCTGGAGGAACTTCGAGAAATGATCCTGGCCGGCGATATCGGGGGAACCAACGCTCGTCTGGCCTATTTTCAAACCCAGAATGGCAATCTGCGCCTGATCTCGGAGCACGTATATCCCAGCTCTGAGTACAACGAATTGGGAGAGATCGTCTCCAAATTTCTTAAGGAGACGGGCGCCCGGCCGGAGGCCGCCTGCTTTGGGATCGCCGGACCGGTGCACAATGGCCGAGTCGAGACCTCAAATCTGCCCTGGGTGATTGAGCAGTCCCGCTTGGCGCAACAGATCCAACTTCCCGCCACTCTCCTGATCAACGATCTCGAGGCCAGCGCGTGGGGCATCGGCGCGCTAAACCCCGAAGATCTCACTGCTTTGAATCAGGTAAGCCTGGCCATCGGAAATCAAGCGGTGATTGCTCCCGGAACTGGTTTGGGTGAAGCCGGACTCTTCTGGGATGGAACGCAGCATCAGGTTTTTGCCAGCGAAGGCGGGCACGCAGATTTAGCACCGCAAGGCGATTTACAGATCGACCTCTTGCGCTTCCTGGCGGTTCGCTTTGGCCATGTAAGTTATGAGCGTGTTCTCTCCGGGCCCGGGCTGGTGAATGTTTATGAATTTCTGCGCAGCAAAGATTGCAGCAGGGAACCTGCCGGCTTTGCCGCGCAAATTACCGGGGGAAGTGCAGCGGCTGCCATTTCCCATGCCGCGCTGGCCGGGACGAATCCTTTAGCTGTGACTGCGCTCGATCTCTGGATATCGGTTTATGGAGCGGAAGCTGGAAACCTGGCGTTGAAAACGATGGCGACGGGAGGGATTTTTCTCGGCGGCGGAATCTCGCCCAAGATTCTTCCCAAGCTCATGGGGCCAGCTTTTATGAAGGCATTTCTCGAGAAGGGCAGATTGCGGCCGCTTCTTGAGGGCATTCCGGTGCAGGTGATCACCAATGACAAGGCCGGCTTACTAGGCGCGGCCCGATGCGCGGCAACGAAATCCAATGCGGTTCTGGCGGGCGCGTCGTGAGTACATCTGTCGAGATTCGCAGGCTAACCACTCCGCAGGATCTTTTTCAAGCCGCCGCGGAGGAAGTGATCCGGGCCGCTACCGATGCAATTGCGCAACGCGGGCGGTTCACGATTGCCCTTTCCGGCGGTTCAACTCCGAAAAGTCTCTACAATCTGATCGCAGCCAATGCCAGCGCCAGTCTCCCGTGGGAGAAAATATTTTTCTTCTGGAGCGACGAGCGCCATGTTCCTCCCACTGACGCGGAAAGCAATTACCGCATGGCGCAGGAAACCCTCTTGTCGAAGGTTGCGGTGCCGGCAGGGAATATCTTTCGCGTCCCTACCGAGAATCCAGACGCTTCCATAGTGGCCGCAGCCTATGACGAGACCTTGCGAAAATTTTTCGCCGCGAAGCCGGGAGAATTTCCCCGCTTTGAGCTGATCCTACTGGGCATGGGGCCGGATGGGCACTGTGCCTCACTGTTTCCGGAGACCGCCGCGTTGCAGGAGAAATCGCGCCTGGTGGTGGCGAACTGGGTGGAGAAATTCAAGACCTTCCGCATCACATTTACCCTGCCACTGCTGAACGCGGCGCGGGAGACAATGTTCCTGGTCAGCGGAACTGATAAGGCACCGGTTTTGCGTGAGGTTTTGGAAGGAAAAGCCCCGGGTGAGAAATTTCCCTCGAAACTGGTGAAGCCGACGGATGGCAAGCTGATCTGGTTCGTGGATCGAGCCGCAGCCAGCGAATTGTCCACTCCTGCCTAAGCAACCTGCGGATTGCAGCCTGCTATGCGCGCCAGCCGCTGATTTCCTTCAGACCTTTACCTCGGGCATGTTCAAAGAGCCGCACGCGATGGCGGGAGTGCTCGAACTCGTGGATATCAGCCCATACTTCGGCTCGCCAGCTTTTATCGTGGGTTGCGGAAGCTCCGCAGGTGGCACAACGAGTATGGAGGCTGATCATCGAAGATGTGCCCTCGCTCGCGCCGGACAATTCCAGGAAGATGCAGCGAACTTCCTGGATTTCTTCGTTTTCATCGAGCAGGTGCTCATAACGCAACAAATAGCTGAATCCCAGCTTTTGGGCCTCGACTTCAGCCTCATCCCGGGTATGAAAAGGGCCGTATTCAGCTCGCAGTTGCTCGGTAGAATCGCAAGCCATCCAGAAAATCTCTTTGTATGCCATGCCATCGCGCCTGGAATCGAAAACCCCGCCAATGTTCTTGCGCTTCGCTTAGGGTCGGGGCTACCTGTGCAATTTAGAGGCCGACCACGAAAGTCGGCGATCCATCTATTTCAACAGGTTACGAGGTCGTCCTTCTGCACCTGGGCAAGCAGAAGAAACCTTTTGCAGAAAACAGCCTGCGTGCTGGAAGAGATATCGCAGGTGACGTGTACGACGCCGAAGATAAACGCCGTTGCTCGTCCATGCGCTTCGTCAAATTGCCCGCAGCGTCCGGGCAGCGAGGTGGTGAAGACCTAGGCCTAACCCGCTGCCGCCCGACCCGCCGAGAAGCTCGGACGATCCTCCGCCAGCCAGTCCTTTCCGCCGTGGCTGGCCACGTACATCGCTAGCTCCAGTCGGCTCCAAACCCCCAGCTTGTCGAAGGTACTTCGCAGATGATTCTTAATCACCTGCTCGGTCGTGCCCAGTAGTTTGCCTATCTCACGGTTTGTGAGCCCTTGCCAGACCAGGTCGGCGACTTGAATTTCCTTTGCCGTCAGACGCTCCCGGGGCATCATTGAATCACCTCCCGATTTTCGAAAGCTGCAATCGCCAGCTTCACCCGCTTGCGCCCGTCGCGGATTCCCGCTCGAAGAAAAAGGGTTCGCAGATGCTGCTTTACGGTGCGTGGACTAATGCTCAACTGTCCTGCGATTTCCTTATTGCTGCACCCCTGGACCAGCAGGTTGAGCACCTGCTGGTCTCTCGGCGTGACCTTGATTCCATTGAGATCCATCATGAAGTCCTCCCTGATCAGTTTTCGATCTTGTTGACCATGCTGCGCTTCTGGCTATTGCATCTGTTTCGCCAAACTTTCGCTTACCGTTTGCCTTGGACCTAGGTCCAACGGCCACCTACACTTAGGGATAAAGACCTCAGCTCGCGAAAAAGAATTTGCAACGCCGCGCTAGTCCCTAGCGTTCCAGATTGGGAAGGGATGCCGGGTCTTGCAGGCTGAAACTGGTCTGTCCCCTATCGCCTGGACTGGGAGTCAGCAACTTCCAAAGGGCTATTGGATTGACGCGCAATCGATGTGACCTGATTACTTTCATGCATTTACGAAGGTTGGGGCTGACAACGGATTTATCGCGGAGGCTACCCGTGAAAAACGACGCTTTGCTTCGCCAGAACACGAAGTAAGCTTTCCCGAGATGGGCCAAGCGCTGCCGCGCCGCTTCAATCCAGAGCGCATTGCTGGGTAAAGCCGAGGCTTTTGCACAGCCCTTCTCAGCCGGTCTTCGGCCAGTCATTCGCCACCGAAAACGCTGGGCCATCTCCCGCATGTTGTAAGCTACCTTTGAGCCCAGACGCCATTCTGACAGGTCAAGTCGAAGTACACCCAAAAAGATCGATGCAAAACGTACGAATTCATCATGGCTCGACAATGGCTCAAGTCGTTGAGAAAGCGCCGCTTGCCTCTTTTCTGCGCTGCATTTGTGGCGCTTTAAGCAAACGGCGAAACGCCGTTCTAAGCGTATTCCTCTTCCTGTTCCCCGTTGCTCCTGCCTTCGCCCAGGGGGGACCTCCCTACTACACCAACGATCCGGGTACACCGGGCAATCTGAATTGGGAAATCAATCTTGGCTACATGCCTTTCCTCTACAGCGATCGGTCGGTGACGCACACCCCAGACGTTGATATCAATTTCGGCATCGGCGATCGCATCCAACTTACATACGAGAGTGCGTGGCTGCGCGTTCAAAGTCCTTCTTCCCCGGCCAAATATGGCATAGGTCAGTCCAATCCGGGAGTAAAATGGCGCTTTTACGACAAAGGGGAGTCAGGGCTTAACATTTCTGTTTTCCTGCAACTCTTCCTGAATAACCCTAACGATGCGGTCCGCCGTGGGATCACTCCGGCCAGCGAATCTTTCCTTCTTCCCGCCGAATTCTCGAGAAAGCTTGGCCCGGTCGATGTGAATTACGAGATGGGCTACCAGTTCGTGCACAAAGGGCCGGATGGAGGATTTCTCGGCCTGGTGGTTGGACGCGATGTCACCAGAACGCTGGAACTAGACATGGAGTTCTACTATCAGCACACGTTTCATCCTTCCGTGAACCACCCCACGATAGACTTTGGCGCCCGCTATAAGCTCCATCGTCCGGTTATCCTTCTGCTCATGGCAGGGCGCAGCCTTGAAGCCTCGCGCAGCGACCAATCGTATTTCCTCGGGTATTTCGGTATGCAGTTCCTGCTTCCCCCCAGGTCCTATAAGGCGGATCTACCGGAGAGCACCGAGGGAAATTGATACTGGGTTCACTCGCCGGCTTGGCTTCGCGAAGGTAATACGGCCGTCGTTGTTGGTCGCAACGGAACCGACGCGTTTAATGCGGCAAGGTTTGGTAACGGGATTCCCTTTCGCGTGACTTGCACTAGAATCAATTTAGATTTTTCCGGGGCTGCGGGCGTTCCGCCAAAAAAAAGACCAGTGAGTGACGAAAAGAAAAAATCCGGTCTCGACGAGCGGACTTTTGGAAAACTTCTGGAAGCTGCCTACCTGCTGCAGGAGCACAATCGCCAAGTGCGCCAGGTGGAGAAAGACGGCGACGCGGGCAAGGAACAGACGTTGCAGCCGGAGAAGGAAACCGAAAGAACGCTAACGCTAAAGAGCGGGAATTCCGCGGAGCGGAGTTCACGGATTATTCCAGACTATGCCGTAACTCTGGCCGAGATCGTGGAAACGCAGCGCCAGATCCAGATTCGGCACCTTGACGCGGACCAGGCTATGGCGCTGGTTTGCGAAAGTGCAGTTCGCTTTGCCGCCGGCAGTGGCGCGGCCGTGGCCACTCTGGAGGGGAAAACCCTTCGCTACCGAGCCTGCGTGGGCGCTTCGGTGCCAGCCTCAGGTAGCGAAGTCCCACTGGAGACGGCGCTTTCCGCCAGTTGCGTGCGCAGCGGTGATGTCTTGCGGCTGCCGAACGTAAACACGGCCTCTGCCGTCGATTCTGAGCTGTGCCGCGAGCGCGGGATTCGGTCGCTGATCGCAGTACCGATCTATCACGATGGCAACACCGCAGGCGCGCTGGAACTTTACTTCGATCGATTGAATGGCTTTGCCGAGCAGGACGTTCATACCTGTCAACTCATGGCAGGACTGGTAACGGAAGCGCTTGGCCGGGATGCTGGGCAGGCACTCAGAAAATCCATGGCGGCGGAACGCTCTTCCATGCTGGCCGCGATTGAAAAGATCAGGCCCAATCTGGCCGTTTTAGCCAGTGGCCAGCCGGGTGGCCGAGCGATTGAAAGAGAGCGAGATCAAAGTGCGACGACCGCCGCGAAGAAAACCGACGCAGCTCCGGCCGGCGCCACGGAGAGCATCGCGTGCTGGAAGTGTGGCAATCTGCTGATCGATGAAGAGCAATTTTGCGGCAAGTGCGGAGCACCGCGCATCGGCGAGAGTGATTCTTCTTCACTGCAGAGCAAACTGGCGTCGGCTTTGCACATGCAGCAAGCCAGTCAGGGCCTTCCTTTTGCGCCTCAGCCTGAATACGTCCTCGACTTTACCGAGCCCGGCATAGACGGGGCCGCCAAGGTAGATCCAACTGAAAATGCCGCCGGGTTTGCCCTGGCGTTTTCTCTTCCGCTGCTGCAAGAGCCTGTGCTGGGAGAAGAGTCGGTTCTAGAGGACGAGCGGGCGCTGGGAGAAAACGATACGCTGCCGGCACCATTCGCTGCTGCCGACGAAGCCGAAAACAGCGGCCCAACAGTGGCATCCGAAGAATTGCAAAGCTCGCCGCACGATCTCGAAAATATTTCCAACACACTTCCGCCGGCGGCTCAGGCAGACGCCCCATGGAGTTCGGCCGCGAAAGCCCGCAGTTTTCTGGAGGCTCTGAGCAAACCACGCTCTCCTGGCGCTTTCGCGCGCTTCTGGCGTGCGCGGCGCGGAGATTTTTATCTCGCCGTCGCGGTAATTCTGGTTTTGGTTGCGATTCGATGGGGAATGTTGTCGAACCATTCCGTGCGCACCACGGACGGGGCGCCCACAGCGACGGGAAATGCCATGCGGCATAAACCACCGGCGGACGATCTTTCCCTGTTCGACAAACTGCTGATCAATCTAGGATTGGCCGAAGCACCCGAAGCTCCGGAATACAAGTATCTCGGGAACCCCAACACGCAAGTGTGGATCGATACTCATACAGCTCTCTATTATTGCCCAGGCTCTGAACTATATGGAAAAACGCCGAAAGGCAGATTCACCAGCCAGCACGAAGCTCAGTTGGACCAGTTCGAACCCGCGTCCCGCAGAGCATGCGATTGAAGCAAATTACTGGCTCCCGGCAAGGAATTGACAACCTTGTTCGCCGGGAGTGCAATCATAACTATCGCCTTCTTGGGGAGAATAACGGTGGCCCAACCCACAAACGACACTAGAGCCGAAGCTGGCATCTTGCCGGATACGGAATTGAATCCGCTGGTCAATCCCCTCCTCGCGGCGCATATGGGTCGGTGGGCGGAAGTCTATTTTACCAGCCCGCCGGAAAAGCGCGCCCAAGCGGTTTCTGACCTGGTTCGCGAGTTGTCGCAGGAGCCGCCTTCAATGCCACCTGCCCCTGCAACCTCGGGCAGGAAGAATCTCTGGCCGAAGGATGAAGACGAGATTAAAGAAATTTCATCGCCGGATTCTGATGCCGTTGCGGGGCGGGCCATGGTCGCCTGCGAATCCTGCGGACACAAAAACGTCACACCACAAAGATTCTGCGGTATGTGTGGCGCGCCTCTACCGTTCTCGATCGAGCCCCTGCAACCATTTGAAGAACCGGAGCCGATTACCCCCACTGACTGGCATCAGGCCGATGCGCAGCCAAGGGATCTTCTGCAGCCAAATCCCGGGTCGGCGACTACGACTGTGCCTGTGCGAGACCGCTACGCAGCTCCGAACCTGCCATGGCCACCGCCGCCAGAAAACACTCCGGCGGAATTCAGCATGCTTTCCGAATATCAGTCAGAGCCTGCTCGACATCCGTACAGAATTTATGTGGGATTGTTTGTGGCGATCCTGCTGGGCTTGCTGGTTTATGTGACATGGCGAAACAACTCGGCTTTTTGGAGCAGCGGAACAGCGCCAGCCGCACTTCCACAAGCTGTGCCGGAGGCGAAATCCGAAGCCCCCGCAGCGGCGGACGCGCCAGCGGCGACCAGTGCTCAGCCTAATGCCACGAGTAGCAACACGCCGGCGAATGCCCCGATCCATCCCGCTGCGCCAAGTCAGAATCGAACTGCTGTTTCTCCTGGGAATGATGGGAGGTTTGAGGGTAGGAGTTCCCCGGCACCGGCAAAAGCCCGCCAGGGTCCTGCGGTGGCCGCAGCCTCTGCCAGTCCGGCCGCAGATCTGCCGGGACAGAGCGGGGCAGAAGAACTAGCTCTCGCAGAAAAATACTTGAATGGAGGTCCGGGTACCGCGCGGGACCGTCAACAAGCCGCCATGTTGTTGTGGAAGGCAGTGGCCAAGCAGAACTTGACCGCAACTTTACTCTTATCCGACTTATACCTTCGAGGAGACGGAGTATCTAAAAGTTGCGATCAAGCTCGCTTGTTGTTGGACGCTGCCGCCCGAAAGGGCGCAGGCGCTGCTGCGGAACGATTGCGTAACCTGCAGGCATTCGGTTGCCGCTAGCGCCAGCAATCGCCCCACTTTTTAGGCAATTGCCGACGGGAATCCGGCGCCCGGCCTGCGCGATTCATACCACAACGCAAGCTCTACCCGGTTCCACAGGCCGAGCTTGTCATAGATAACACGCAGATAATTCTTCACCACGTGTTCCGTGGTGCCAATGGCATCTGCCACATCGCGATTCTTCAAGCCCTGGGCGACTAGCTCGATGACACGGTGCTCTCGCTCGCTCGGGATGCGGTTTCCGTAGCGTTCGCATGGGAACATGACTGCCTCCGATATAAGAGTGTTGCGAGTTTTACTCGCTTGATTCCGTCGGTGATTCCGAAACGAAGAAAAAGGCGGTTGAAGTGAGCCTTCACCGTTCTACGAGCCATTTTGAGCTGTTTGGCGATTTCGGCGTTATCGCAGCCTTGCAACAACAGTTCGACGATTTGCTTTTCGCGCGGTCCTAGGCGAACGGACTGCTCGCTCATCACTTTTCCTGCCCCCTGGTCTAAATAGTTCCGGCAACACTGCACAGCTGGATTGTTTGCATATTTCCTAGCATCTACCATGCCACTTTGGCGTCCGGAGGGATGTGATTAATGACCAACCATTCCCACAGGCACGGGTTTACCACCAAAACGGTGCGTTACCGTACAAAGCGGAGGCGGCTAAATTCACTCACGCGGTTTCACCGAATGCTCGAAATTGCGCGCGAACAGCGGCGGAAACACGCCTGAGGCCGCATCTTGCGAGGCGTGGAAAGCCGGGAAGAACTCAAACGCGGATTTGGCTGGCCGAGGTCCAGTTTGGAGACATTCAGATCTTTTTTTGCCGGACAAGGAGATTTTCCTCAGCCTTGTCTCAGGTCTAAGGTGAATACCCTAGGAGTAAACTACAGTGTACTACTGAAGCACCCTGAAGATTTTACATCTTCCGATGGAAAGACCACCTTAGGGACCGCGAGTGCACGTGAGCCACCAAATTTTACGATCCCGCGATAATTCCGAGGAATTTTCTGCAATTTCGGCACGAACGCTCAATTGGTTGAAACTTGGACAAAAGCCGGACAGCGTATTTTGCCGTTCGCTGAATACTTTTCCATTACACTAGCTGTTCAAAGCAATGAAACTTTCCGTCATCATGCCGGTGTTTAACGAACGCGCCACGCTGCGGCAAGTAGTGGAGAGAGTGCTTTCGGTGGCGCTGGATATCGAATTGATTTGCGTGGATGATGGGTCGAGCGACGGCTCGCGCGAGATTCTCGCAGAGTTGCAGGTGAACCATCCGGAGATTCGAGTACTGCTGCAGCCCAGGAATATGGGCAAAGGCGCAGCCCTGCATCGCGGCATTCAGGAAGCCACGGGCGATTTCGTCGTCATCCAGGATGCCGATCTCGAGTACGATCCCGCGGAATACACGGTCTTGCTGGAACCGTTGCTGGAAGACCGCGCCGACGTAGTTTACGGCTCACGATTTCTTTCCGCCCGGCCGCATCGCGTACTTTACTTCTGGCACTCGGTGGGCAACTGGATTCTCACCCTGCTCTCCAACGCGCTCACCAACATTAACCTCAGCGATATGGAAACCTGTTACAAAGTCTTTCGCCGCGAGGTGATCCAGTCAATCCCTTTGCAGGAAAAACGCTTTGGTTTCGAGCCCGAGATCACGGTGAAGATTGCGAAACGCAAGCTCCGCATTTATGAAGTCGGCATCAGCTACTGGGGCCGTACCTATGAAGAAGGCAAGAAGATCCAATGGAAGGATGGAGTGCGCGCACTCTGGTGTCTGGTGAAATACTGCATCACGGAACCTGCTGTTCGACCTGACCAACTCATGGAGACGGATCGGGCCTCGCTTCCTGCGACTACCGTCCAAAACCAAAAATAGATTGCTGCCCTCTGAGGAGATCCATCCCTGGAAAGATAATCAATTTTTCTTTGTGACGCGGGGCGTTGTGGAATTGGGAGTGCGAGCGTTGGGCGTATCAGACTGCCTTCCACCAGCTGGCTTCTGATATTTGTAATCAATCGGAGCGCTACTGCCGGCCGACGTTTCAGCTGGTTTTGGTGAGGCAGCATTTTTCAGCGTACTCGGGGCGACGCTCTTCGGATTATTGCTGAGAACGATCTTTTGCCGCTCCAGGCGGCTGAGTTCCGCATTCGTATCCGCTTTGCCGGCAGACCTCTGCGGCATCACGACCGACGATTTGTGCTGGGCCGGCGTGACGGACTTCTCGGTCAGCGGTTTGGTTACAGTCTTAAGCGGGTCAGGTGGCTCCGCTGGAGACAAATGGGACTGGGAACTCTGCGCAGTGACCACACAGGTCAGGGCGGTTGCGAGAGCAAACCAGCAGGCAAACTTGTATTTCATCATGGAGAATTTTCCCCCGCCACTCCCGAAACAGTGGCCCTTTAATTAGAACACGTTTTCCTCAGTGGAACTAGCCAGAAGGTAACGCTTAAGCGGTTACGGGTTCAGTATGTTTGCGGCTTGAGTGCTCCGGCTATTATGGATAAGAGTTGTCCGGCTGCAGGCAAAAACCTGAACACTGCATTGAGCCACAAGATGAACATCGCGGATGCCGGCTTTCATATGCCGCAGATCGAGCTCGCGGAGGACGAAGTACAACTCTGGCGAGTTGATCTGGAGGCCATTCGCAGCCATGAATTCCGTTGGCAGGAACTGCTTTCCTCCGACGAAATAACCCGCGCTGCCCGATTTCATTTTGCCGCTGACCGCCAGCGCTTTGTTGCATCGCGCGCATGGTTGCGTACAATTCTGGCAGCATTTTTGGTTACCGAGCCCTCCGAATTGAGCTTTTGTTACTCAAGAAATCAGAAGCCCTTTCTCGGTGCCGCACATGCCGAGAGCGGCATCACTTTCAATCTTTCCCACTCGGGTGGGATTGCGCTCTACGCTTTTGCCCGCCGTCGTGAGATCGGAGTGGACGTGGAGCAGATCCGCCGCGATTTCGATGTTGAATCCATTGCCCAGCGATTTTTTTCCATCTCTGAGCGGGAGCAACTTGCGGCTTTGCCTGAATCCGAAAAAGTGGAAGCCTTTTTCCGGTGCTGGACCCGCAAGGAGGCTTATATCAAGGCAATCGGCGAAGGTTTGTCGCTTCCCCTCAGCCAGTTCGATGTGTCCCTTGAGGCTTTGGAAACGAATGCGCTACTCGCCACTCGGCCGGATAGTGCGGAGGCCGAACAGTGGATGATTCGAGAGGTATCCGGCGGCGCTGGCTACAGCGCCGCTCTGTGCGGCCGCGGGCGGGATTGGAGCTTGTCTCACTGGCATTAGGCGCCCCGGTCTTCTATGTACCGTGGAACTACCGTGGCCAATGTTGCAATTCTTTTCACATCCAACACTGCGGTTCGAGTCGCGTTATTGAGGACCCTTGCGAAATCGCTCCCTGTCATTTCTTTCCATGGCTCCGGCAAGTCGGCTAAGGTCTTCCAATTGCTGCATTGTCTGGTTATTCGCGAGGACCAATCCGTTTTTCCAGAGCCGGTTGGAAGTGATATTCTGTTGCATAAGTCCTAGGGGGCTTTTCCTTCCCCTCAGCATCTGCAGTCGATTTTGCTCCAGCGCGGTGATACTGGATTGAATCCAATCAAATACAATAAAGATAATAGACATTAAACAATAGATATAAACAAAACCAGGAGGCAGAGCACTTGACCGCTTCAACCAGCCATCTTATTCCGCCGCACGGCGGTGAACTGATTAACCTTATTGCGGCGCCGCAACGAATTACAGAATTGAAGGCCCACTCCAAAGAATGGCCTTCGTGGGATCTGACGGCCCGCCAGCTTTGCGATCTGGAACTGCTCATCACCGGCGGATTCTCTCCGCTGCAGGGTTTCATGACGCGCGCCGACTATGAGAGCGTATGTCACAACATGCGGCTGGCCAGCGGCGTTATTTGGCCAATGCCGATTACGCTCGATGTTACCGAGGAATTCGCCAAGAAACTCACGGCGGGTGGCAGCAAAATCGCGTTGCGCGATCCCGAGGGCGTAATGCTCGCCGTGCTACACGTAGAAGACGTGTGGCAACCGGATCGCAAAGAAGAAGCCAAGTCAGTTTTCGCGAGCACCAGTGCCGCTCATCCTGGCGCGGATTACGTTATCAACAAGTCGAATCCCTGGTATGTGGGAGGGAAAATCGAGGGAACTCAAATTCCCTCGCACTACGATTTTCGCAGCCTGCGTTTGACTCCAGCCGAACTGCGAGCGGAATTTGGCCGCGAGGGTTGGCGCCGCGTAGTTGCCTTCCAGACTCGTAACCCCATGCACCGCGCCCACGTGGAGCTGGCGTTTCGCGCGGCTAAACAAGTCGAGGCCAACCTGCTGATCCACCCAGTCGTCGGTATGACCAAGCCCGGCGATGTGGATTACTACACGCGTGTGCGTTGCTATCAATTGCTGCTGTCGAAGTTCCCGCAATCGACCGCGAAGCTCTCTTTGCTGCCGCTGGCCATGCGCATGGGCGGACCGCGCGAGGCCATCTGGCATGCCATCATCCGCAAAAATCATGGCTGTTCCCACTTTATCGTGGGCCGCGATCATGCGGGACCGGGCAAGGATACCGACGGCAAGCCTTTCTACGGACCGTACGAAGCACAGGAGGTTTTCAAGAAGCACGAGGCCGACATCGGCGTCACCATGGTTCCCTTCAATATGATGGTTTATCTCGAGGACCAGGACAAATATGTTCCTGATGACGAGGTCAAAAAGGGCGATCGTGTGCTCAACATTTCCGGAACGGAACTTCGGCAGCGCCTGAACGAAGGCCGCGAGATTCCCGCATGGTTTACGTACCCCGAAGTGGTGGCGGAACTTCGCAAGAGTTTCCCGCCACGTCATAAGCAAGGCGTCACTATTTTCTTCACCGGACTTTCAGGCTCAGGAAAGTCGACGATCGCGAACGTATTGCTGACGAAGTTCCTGGAAACCGGCGGGCGCCCAGTTACCCTGCTTGACGGTGACCTGGTACGCAAGCATCTTTCTTCGGAACTCGGATTCTCGAAAGAACACCGCGACATTAACATCCGCCGCATCGGTTACGTGGCCTCGGAGATTACGAAGAACGGCGGCATCGCGATCTGTGCGCCGATCGCTCCTTACGACGCCACACGCAAACATGTGCGGCAGATGATTGAGCCTTACGGAGGCTTCATCCTGGTGCACATTGCCACCTCGGTGGAGGTCTGCGAGCAGCGTGACCGCAAGGGCTTGTACGCTAAGGCGCGCGCAGGAATTCTGAAAGAGTTCACGGGAATTTCGGATCCCTATGAAGCTCCGACGGACGCAGACGTGGTCATCAACACTGGCGAGTTGTCTGCCGAAGAGGCGGCGCAGGAAATTATTCTGCACCTGGAACGGGAAGGCTTTATTGGAACGACGGCGGAGTCGGCCTAAACGCTTTCCGGTCGATGCCAGCATTCGACTGAGAGGCTGAGGCCGGTACTGTCATGGATCTGCTGATCAAGAGCTTGATCGGTTTTGGAGTTGGCACTCTCATCGGAATGACGGGAGTTGGGGGCGGCGTCTTGCTGCTCCCAATTCTCATTTTTGGTTTGGGTGTGCCTCCTCTTCGCGCCGTAGGCTCGGATGCGCTCTTCAATTTCGTCACAAAAATTGGCGCCAGCATTGTTCACCTGCGAAAGGGTACGGTGCGCCGCAAGGTTGTTTTAGCCCTGGCCGCCGGCAGCGCCCCCGGGTCTTTCTTGGGCGTCAGTTTCCTGGTTCATTTGCGTAACGTTTATGGCAATGGAGTAAATCACTTCATCACCGTTGCCGTGGGAGTTCTGCTGATTTGCATTCCCACTTTTCTTTTCTTTCAGAAGAAGATCGAGGACCACGTGGCAGTGCGTCCGCCGACGATGAAGTCGTTCGTCTGGATGTCCCTCATTGGCTTAGTGGCTGGATTTCTGGTGGGCATCACCTCGGTTGGCTCGGGCAGCATCGTCATGATGATGCTTTTGTTGTTTTACAGTTTTCAGCCGAAGGTCATGGTAGGCACGGACATTGTTCACGCCCTCATCCTCACTGGCGTAACCAGTCTTTTGCATTTTCGCATGCACAATGTAGATGTGCGTCTGGTGGGCGCGCTCGTGCTCGGTTCGATACCTGGGGGTCTGGTCGGTTCTTACTTAAGTACGCGGGTTCCGGTACCGTGGCTGAGAAGAATTCTGTGCGCTGTGTTGCTGGCAACCGGCGCTCGCATGCTAATGGCTTAACAAGAAATTATGCACTCAACTTCTTACGCCCCCATACTGCAACGTATCAACGCCGCGCTTGAGGCTTCCCGCGCAGTTTTCTCCCGCTTCACTCCGGGAGAGATCGAGACGGAATACAAAGCTGGACACGACCCCGTAACCGAAGCCGACCGTGCTCTCGACGCCGTTCTGCGTAAGGAACTGCTCCGCGAAGGAGAAGGCTGGCTTTCCGAAGAAAGTGTGGACGATCCCATCCGACTGCAACGATCTCGGGTTTGGGTGGTCGATCCTCTCGACGGCACCCGTGAATTCGTCAAGGGTATTCCGGAATTCTGCGTTTCGATTGGGTTCGTTGAGAATGGGCGTCCCGTGGCTGGCGGAATTTACAACCCGGCAACCGATGAAACTTTTTTGGGATCGATCGATTCCGGCGTTACTTATAACGGAAAGCCTGCGCAACCCAGCCAGCGCAAGAGTCTGGAGGGCGCGCTGGTTCTTGCCAGCCGCAGCGAAGTGAAACGCGGCGAATGGAAGGCGTTTGAGAATGCTAATTTTAAAATTCGTCCGATGGGCTCCGTAGCCTACAAACTTGCTCTGGTCTCCGCGGGGCTGGCGGATGTAACCTTTACGTTGACTCCCAAGAATGAATGGGACGTGGTCGCCGGAGCGGCCCTGGTGAATAGTGCAGGCGGATTTGTCAGCACCTTGGGGAAAAGCGAGCTGACCGCTAACCGCCGGGATCCACTTCTATCGGGTCTGCTGGCGAGCGGGCCTTTTCTGAAGGATCAGTTACTTGTATTAGTAGAGTCGCATATCCACGCGGCTGAACAAGCTATGGGAAATCCTGCCATCGAGGCTTCGGGCACGCAAACCTTGTCTGCAGCCGAACGGAATAAAGTGCTAGTGGAATGGAATGATACGCGGGTTGAGTACCCGACGGATGTGCCACTCCACAGATTCATCGAAGAGCAGGTGAAGAAGACGCCGGAATCCATCGCCGTTATTTATGAATCGGAGCAACTTACTTACAAAGAGCTAAACCGCCGCGCCAATCAATTGGCACGCCGCCTGCAGAATTTGAAGGTGGGCGCCGACATTCTGGTTGCCGTGTGCATGGAGCGGTCGCTCGATCTTGTAATTTCTCTTCTGGCCATTCTTAAGGCGGGCGGTGCATACGTTCCCTTGGATCCGGAATATCCCAGAGAAAGGCTGGAGACGATGCTGCGGGACGCCAACCCGCCGGTTGTGTTGGCACACTCCCATCTGGTCGATCGCCTACCGGAAGGTTTTCAGCCGGTAATTTGCCTTGATCGTGACTGGCCATCCCTGGCTTCGGAAATTCCAGAGAATCTGACGACGGAAGTGAATGGAAAAAATCTCGCTTACGCGATCTACACCTCCGGATCCACGGGTAAGCCGAAAGGCGTTCCGAACGTTCACGAGGGCATTGTGAACCGCCTGCTTTGGATGCAGGAGATGTATAAGCTGACAGGACAGGACCGTGTCCTGCAGAAAACCCCTTTCAGCTTCGATGTTTCGGTTTGGGAGTTCTTTTGGCCGCTGATGACTGGCGCGACCCTGGTTGTTGCGCGCCCCGGTGGACATCGCGATCCCGCCTATCTTGTCAACTTGATCGCCGAGCAACGCATCACAACTCTTCACTTTGTGCCGTCAATGCTCAGCATCTTTCTGGAGGCGACGGGGCTCGAAAGGTGTCGCAGCCTAAGACAGGTTTTTGCCAGCGGGGAGGCTCTGCCCTTTCCATTGCAGCAACGCTTTTTCGAGAAGATGGGAGCCGAACTCCACAACCTGTACGGCCCTACCGAAGCAGCCGTCGACGTGACTTATTGGCGCTGCCGAAGAGACAGTGAACTACGACTTGTACCGATTGGCCGCCCCATCGCCAATACACAGATCTATATTCTGGATACTAACCTTGAGCCGGTGCCCGTTGGAGAAGCTGGGGAGCTGCATATCGGGGGCATCGGGCTGGCCCGCGGATACCTCAATCAACCCGATCTGACGGCGCAGAAGTTCATTCCAGATCCTTTTAGCAAGAGGCCAGGAGCCCGTTTGTACAAGACGGGTGATTTGGCGCGCTTTCTCCCGGACGGCAACATCGAGTACATGGGCCGAATCGATCAACAGGTCAAGCTTCGCGGCTTTCGCATCGAGCTCGGTGAGATTGAAGCCGTACTGGCGCAACATTCTGGAGTTACTCAAGCCGTTGTGGTGGTGCGAGAGGATACACCGGGCGACCCGAAGTTAGTGGCCTACGTGGTACCAACGCGGAAAGGCCAGAAGTCAGGAGATTATCAGCTGCCGAACGGGATGTACATTCTTCAGCAGAATAAGGGCGAAACGGATTTCTTGTACCGTGAGATCTTCGAATCGCAGATGTACCTGAAGCACGGGATCGTGCTGGTGGAAGATGCCTGCGTTTTCGACGTGGGAGCGAATATCGGCTTATTTGCGCTGTACATGGGGGAGCGGTGTCCGAAAGGCCGGGTGTACGCGTTTGAGCCGTTACCCCCCATCTTTGAGACGCTGCAGGCCAATGCGGCGCAATGTAGCGCTGAGATCAAGGTATTCCCCGTGGGACTGTCGAATGAGGACGTGGAAACGGAGCTTACCTATTATCGAGGCAATACCATCATGTCTGGATTGAAGGCGCAGACGGACACGGAAGAAGACGTGGAGATCGTGAGAAGGTTTGTACGTAACCAGGAGCAGGGCGCTGCAGAGGGTGATGTGCGGCTGAGCCAGGCGGATGATTTGTTGCGGGAGCGGATGCGAGGGGAGATTTATTCGTGCCGCTTGCGGCGGCTTTCGGAGGTGATGCGGGAAGAGCAGGTGAGCCACATCGATCTCTTGAAGGTTGATGTGGAGCGCGCTGAGTGGGATGTGCTGCAAGGGATCAATGCGGAAGACTGGCAGAAAATCGACCAGATCGTGCTGGAGGTGCATGATCACGTGAGCGGGTACCAAGGCAGCCGGGTTAAGCAAATCTCGGAATTCTTGCAGGAACAGGGCTACGAAGTCACTGCGGAAGAGGATGACGAGATGAAAGGGGCAGGCCTGTATAACGTTTACGCCACGCGCTATTCGCAGGCGAAACGGGAAGAGATGTTGTCGCTTGTGGCGGCATCCACACGGCCCGCGCCGGAGCTGATCACGACGTCAGTGCTACGCGCACACTTGCAGGGCAAGTTGCCGGAATTCATGGTGCCCTCGGTTTTCGTGATCCTGGATGAATTTCCGATGACCACCAGCGGTAAGGTCAACCGCCGGTCTTTACCCGCTCCCACGCCGGACCGCAGGGATACCACCCTCTCCATCGCTCCACGAAGCGAGATCGAAACTGAGCTTGCATCCATCTTTGAGAAAGTTCTTGGCATACCGTCAGTCGGGGTCACTGACGATTTTTTTGAGCTCGGCGGCCATTCACTTCTGGCCGCGCGCCTGCTTTCGGAGGTGAGAAAGGTTACTGGCCGCGAGATTCCACTTTCCGCGCTCTTTCGCGCAGCAACCGTGGAATCATTAGCGCGCCTTCTCAGTGGGCAGGCGGACATCGGCGATCCGGTGGTGATGGAAATTCAACACGGGTATAGCGGACAACTGCCCTTTTTTGCCATCGTCCCGCCGGGAGAAGAATCGTTGGGATATGCCATGCTGGCGCGCCACATGGGCCCAGAACAAACGGTTTACAAGATTCAGGGGCATGCCCCCGTCCTGAACGGTAAGCGCCCTTATACGCGTCAAGAGATGCAGGCTTTGACCGAGGAGTATATTGCCGCGATTCGCAGCGCGCAGCCTCACGGGCCGTATTGCCTGGGTGGTCTATGTGAGGGAACCCACATCGGAGAACAGATCGTGCTGGCCCTGGAAGCGCAAGGTGAAGAGGTTGGCCTGTTCGCGATATTCGACACTTGGGTGCTGGAACATAGCCAGAGGCGCTGGCTGTGGAAGATTCACTATTATGGCGACCGCTTGCGACAGATGAAGAAGCCGACTCTGCGCGCGCAAATTGCTTCCTATCAACGCGTCGCGCGGAACAAGGTGGAGCATGTGCTGGGCAAGAGCGCGCCGCGAAGGGACTGGTCACAAGTCTACTGGCCTGAAGATTTCACTCCTGCGCAATTCCGGGCTCCGGTGATTTTATTCAAGCGCCCGAAGCAGCAGTTTTACTACGTCAAGGATCCGCAAATGGGATGGGGCGCCAGAAGTCGCAGTGGAGTCGAAATCTGGGAGATGGATTTTCATCATCTGGAAATTCTGCGCGAGCCCCACGTCCGCAAATTTGGGGAAATTTTAAGGGAAGCAATGGGGCGGGTCAGCCAGCGCAACCTTCAGCCACAGACGCCGACCAAAGACCATCACTCTTCCCAGTTCCCCGCTTCCATGCAGCAGGGCTCATGAAGTTCGACAAGCGGCAAATCCTGCGCAACGTCGGGTCCAGCTGGTTTGCGCTGGGCGTGAATGTCTTGGTGGGAATCTTTATCTCGCCCTACATTATTCATCGTCTGGGCGACGACGCGTTCGGTCTCTGGGTCATAATCTTTTCTATCACCGGGTATTACGGGTTGTTCGATCTGGGTATTCGATCGTCCATTGTTCGCTATGTCGCCAAGTATTCCGCCACCGACGAACAGGAGGAACTGAACCGGCTGGTGAATACGGCGATGTTCAGCTATACGGCCATTGGAGTTGTGGCCATGGCGATCACCCTGATCGCCGCTTATTACGTCAACTCCATCTTCCGCATCCACGCTGAATTCGTGCCTACGGCGCATTGGCTGCTCTTGATGGTTGGAGCCGCCGTTTCCCTGGGTTTTCCTCTTGGCGTTTTCGGCGGCATTTTGGAGGGATTGCAGCGCTTTTACCTGCTAAATCTCACCACGATGAGTTCGACACTCATCCGCGCGCTGCTAATCGTTATCGCTTTGCAGCATGGACGCGGATTGCTCACCGTAGCTTTGATCACCGTGAGCATGCCATTGGTAAGCGGCCTGATCAATGCTGCTGCTGTATTTCGCCATTTAAACCTGCGCTTCGGTCTTCAACATGTGAGCCGATCCAGCCTGCGGCGCATTGCGAGTTACAGCGGGACGACGTTCATGATAATCGTGGCCGGGCGTCTGCGATTTAAGACAGACGCGATGGTGATTGGCACCATGGTATCGGCGGCTGCGGTCACCTACTTCACCATCGGCTCGCGCCTGGTAGATTACGCCTCGGAAGTGGTCAGCAGCCTGGCCCAGATCTTCGTACCCATGTCGAGCCAGTCGCAAGCGAAAGGTGATCTGGACGCGCTGCGAAAAATCTTCGTGGTCGGCAACCGAGCCTGCTCCTTTATCATTTTCCCGATCACGGCGATTCTTACGGTCCTGGGCAAATCCGTCATCGAGGCATGGGTCGGGCCAAAATATGTCAGCGTCAGCTATCCTGTGCTACTTGTGCTGTTATATCCGACTACGTTAATGTTGGCGCAATCGGCTTCCGGACGCACACTCTGGGGAATGGCAAAGCATCGCACCTGGGCCTGGGTGGTGCTGGCCGAGGGCGTCGCGAACCTGGTGCTGAGCATCATTTTAGTGCGTCCTTACGGAATCATGGGAGACGCTATCGGCACCGCCATTCCCCTCACTTGTTCGATGATTCTTTTTCTGCCCCTTCATCTCTGCCGCCTGCTGGGGATCAAACTCACAACTTATCTGCATCGCGCGTTTGTCCTGCCTATTGTTTTATGCATCCCTCTGGTGGCGGTTCTTCTACTCATGCAACGCTGGTATGTTCCGCATCGCCTGCTTCCGCTTCTGCTACAACTGGTGATAGCCGGTTTGGTATACGGACTCGGCCTAGCATGGGCGTTCTGGACGAACCGTGCCTGGGATGTAGGAGTTTTGGGGGAGGCGAATAAAGAAGACGAAATATCGCTCGCTCTGGTGGAGACATATCAAGAGGAAGCGTAGAAGTGGATTTAGGACGGGAGTAAGGTGAAGCCGCCGAACAAAATCTTGACTCACTTGAAAACGGTAGCAGCATGCGCGCTCGGCCGAGTTCCGGCGGGACGATCCCTCACCGTATTTCCTGATGACATCTTCCTCGTCAGCTACTTCCGGTCCGGCAGCACATGGTCTCGTTTTCTATTCGGAAACTTCCTCCAGGACGAACCTGTCACTTTCACCAACATGGACAGGCTTGTACCGATGATCTACGATTCGCCCGATCGCCGGCTGCGAAGCTTGCCCCGCTTCCTGAAAAGTCATGAGTGTTTTGATCCGCGATATCCGCGCGTTATCTATATCGTCCGCGACCCTCGAGATGTGGCGGTCTCGTTTTATTTCTACAATCTTAAGGTGCGGGTTATTCCCGATGGCTACTCGATGGATGAATTCGTCAATCGCTTTGTAGCCGCCAACGTGGTTCCCTATGCTGACCGGGTTGGGTGCTGGCAGGACCATGTGCTCAGTTGGCTGCGCCTGCGGGAAGGCAAGCCCGGATTCTCTATGGTTCGCTACGAAGACCTTCTGGCCGACCCCGCGAAGGAACTCAGGAACCTGGCGCCGATGCTGGGGATTGATCCCAGTCCAGAGCGCATCGAGCGCGCGGTGCGTTTGAGTTCCGCCAGCCACATGCAGTCTCTGGAGAAGGAGCAATCAAAGCAGTGGGGAACAACAAAGGACACGCGCCAGGATATTGCTTTTGTACGCGAGGCCAAGTCCGGTGGCTGGCGAAATAAACTCTCGCCAGGCGCAGTCAGGACCATCGAACAAGCCTGGGGAACAACCATGAAAGAACTGGGCTACGATCTGGGGATGGATACCGATGCGAAACGCGAACTGGTAAAAGGGTGAACCGCTAGCAGTGTAATCGTAGTCCGAACTCCGAACTTGGATAGCAAGGTTGCAACGATGAAACAACCGAATGAGAAGAGAGTTCGTCGGGTTCTGGGCGCGACTCTTAAAGTTTTGACCGGGAAGCAACTGGCGGGACGTAATCTTACTGTTTTCGATGACGATGTCTTCATCGTTTCCTATCCTCGATCGGGAAACACCTGGACTCGATTCCTGATCGGAAATCTTTTGCGTCTCGACGAACCCGCTACCTTCGCCAACATTGAATCCCGCGTTGCCGAGATCTACTTCAATCCCGATCACGAACTTCGAAAGCTGCCGCGGCCTCGCCTGCTTAAAAGTCATGAACCTTTTCAGCCGCGGTATCCGCGAGTAATTTACATTGTGCGGGACCCCCGGGACGTTGCGGTTTCTTTTTATCATCACAATGTTAAAGCGCGGAATATTCCTGACGGCTATCCTATGGACGATTTCATTCCAAGATTCATGGCTGCGGAATTCGACCCCTGGTCTGGTTCCTGGGCAGACAATGTGATGAGTTGGATCGCGATGCGGCAGGGCAGGGATAGTTTTCTTTTAGTCCGCTACGAAGACATGAAAGAGAACACACAACGCGAACTTCATACGCTGGCACGATTTCTGCAACAGGCGGGGGTGCGAAACATTGACGCCTCTCCTGAGCATCTGGCCAAGGCCGAGGAACTGAGCTCTCCGGAGCGCATGCGGGCCCTGGAAAAGGCTCAGGCGCGGAAGTATGCGCAGCTTAAGCAGACCCGTTTGGACAAACCTTTTATTCGCAGCGCCAAGGCCGGAGGCTGGAAATCCGATCTCTCGGAGAAAGCTGTGGCGCTCATTGAGAATAGTTGGGGCTCGATTATGCAGAATCTGGGCTACACCTTGTCACGTAGCCCGCAGGTAGAACAGGTGAGCGCGCCCGCGAAATTCTGATTCCGAAACCGCATTGCTGCTTTAGCTTGACCACCGATCAGCCGGCAAAACTATGAGTTTGCAATTCGCTGCCAGCCTGCCTTCAGAACAGACCGCCGTTATTGAGTTCTTAAGAGCGACATTTCAGGCTGATCACGAACTGCTTTCTTTTCGCCCCGATGTTTTTCAATGGAAATATTTTTCCCATCACCCAGACTGGCATCGCGACCGCAGCTACGTCTTAAGAAATGAGGACGGCATCGTAGCCCACGGCGGCGTTTGGCCTCTGCGCCTTAAAAAGCCGGGAGCAGATGTAGATGCTAATCATCTCATCGACTGGGCGGCAAGCCGTACCGTAGTCGGCTCCGGGCTGTTGCTACTCAAGAAGGTGGCGGCCATCACGAATGTTCTTTTAACGATCGGTGGGTCTTCGGATACACAGTCCATCCTGACGAAAATTGGGTACCGGCAAGTTGGCGAACTAAAGCTCCACGCTCGCGTCGTACGCCCATGGTTGCAGTATCGCAACACCCGACACCTCAACTGGAAGGCTCCAGTTCGACTACTCAGAAATGGCAGTTGGAGTCTTGCGTCCTTGCCCCGGCCACCGAAGGATTGGGAGGTGACTCGAATCTCTCAGTTTGATTCTTCCCTTGAACCTATTTTGAATGGGACTGCGGCGGATGTATTCACATCGCAGCGGACGATTGCGGGGTTGAATCGCATGTTGAGTTGTCCGGCAGCGGTATTTTCCGCATTTGTTCTCAACCGCTCGAAGCGTCCTTGCGGCTATTTCTTACTGGCTCAAGTCGGAAAACAAACGCGCATCGTCGATCTTCGCGTTGACCGTAACGATCCCGCGACGTGGATGGCCGCTTGCTCTCTTGCCACTCTCACTGCGGCTAAAATTGCAGAGACCGCCGAAATTGTGGCGGGATTTTCTCTCCACGTGGTCAATGAAGCGTTCGCCCAAACAGGGTTTCGGCCGCGTGGCAGCCTTCCGGTTTATTGTTATGACCCGAAGAAGGTGCTGGGAAACGAGCCTATCCTCGACTTAAGCATGCTCGATGGCGATCTTTGCTTTATCTCTGACGCTCAGAATCCTTTCTGGACTTGAGCCAACGGTTCCATGGCCAGTGTTTGGGTTGTGCGCGTTTTTTACGCGTCCACTCAATTGAAGAGGGATTAGACTGCTCGTCCGGCAAAGGCGCTTTCCAAATTCCAGCGCAGGCCTTCCACGGTCTTCGTGGGACGAAGACGTTTTAAACAAAACGGATTGTCTCCGGCGTGCGTCAGGCCGTTATCCGTAGTGACAGCCGTCTCGTAGCCCGCAAGCTGAGTTTGTTCTGCAGTCTGTGCGTTCCAATGCGGAGAAAGCGCCGGACAGGGATAGGAAAAATGCCGAATCGGCGTTTCAAGATTGAGTTCAAGCCGCCGTTTCGATTCCTCAAGTTCTCGAATAGCCTCTTCGGCTTTGAGGTAAGCCATGTTGGGATGCGTCACGGTGTGCGAGCCAACAATGTGTCCATGCCGCTGCAGACCGCGCATTTGCTCGTAACTCAGCATCACCGAATCTTGCTGACTAGGGATCTCGGCCTCGAGTTCCCGCTCGACGCCCACAACAAACTTCTCTTGCGCAGCGCCGCTGAGCTGGCAACACGCGTCACAGCTGCTCAGGAAGGCCGCTTCCCTTTCCGCCGTAAGATTCAGCGGCCATTTTTTGCCATCCGAATCCCTCCAGGCGGACAGCTTGGTATTGCGGAAAGCAAAACGCAGGCGGCTCGGCCACGGCAGTCTTTTATTTTCCACGCAATCCACTGTTACGTAGAACGTCGCAGGCACGCCGGCTTGGTTCAATACCGGGATGGCAACTTCATAATTATCCGCGTAGCCATCATCAAAAGTAACCACGATTGATCGCCTCGGCAGTTCATCGCCGCTGAGGATGTGTTCGATCGCTTCGTCAAGACTGATCGGACGGAACTCCCGCGCCAACAATTCCATCTGCGCGCGGAAGACCAATTCAGAGTGAGCGATTTCGCCATATGTGTCCGCCCACTGAGAAGGATCCGGGAGAACCGAGTGGTACATAAGAATTGCGGCGCTCGGACCACGCATACTGGCCGCCAGGCGTAGCAACCCGCTGCTGACAAGTTTCTTTTTTACGAAGTCTTTCATTTCAAATCGGAATAAGAAATCGCCTTTGCTTTCAGCCCATCGCGCCTATCCCGCAGGCACGATGTAGCGCTGCGATGCCGCCTTATGAACCGCAACCAGAGATCCCACGCCGCTGACCCAACTTTCAAAGTTCAGTTGGCTATGGTTGCTGTTGTCTACGAGTCTGGGAAGAAAGTACGGGTCATCATTCCTGTCTACAAGTCCGGCATCGCACGTCGTTGCGGAAACAACATCTTCCTTCTGCAACCATGCAGCGAACTTCTTCCGGTAGACTCCGCTGGGATAACAGAAATGCCTTGCTTCGCGTCCAGTCAAGGCTCGAATTCTTTCCCGGTTTTCGGTAATCTCCCGCCGGAAGAGTGCCTCGTCCTCGGGCGTGCGGTGCCGGTGGGTGTGCAGTTGAATGTCGACGCCTTTCGAGGCTACCTCCGCCAGTTCTCGCGCGTTCATAATTTGCACAATACGTTTGGAAGAAAGATCGGCATAATCGAGTCCGAGAATTACGGCCAACTTCCGCGCCAGTTCATTCTTTTGCAATCCGCTCAAATTGTCGCGGGCAGAGTGGTCCATCAGACCGCGTACCACCCGGTGGCGCCCGAGTTCGGTGCGCAAGTCCATGGGCTCGGAGAGCCCAAGCTCATGCGGGGCAGACAGTTGCTCGCCGCGTCTCTTCCATAACATGTAGGAGCAGATCAGGTTGAAAATCGGCATCTCGTGATCCGTGTAGTAGGTCGTTTGATAAACGGTCACGGGAAAGTCATACTTTTTCAGCAGAGGATAAGCCTGCTTATAAAAATCATAGGTGCCATCGTCGACGGTGATTGCAACGCTGCGCGGCGGGAGATCGCGGAAGCGCAACCGCGTTAAAGCCTCGCCCAGCGGAAGCACGGCACAGCGCATCGCTCGCAGAGCTTCCAGCCGCTGCATCAACACTTCAGGAGACATGTAGAGTGCCGGTCTCCAAAAATGCTCATCTTCGAGGGACGTCCCGTGATAACAGAGAATCAGCAGCCGGTTCTGGCGCCATCTGCTGTTCGCCACCAGTTCGAAAACTCCCCCGCTGCGGAGTAAGTCGAGTGTGACGCGTTTTATCTTTCTAACCATCGTTACCGTCGTTTCTGGGCAATCGGAGTCAGCAATCGGAGTCAGCAATCTGAAGAAATCATTTATTGACCGCAGAATCGACTTGAGAGGTCGTGACGTCGGGAACTGATTCGCCATCTAGAAATATCCTCTGCCACAGCTCCAGATTCAGCAAGCGCCAGATGCGGTTCCCATGGTCGCGATGGCCGGCCGTGTGCTCGCGAAACAACCGTCCGACGGCGTCAGCCTGGAAAAGTCCGCGTTCCAAACTTCGCGGCTCCATTAACACTTCCCGAATGTGATCCAGCGACGGCCCAGCAAGCCAATAGGCCCACGGTGTGGGAAATCCCATCTTCTGTCGATGCACAATTGAATCAGGCAAAAGATCTTGCACCGCCGATTTCAGAATGCGCTTTCCTGCCATTCCCCGGGTCGAGTATTTTGCAGGGATGCTCGCCGTGAACTCGACCAGAGCATGATCGAGAAATGGCACGCGGCTTTCAACGGAGGCAGCCATACTCATCTGATCCTGCTTCATCAGCAACTCGACCAGATAAGTTTTGATATCGGTATAGAGCAGCCGATGCAGCAGGTCGCCCGAAGAATGATCCCAGTACTTCATCGATCCGGCATAGGCGTCGCCCGCCATTTGTTTCGCCTGGGGAGTGAGCAAATCATCCTGTTCGGCGGCGGACAATGCGGAATAGAAATTATCGAAATAGAAAGACGGCCAGGAAGCACCGTCACGCATCAGGAATGTATGTGCTAGTTTCCTTTTTGCTGCCGCCCCAAGCGGAGCCCAGCCGATTCCATTGCGCAATCCGCGTCTCAACAGGTTCGGCGTCAGGGTGCGGTAAATCCCGTCCATGCGTGAATTCAGCAGAGTCCATGGATAGCGCGTGTATCCGCCTAAGGTTTCATCGCTGCCTTCGCCGGTGAGCACTACCGTCACTCGTTCCCTTGCCAGGCGCGCCACAAAATAAAGCGCCACGCTGGACGGCCAAACGATTGGTTCATCTTCATGCCAGATTAGTCGAGGCAAGGTCTGAAAAAATTCTTCGCGGCTGAGATGGACTTCATGATGTTTCGATTTCAAGTGCTCGGCGATCGTCCGGGCATACGGAAGTTCGCTATAAGCTTCTTCGCCATAGCCTACGGAAAAAGTCTCGATCGGCTCTTTGCGGATTTTTGTGGTGAGCGCAGCAATCGCACTCGAATCCAACCCGCCGCTCAGGAAAACGCCCAGCGGAACATCGCTCATCAAGTGGCTGCAGACGCACGCTTCGAGTTGTTCCCTGTAACTACGGACGTAGTACTCCTCCGGACGGCTTCCGTCGTCAACCTTGACGTCCAGATCCCAATAAGGCGAAATCTCCAATTGGCCTTGCTCATCGATCGTAAGAAAATGGCCAGGCATCAATTTGCGAATGCCGGCATACATCGTTTCTTCGCCCGCGAGGTAACCGAATGCAAGATATTCGGCCAGCACTCCGTGATTGAACTCCGGCTTAACTCCGGGATAGGCCAGAATGGTTTTGATTTCCGAGCCGAACAGCAACGTGCTGCTATCGAAGCGGTAGTAAAGAGGCTTGATCCCCAACCGGTCCCGCGCAATAAATAACCTTCTCTTGCGGCGATCCCAGATCGCGAAAGCAAACATTCCCCGTAGATGCTCAACGCACTTGCTTCCATGTTCTTCGTACAAATGAACGATAGTTTCCGTATCGCTTTTAGTGCGATAGCGGTGGCCACGAGATTCGAGATCTTTTCGCAGATCCTGATGGTTATAAATTTCACCATTGAAGACGATCCAAACGTCTCCGTCTTCATTGCTCAGGGGTTGGTGTCCGGTTTGAATGTCGATGATGCTGAGGCGGCGCATCGCCAGCCCGAGGTTCTCTTCGACGAAGAAGCCATCATCGTCCGGGCCGCGGTGGACGATTTGCTGGTTCATTCCGGCGAGCAGGTTACGACTTACACGCCGAGTCCGCTCGGAATGAAAGATACCGCAGATTCCACACATGGCTACACGCCCATCCTCTTGGGATCACTCCCTCGCACACTCACGTTCGCGATCAGCTGATCAAGCGGCATCTGCAGCGTGACTTGCTCCCGATCTGACGAGAAAATTTCCGCCTTCGCCGCAAAGCTCAATACCTCAGCATAACTTACCTGCTTGCCACAGGTGAGCACGCGCTGGCCTCCTGCATCCGCGAAAGAACCGCCGCACAAAATCAGAGCAGACTCTTCCCTTTCGCGATCAAACCACCAATAGAGAAAACTGGCATCGCTGGCCCAGGCGCCTAGAGCCCAGGGGCCGGGTCGCGTGGAAAAAAGGAAATCGTGTTCTTCGCGCGCATCCGAGTAGCGATAACCGCAAACGGCTTCGCCGTTGAAGTGATTGATTCTGACCAACTGTGGCGGGGGAGCGGGGGAGTTCCGGTTGGTAATCAGAATCGAAGCAAAATCAGCCGGCAGTTCGACCTTCGTCCCGAAGTTGACCACGCTGGCCCGCTCCTTGTGCCCGTAGGCCGGAGACCAGTAGTCACGGTGCACACTTTGCGACCAGCCGTGTCCATCGGCTGTCAATAAGGCAACGCTATCGCGATCGTCCGCGAATACGCAGTCTTTGGAAGCGACTGGAGAAAGAGTGGGGCCAAGGTGCCAGGCAATTTCGAGTTGGTGGGTTCCGCTGCCTTCCGCGACATCGCGCACCAACCAAAACTTTCCCTTCCGATGAAAAACCCATCTACGGTGAATCACCGGAGATGGCAGTCGGGAATATCCATCGTGGCTGCCTTGAAACAGATCAAATTGTTGGCCATTGATCCATTGTTCTACTTTGACGTGTGGAGGATTCTTCCAGGAGAACGGTCCAGTGCCTTCCGCCTGATCCAGGCCATCCACCTGCATCGTGTTGTGAGCAGCCGTGCCGCGCCAGCGGGCGCGCTCATCGCTTTGGCCCACATATTCAAATGTTCCCGGATCGATCAGAAGATTTCGTCCGTCGCGAACCAGGCAAACCCTTAACGCGTCAGCGTGGCCGTGGCCCCCACTCCCTGCTCCCAATGGTCCAGCATCGATGAGCAACTGCTGTCCTGACTTTTCATCGGCCATCAGGTAGAAACCGCTGTCTGCAAGAGCTGTCGAACTGACCGACGGTTCTGAAGTCGGTAGTAAATCAAACGCCGCCAGGCCCTTGACACCCAGCAGCCAGAGCGTTTCTTCACGCACATTTCCCGCGGCAAATTTGAAATCTCCGCGGTGGAAGAGAACCGCACCGGTGGCGAGGGGGTCGAGCATGTGCTCGGCCCGATTCCGCAAGGGATCGAATATTCTTCCCCCGTCGTCGTCGCCAATACTCGGTACACTCCCGGCTCGCCCCAGCAACAATAATGCATTCAGCATGCGCTCCAAAGTGGCATCGAACGCCGGGGAAATCTCAACCCCGTTGAGTCCGGCCAGAATCCGCGCATGCAGAAAGATGTCCAACGCGTAGACGTGATAGTAAGTGGATTGCTCGAAATAGAATCCGTCGTTCCTGACCTGCTTTGCGGCCTCACCTTGCAGTATTTCCCATCCCCGCCGCTGCCAGCGCGCTGCGTTCCTCATCCCGGGGAATAAAGTTCCCATGAAGAACAATGCCAACGCTTCCCCCAGCAAATGCGTATTTGGAGAAAAATACGTGGACAGGTATGTTTCGATGTGCCGTCCATTCAAGCTCAAAGCATGCGCCCATTGACGGCGCAGGTCGGTCGTGAAAACCGGACTATCTTGTAGCAGAAAGAAAGTCCAAATCCATGACAAGCTGCGGTAGCTGACCTCCAGACTGCTCGCCCAGTTTATTCCTATTGGATATGGATTCTCTCGATGCCAGTGCGTCCACTGCGCGAAAATCGCGCGTGCAAATTTTTCGTTGCCCGTGAGCCAATAGGCTTTGGCTAGAGTGACGAAGTGCTGATGGCGGTTCAATTCCCAGATGATCTTTGAATCTCCAACTTCCTCGAAGTCGAGATACTTCACCTTGAACCAAGGTTTGCGCGGAGCCTGCTTGCCATGCACAACGTCGAAATGCCAATCGATCTCCGCGCCATAATCCAGATCTTTGTAACCCAGGAGATCGAAGCGGTGGGCGCAGATCTTTTCCGCCTGCAAGATGATGTTGTTCGCTTGTGAAGGTAAACCCTGTTTCAGCTCAGCGCACAGCAACGGAACATCTGCCGGAGCGAAGAAAAATCGCCCGAGAGTTTCAGGTATTGCAATAGCTGCATCGCTCTCGGAATCTGCACTATTTCGAAACCACAGCAAATCCGTGCGCGCGGTCAAATACTGTCGCGAGCGGTCGAAAAGCTCGCGGCGATCCATGGAAGTAAGACGATCCAGACGGCTTCTCCATTTGGAATGGTTTGCCATCCCTAGCGGATTCCTCCGCTTCGCAGCAAAAGTTCGCTGTAAAGTTCGTCTACTTCTCGCACCAGCCTCTCAAAGCTGAAATTTCGTACTGTGGATTCATATCCGCCTTGCGCTATCCGCTGCGCCAACCCTGGATCGCGCAACAGTTTCAACAATGCAGAGGATAGCGCTGGCGAGTCTTCAGGCGGCACGAACAGCCCCGTCACACCGTCGTCGATCAATTCGGCATTTCCTCCCACGCGGCTGGCGATGACTGGCAGTCCTGCTGCCATGTATTCGAGCACAGCATTCGGCAGACCTTCCGCTCGGGAAGGAAGCACGGCGATATCGCAGCAGCCGAGAATCTTCGGAATATCGGCACGGCGGCCGAGGAATAGAAAGCTCTGCTCGACACCCAGACTCGCGACTTGCTGCTGGAATCTCGACCGCCGCTCTCCGTCGCCCACAAGAACGAATCGAGTAGCTGGAAATTCTTGAACTACCGCAGGCGCGGCCGCAACCAGCCACGGATGCCCCTTCACATCTGTGTGCATGTTGCCGACCAGCACGATCAGCTTGCCGTCGCCGGCCCCGGGGAACATCTGATCGCGATCACTCCCACTTTTCTGAAATCTCCGAATGTCGACGCCGTTATGAATCACTCGCACTTTTTCCGGCACAAATCCATCCTCCGCGATCAGCGCCTCGCGGATTGATGTAGCATTGGCCAGCACTGCGCCTCCTAAATTCTGAATGCGCCGCAGCCATCCTCGCCGCTTGCCCTGGTACCAGTCAAAGTGCGCGAGATCGCGCCGGCTGGAAACAATTGCCGGCACGCCCGCTAGCCTGGCCGCTGGAACGCCGAGCAGATTCGACCACAAATCGTGGGTGTGTACGATGTCGAACTTCTCCTTTTTCAGAAACCAACTCAACCGCAGCAACTGATATAGACCCGCTGGACTATCCATACCGCCCTCGGGATAGAACTCTCGCACCACAACATTGCTTCCCTGCAGCCGTTCCAGCAATGGACCTCGAGCGCGCAGGCAGCCCAAGGTTACATCGTATCCGGCCGCAGGAATCCGCAAGGCCAATTCCACCGCCTGGGTTTCGGTTCCACCGATGTTGAGCGAGTCCACCAGATAAAAAACTTTGCGTCGTGGACGCATCGACTGATCACTCCGCCCCGCGTCGGCGATGGCCAGCACATCGGCCGACATTTTTTGGTTTTCAGTCACGCTCACCGACAATGATCCTATCGAAAACGAAGAATTCGGACTAAGTTACCTACGTTTATCCCTCTGAGCCGGTGCAAACTTCACCCACGTGCTTAAATACTATCTGGGGTTTGCAGTGCTGGGTATGAAATGGGTGGTGCACGCACCGAGTGTGCGTGATTGTAACGCCTCCAATCGTGGAACACTCTCCACGGTTGCATGAAAGAGGGATAAAGTTTTCCGCATGAATCCATCGATTAGCGTTTTCGGTTTAGGCTATGTAGGCACGGTCACGGCGGCCTGTCTAGCCCACAAGGGGCATAACGTAATCGGCGTCGACCTGAGTTCCTCTAAGGTCGAGGCCATGCAATCCGGCCGCAGTCCCATTGTTGAGCCGAACGTGAGCGACCTCATTTCTCAGAGCCATGCCGCAAAACATTTGCATGCGACCTCGGACTCCGCATACGCCGTGATGAACAGCGACATTTCTTTTCTCTGCGTGGGGACTCCGAGCCTACGGAATGGCAAACTCGACCTCGGCCACATCGAACCGGTTTGCCGCGATATTGGACAGGTTTTGAAAAGGAAGGATGGATTCCACCTGGTGGTGCTGCGCAGTACCGTACTACCCGGAACCGCCGAAACCATTGTTGTTCCAGCTCTGGAAAAGTCCAGTGGCAAAAAACTTGGCGAAGATTTTGGAGTCTGCGTCAATCCCGAATTTATGCGTGAAGGCACGGCTGTCGCTGATTTTCTGGAACCGGCGATGACCGTGATCGGCGCAGCCAACTCGAAACATAGCGGCATTTTGCGCGAGGTTTATCAGTGGGTCCCGGGACGAATCTTCGAAACGTCTTTCCGATCCGCCGAGATGGTGAAGTATGTGTGCAACGCGTGGCACGCGGTAAAAGTTTCTTTCGCCAATGAAATTGGCACCCTGGCCAAGGAACTGGGTGTCGACGCGGAAGCCGTCACTGAAATCTTCACTGCTGACACCAAGCTCAATATTTCTCCGACTTATCTAAAACCCGGCTTCGCCTTCGGAGGTTCATGTCTGCCCAAGGATGTGCGCGCGTTGAGTTACCGGGCCAAGGAACTGGATCTGAACCTGCCGCTGTTTCAGTCTATTCTTGCGAGCAATGAGGAACACCTGGATCGCGCGGTTGAAATGGTGCTCACAACCGGCAAGAAGAAAGTTGCCGTTCTCGGCTTAAGTTTCAAAGCTGCCACTGACGATCTGCGCGAGAGTCCTCAGGTGCAACTGGTGAAGCGTCTACTGGGCGAGGGCCGGCAAATTCGCATCTGGGATGACAATGTCTCTCTGGGACACTTGATCGGATCCAACCGGCAGTATATTGAAGAAGTGATTCCCCACATTGGCTCTCTGCTTTCAACCAGCATGAAAGAGGTTGTCGGCGATGCCGAGGTCGTCGTGATCGCAACCCGCGGGCTGAATAAAGACGAGTTGCGCCGGTGCCTGCGAGCCGATCACATAGTCATTGATCTGGTAAATCTCGAGCGAAAATCGCGGCCTGCGTCCTCCGGCCCCTATGAAGGGATTTGCTGGTAACCGCTGCGGCCATGAAGATCCTGTGGGTTAAAGCTGGCGGCCTGGTTCCCCCCGATACTGGTGGGAAGATCCGCAGCTACAATATTCTTCGGCAGTTGGCGCATCATCATTCTGTCACTTTTTTTTCCTTCTACGCCGCACACGATCCCGACGTTCATGGCGAGCTGAAGAACGTGTTCGAGCGCGTGGTCACGATTCCGCTGAAAATTCCCGCACCAAAAAGTTTCGCCGAGATCCGCGAATATGGCGTTCGCCTTTTCTCGACAAAGCCGTATGGAATCACGAAATATTGCCGCCCTGAAGTGCGTCGTGCATTGCACGCGTTGCTTGAGCGGAACAAATATGACGTCATTCTCTGTGATTTCATGGCCGCGGCAGGCGTGATCCCGTGGAACTCTCCGACCCCCAAGGTCTTATTTACTCACAACGTGGAGGCTACAATTTGGCGGCGCCACTATGAGGTCGCCGGCAATGCAATCTGGAAGGCGATCTCCTGGCTGGAATGGCGGAAGATGGAAGCTGCCGAACGACGATACTTGCGGCTTGCCCAACGCGTTCTTACCGTGTCGGAGACAGATCGTGACGCTTTCGCGTCGTTCCTAAGTATGGACAAGCTGACCGTGATTCCTACCGGCGTCGACGTGGAGTACTTCCAGTCCACGGCTGAAGCGGAGGCCGCGAATTCCCTGGTCTTTACCGGTTCGATGGATTGGCTGCCGAATGAAGACGCGATTTTTTATTTCGTGGATTCTATTTTGCCGCTGATTAAATTGCGATGCCCTGATGTCTCGCTGAAAGTAGTCGGCCGCAGCCCGTCTCGCAAGCTGCAGGCGTTGGCCGAGACGGAGAAAAGCATTCGCCTCACCGGCTGGGTCAACGACATTCGACCATTCGTGGCACGAGGCGCTGTGTGCATCGTTCCTCTGCGCATCGGCGGCGGCACTCGCCTCAAAATCTTTGAAGCCATGGCAATGGGCAAGGCTGTCGTTTCCACGTCGGTGGGCGCCGAGGGTCTGGCGGTGCGATCGGGTGAGAATATTCTTCTCGTGGATACACCCAACGATTTCGCTGAGTCGGTGATTTACCTTCTTCGCGATGCGAACCGACGGCAACAGTTGGGAAGCGCTGCCAGGACGCTGGTTCAGGAAAACTACAGCTGGACCAAAGTGGCCGACGACTTTGCCCGCACCTTACAAGAAGTAGTCATACCGGTGAGCGCATCGGGATTTCAGAAAGCGAAAGACTCTACTCTTTAGACCACTCCCTTTAGGCATGTACTTCCGCGCTCTTAGGGCCCTGTCCTGCAGTTATCTGTCGTCCTGCCTGAGCGCAATCTAAGGTTTGAAAGTGGGCGCGCCAGCTTTCACAGCGTCCAATTTCGATCCAAATTTTCGCTTCGAGGTAAAGATGAAACTCCCCCTGTACCGTCTGAAGCTTGTCCGAGCTTTTGAGTCAATCTCTGCCTATCAAAGCGCTATCCTCGCCGGGATCCTTTTCCTCGCCGTTCTGGCGACCGTAGGATGCACATCCGCGATAACACCCGCCACAGCAGCATCCAACGCGGCTACCGATCAGCACGTAGTCTTGCCACTCATCCAACTCACTCCGGGAAATTCGATGGTGAGGCCGGGCGCCAACGTTCAGTTTTCGGCGCTGATGAGCGACACCACCGACACAGCCGTAACCTGGTCGGCTAATGGAGGAGTCATTTCTAATACCGGGCTGTTCGTTGCGCCGAATGCTAAACCCGGTACTGTTTTTCAAATCGTAGCGACCAGCCAGTCTAACCCGTCCTCGCGCGGCATGGCGAGCGTGGCGATCGCTTCGTCATCCGCGCCCACGGGCAATCCCGGGAGCGGATCGACTCCGACCTCCGGTCCGGATAATCGCTACTGTGAAACCGGAGATGTTCCCAACTTTGGAAGCTCCGACGGGCCCGCGGCCGCGCCCATAGCCTGTTATGAGACGTCCGTGACGTCAACGCCCTCGCCTGGAGCGGTCACTACGGTCTCCTCGGCCGCAAACCTGCAAACGGCGATTGATAACGCGAACTGTGGCGATACGCTCGTGCTGCAGGCCGGGCAAACTTATCCCGGATTCACTTTGCGCGCGAAGAGCTGCGATGCGAACCACTACATCACCATTCGCAGTAGCGCAACAGGCTCAACTCTGCCCGCAGAAGGCGTTCGCGCCACGCCCTGTAATGCAGGGGTCGCGTCACTGGCGGGCCGTCCCGCCTTGAACTGCGCCTCTACCACCAATGTGATGGCGCGGATCGCTGGTGTAGCGAAGCAAGACAAAATCATTGGCACCGATGAAGGAGCCAATTATTACCGGCTGGTTGGGCTGGAAATCGCCGATACTGAAGCCAACGGCGCCTTGGCAGGCTACTACAATCTCATCCTTCTCAGGGGCGCCGACCATATTATCTTCGATCGTTGCTGGATTCATGGCTCCCCGACTGGAGAGGATGTCAAAGGCGTAGAGTTTACCGACAGCTCCTATATCGCGGTAATCGACTCTTACATCTCGGATGTTCACTCCAAGGTCTCGGGTTGGGGAGCAGATTCCGCGGCGATTGGTTCGGTCACTGGTCCCGGACCGGTCAAGATTGTCGACAACTTCCTGGAAGCTGCGGGCGAGAACGTTCTTTGGGGCGGCGGAGCTTCTACCACCAACGTATCGGACGTCGAGATGCGCCGTAACCACTTGTTCAAGCCCTTCACCTGGTGGAAGCTGAGCCCCACATATTTCGGAACGCTTTTTGTCACCAAGAATCTGTACGAAAGCAAAACCGGTATCCGCCAGTTCGTGGAAGGCAATATCTTCGAGAACAACTGGGCGATGGCGCAAAAGGGCACCGCCATTCTCTTCACTCCCAAGAATCAATATGGAAAATGTCCGGAGTGTGCGGTTCACGACATCATTTTCCGTTACAACATCCTTCGCCACTCGGTGGATGGAATTGGAATGGCGCCCGTTTATGCCACCACCTGTCCGGGTGAGGCGGGAGGCGGCACGGGCAACTGCATGTATCTCTCGGGTGGCCTCTACAACCTGAGCATTCACGACAATGTTCTCGACGATATCAATGAATCGACCTACTCGCCGAGCGCCTGCTGCAGTGACGGCTTCCTATTCAATATCCAAACCGACCAACCCACGAATTGGCCGCACGATATCTCGATCGCCCACAATACCGGGTTTCCCGTGGGCTCTGGCATTGCGAACGTCACCATCGTGGCTAAGCCCCAGGTCTTTGCGAATTTCTCATTCGAAAATAATTTGATGACCACCGGCGACGGCGGCTTTCACCAAGTGCTGCCGGGCAATAAGCAGCCTGGATGCGCCACGACGAGCGCGGCAGGTATGGTTGGAACGCTGCACGGCTGCATGGGAGACACTTGGACTGCGGCGGGCAACGTATTCGCGAACACCTCGGCCAAGTCGCCGAAGCTAGTACCTGGAAGTCCACTTCCTGCGCGCAATTTCGAAGCACCAAACTTCGATTCGCTGGGTCTTATGGATTTCAATAGTGGAAATGGCGGGAACTATCAGTTATCCCCAACCAGCCCGTTCAAAAATGCTGGTACTGACGGGAAGGATCCGGGCGCGGACATCGACGGCCTACAAACTGCCACGGCCGGCGTGTTGTAATCGGGAAATATCGAGCGGCGTCGCGCTCCTGGACGCCGCTCAGCGCTCAGCTTCCTGCCAGCTACGGCGGCTAAGAACTCTCACCCTGTTTCTGCAGCTTCAATGTCACGACCGTGGCGAAGCGCTCTGCGCCTGGAAAGTTTTTGAGGATCCCGCGGTCGAGCCTTGACGCTGCAGGCGCCACTGGCGCCACAAAGCGCCGTACCAGCGGCATAAACGGAAGCCGGAAATAGCGTTGTTCCAAAACCTTGAAGCGATCGGTTACTATGCGAAGCTCTTCGCGGGTTAATGGATGTTCAAACTCCGAGATGTCCTCGTGAGCGGGCAACAGGCCTCTCAGGAAAGCATACGTCCGGGAAAAGCGGATCGGTTCCTGAAGGATGACTATGCCACCCCGGGCTAGAATTCTGGCCATTTCTGCCACGACACGCGGAATGTCAAGATGGTGAATCAGGGCAATGCAGAAGATTACATCCACTGATTCTCCGGGCAGGCCCGTATCGTAAGCGGAACCAACCTCCAGCCTTGCTTCCAGGCCAGCGTCGTTTAAACGCTTTCTCGCCAAAGTAATTAAATCCGGCGAAATATCCATGCCAATGACCCGGGCTCCGCGTTCCGCCAAGGGAACTATATTTTCCCCGGTCCCGCAGCCGAAGTCGAGGACGGTCTTGCCTTGGACGTCGCCCAGCAGATGAAACGCATATTCGAGGGCAAAAGGAGTATCTCCAGGTGGATTGCGGTAGCGATCAAGTTCAGCGCGGTCGATCCTCTTGAGAACAATCTTCCGGGCTTCCTCGGCGCTACGTTCAATCTCAGCCCGGTCGCGCTCCGATAATCGACTATCCCGTGTATCCATTCCTTTTGCCTCCAACATTCGCCTTTGGATGATCGCTCGACGAAACCTAATATTGTCATCCCTTGCTTCTGCCCCGCAAAGGCCGCGAAGGATTTGCTCGAAACTTCCGGCGCCAGCAGGCCGCCCACTGAAGCCGTTCCGGGCGCAACCATACCTCGGATATACTATATGGGCGTCGGCATTCTGTTCCGCGACAGATCTCGGTCGTACCTATGTCTAAGCATATAAATAACTTACCACTGCTGGCAGCCCTGATCATGGGCTGCGTCGCGGTGGCTGCGGCTCCGGCAATCGCGCAAACTGCCGGGAACTTCGACGGTCCGGCGGAATTGCCGCGAGCTTATGTAAAAAGCGCAATCGCCGACACGCCAACGCCGGGAAAAGTCTGGCGGCTGAAAGAGGGCGATTCCATACCAAAAGCGTTGAGTCGTGTAGCTTGCGGTGACGTGATTGAGCTGCAGCCGGCCGCTACCTTTGATGGCTCCTTCGAACTCCCTTCCAAGTCCTGCGACGACAATCATTGGATCATTCTTCGAACCGGCAGTCCGGACTCAAGCCTGCCCCCGGAAGGCACGCGCATCACTCCCTGCTACGCCGGGATTGCTTCCCTTCCCGGCCGGCCGGCGGTGCAATGCAGCTCTACCCAGAACGTGATGGCTCGCATCGCCGGGTCCCCCCACCAGAACAGCATTGTTAGCAACGACCCGGGGGCCAACCATTACCGCTTCGTCGGCCTGGAAATCGCTGACACCGGAACAAACGGTCCGAGCGGCGGCTTCTGGAATTTGGTTTTGTTGAAAAACGCCGACCACATCATTTTTGACCGCTGCTGGATCCATGGCTCTCCCACTGGCGAAGACGTCAAGGGAATCGTCTTCGAAGCCAGTTCCTACATTGCTATCGTCGACTCCTTCATTTCCGACATTCATTCCAAGACTTCGGCCAATGGCGCGGACTCCTCGGCCATCGGCTCGGTGACGGGCATTGGCCCCGTAAAAATCGTCAACAATTTCCTGGAGGCGGCTGGCGAAAATGTGCTTTGGGGTGGGGGTCGCGCCGATACCACTCTCTCCGACATCGAATTCCGCCACAATTACGTCTCCAAGCCGCTCACCTGGTGGCACAAACATCCCAGCTTTTTTGGAACCCAGTTTTCGATAAAGAATCTGTACGAAACCAAGAACTCAATTCGCGAACTGATTGAAGGAAACATCTTTGAAAACAACTGGGCGCAATCGCAAAAGGGTACGGCCATCCTGCTTTATCCGAAAAACCAGTACGGCCAATGTCCTTCCTGCGTGGTGCGCGACCTCACTTTTCGCTACAACATTATTCGTCACACGGTAAATGGCATAGGCATCGCCGCAACCGACGCTACCACCTGCCGCGGCGAGCCCGGCAATGGCACTGGGCATTGCAGTTTCCTATCCGGCGAAATCGCACGTGTGGATATTCACGACAATATTCTGGAAGACGTTAACACTAAAACCTACGCCCCCGGCGATTGCTGCTCGAATGGCTGGCTTTGGTCGGTTGCGACCAACCAGGACAAAAACTGGCCGCATGACGTAACGATCGAGCACAATACTGGATTCCCCACCGGGGTCGGCATTCTCGTAACCTACGACGGCCCGCAAGCCCAGATCGAAAAACTTATCTTCCGTAATAACCTGGTGGGCTCCGGCAACCTGGGCGTACATGCGTTTCCGCCGGGCGGCGGGCGTCCCACCTGCCTGGGACCGGGGGGAACGGTCGCACTGCTCGAGCGCTGCTTCGACAATTCCTGGATTTTCACCAACAACGTGATTGTGCAAACCAACGACAAGCCAATGCTGCCCGGCGACCCTTACCCTAAGACTCCGCATTGCGGCGCTGCGACAGCTTGTCAGCAGTTTTTTGCCAATGATTGGAAAGCGGTTCACTTTGTCGATTATCACGATGGAATCGGAGGGGACTATCACCTTTCGCCGTCCAGTCGCTACCGAAAGGCGGGATCAGACGGCAAAGATATTGGAGCGGACATCGATGCCGTTTCCGAGGCGACCAGGGGCGTTGCGCCTTGAGTCTGCCATTGCAGCTGCCCTATCGAGCGTAACCTGTGACAGAAAGTTAGCTCTGATATATTTAGGGCAAATTATGATTTGCGCTGATTGTTACACTCTCGCGGCCTAGGCTGTTCCCGAACATTCATGAAACAGATTCTCCGAAAAGGGCTGAAGGATATCATCGTCGACGAGGTTCCAGATCCCGTTGTCAGCCCGCATCACGTGCTGATCCGTCCGATTTATTCTCTGATCAGCAGTGGGACGGAAACTGCCAGCATTCACAGTGAAGGAGTTCTGAAAGCAGTCGCCGACAATCCTTCTCAACTGGGAAAAATCTGGAGCGTGCTGAAGTCCCAAGGTCCGATGAAGACCTTTGCTGAAGTGAACGCAAAGTTCAGCGAGTATGCGGTGCTGGGTTATGCGGGTGCGGGTCTGGTGGCGGAAAAGCACCCTACGGTCACCGGAATCGAAGTGGGAGACCGGGTTGCCTACGGCGGCGAAGGAACGGGCCACGGAGAAACTGTCCGCGTCGGTCGAAATTTGGTTGGGCGAGTACCGGAAAATGTCTCGTTCGATCATGCCTGCTTCACAACTCTTGGAAGCATCGCCATCAACGGAGTGCGCATCGCTAATATTTCCCTCGGCGACAAAGTTGCCGTCATCGGGCTCGGCCTTGTCGGGCAACTGATCGCTCAGTTGGCACGCCTGCAGGGTGGATTCATTATCGCCACCGACCTCAAACCGGATCGAGTAGAACTGGCGCGGCAACTCGGTGCGGATGCGGCGCTGGTGGGAAGTTCACAATTGTCAGCGCAGATTCGCTCACTCACCAACGGCCAGGGGGTAGATTGCGTGATCATTGCCGCCGCCGCTAAATCGGACGCGCCGTGCCGGATCGCAGTTGACATTTGCCGCGATCGTGGCCGCATCGTGGATGTGGGCGCCGTCGAGCTGAATTTCCCCTGGTATGAAACTTATTTAAAAGAGATTCAAATATTCATGGCGCGCGCTTACGGGCCCGGCAGCTACGATCCAGCGTACGAACTGCAGGGACAGGATTATCCGTTGCCCTACGTTCGCTGGACGGAAAACCGCAACATGGAAGAGTTTCTGCGCCTCATATCGCAGGGCCGCATACAGATCGATCCGCTGATCACGCACCGCTTCCCGCTGGAAGATGCGGCCAGGGCATATGAAACCATCATGGATGCTTCCACGAACAGCCTTGCCGTACTCGTGAAGTATCCCGCAGCGGATTTGGCTTCGCCTCTGGCAGAGTTTCAACCAAAACGTCGGGTGGAAGTAAATGGGCATGCCGGCACAACTTCGGCAATCGGCGTCGCTTTGGTAGGTGCGGGCAATTTGGCTCGCTGGGCTCACTTGCCGAACCTCAAGAAAACTCCTGGAGTGCGGCTGCGCGCCATCCACTCTTCCAGCGGAGCGCGGGGTAAGAGTTATGCCCGGCGATTCGGTGCGGATTATTGTGCCACCGACTACGCGGAAATTCTGAAAGATCCGGAAATTCAGACGGTTGTTATCGTAAGCCGCAATCAACAACACGCGGCGCAGGCACTCGCGGCATTGCACTCCGGCAAACATGTTTTTGTCGAAAAGCCGATGGCGCTCACGCAAGAGGAATGCCGCGAACTATCTCAAGCGGTCGAGGAAACTGGAAAGCAACTTACCGTCGGATTCAACCGCCGCTACGCGCCGACTTATCTGGCGCTGAAGAAACAACTGGCCAAGCGAAGCGGTCCTGCAGTGTTGAATTGCCGGATTAATTCGCCGGGAATTTCCGGCTCCTATTGGATGGCCGACCCTGCCAGCGGAGGCGCCATCCTCGGTGAAGCATGCCACTTTGTAGACTTGATGTATTGGCTGCTCGATTCCGAGCCGGTCGAGGTATCGGCCTACTCGCTTCCTACCAACAGGAAAGATCCCATCGGAGAAAATAATCTTGTCGCTGCGTTTCGCTTTGCCGATGGATCGATCGCCAATTTGACTTATTCAACGGTCGGAAGCCGGACTTCCGCCGGTGAGCGACTCGAAGTTTTCGCCAGCGGAGTCGGAGCTTCCGCCGAGGACTTCAAGCAATCCGTTCTGCGAACCGAAATGATTCGAAAGAGTTCAAGCTGGTTTGCCGAAAAAGGCTATGAGGCGCAGATGCGAGCCTTTTTCGCCGCGCTGAAGCTAGGCAAATCCCCTGACATCACGGTGCGCGACGGCGTGCGCTCCACCCTCGGCTGTCTGCGCATGCTGGAGTCAGCGCGAGAGCACAAGCCCTTCTCCATCGACATCGAAGATTTTCTCGCAGCGCCGCCCCGATGAGAGTGCTTCAGCTAGGTCCTTACCCGCCGCCGCATGGCGGAGTGCAGAGCAACCTGGTGGCAATCCGTACTTTTCTACGTCGTCGCAACCTGCCCTGCGCGGTCATCAACATTACGCGGCATCGAAAGCCGGATTCCGACGAGGTCTACTATCCAAAATCTGCCGCGGCCCTGATTCAACTGCTGCTGCGACTGGATTACGACGTCCTTCACCTTCATGTTGGAGGAATGCTCAACCGAAGGCTATTGAGTCTGGCCCTCGTCTGTACGCTCATGCGCAACTCGAAGGCGGTGATGACATTTCATTCGGGAGGCTATCCTTCATCTGACGAAGGCAAATCTACAACGCGAAATTCTCTTGCAGGCTTTGTGCTTCGCCGCTTCGACGGCCTGATCGGCGTGAATCCGGAGATCATCAGTTTTTTCCAACGCCTGGGTGTTGCGCCAAGTCGCACGCGCTTGATCTATCCGCATTCTTTCCTACCCGAAGAAAACGCCGAGACCACACTGCCGGATGCGCTCACCTGCTTTTTTAATGAGCACACTCCGGTGTTGATTTCAGTAGGCCTGCTGGAACCGGAATACGATCTTCCTCTGCAGATCGAGGTCCTGGGACAACTCCGCGAAAAGTTTCCGTCAGCTGGATTGTTGTTAATTGGCTCGGGAAGCCTGGAGCAGGAACTGCGCGGCAGAATCGATAGCTGCACCTATGCCGAACACATCCTGCTTTGTGGCGACGTCCCGCACGCCATCACTATGGTTGCGATTTCCCAGGCAGACCTGATGCTACGCACTACCCTATTTGACGGGGATGCAGTCTCGGTCCGCGAAGCCCTTCATCTAGGTACACCGGTCATCGCCAGCGACAATGGCATGCGGCCCACCGGCGTACACTTGATTCCCAAGTCAGACTTGCAGGCGCTCCTGCGCGCGATCGAAGAAAGATTGGTGGAACCCTCGCGCACCCAAACAGATTGCGGCATCGACGAAACAAACGTGCAGGCAGTATTTGATTTTTACCAGGAATTGACGGGCGACAAATGCACTTGAGACACCCAGGAACTCAGCAACAATAAATCAGATCCAAGACAGGTCGCGCGTCACCAGCAATTTTCCCAGCGGGGTCTTCGCCTTCAGATAAAGTTTGCTGTCGAAATATTTCCGGTAAGTGGCCCGCATGCGCTTCAGCCCAGCACGATTCAGCGCTGTGCCATCGGTCGTGCCCAACTCGTATCCCAGTTCTTTCAGTGTTCCGCCCACCAACCCTTCAAACATGGCGAGGTTCTGGGGGGTGTAACTGCTCTTCCATCGGCCGGCCGGATTGAATGTTTCCGGCGATCCCTCCGCGAACGAAGTGTTCGGAGCGCTGACTGAACCGATTCCTACTTTCTGGATGCGATCGTAATCGAGATCATGATCGATAAATGATCCCAGGCGCGCCAAAGTTTCCCGCGGGCTTCCTACAAGTTCTTCGAAACGCACTTCCGTATAATCCGCGCCCAGACCGCGTCCATCTTTGCGGCCCTTGTTGACCATCCACTCCCAATAGATGCCCGCAACCATAACCGACGGGGTCTTATCCCAGGGCAAGCGGCGGATATAACCTTGCTTTTCAGTAGAGAGCGCCGAATCACGCCCATCTCGAATAATATGAATAATCAACGCGTTGGGAATCGTCTCTTTGATGCGATGCAGGTGCAGCAGGTGTTCCGGAGTGGTGTCGGCCCAGCGCTCGACGCCTTGTTTGCGGGCCATCTGCTCCATGATGATGCTGAGAAAATCGCCGCCATTCCGGCACTCCGCCATCACCCGCTCTTCGAGCGGAGCTTTTTCCAATTCCGATAAAGTGTAGAGGCGAGTCTTATACCAGGCGTCTAATAGACGGCGCTTGTTTCTCGCAACGCTGAGATCGCCGAACCTCGGCTCCAGCAGATTGATGACGTTCGATTCCGTACGATAGACCGCAAAATTTCCCGAGGACAGCAGCATGTGGTACAGCAAGGTTGTCCCTGACCGCCCGCAACCGAGGACGAAGACCGGCGCTTTGCTGCGGGAACTAACTCCTGGGTTTGCCCTCATACTTTTTTCTAAGCTCTGCATAGTAAAGAATATTCAATACCGCACTTCAGTTGGTCGCCGCTTCTGGCTCCGTAGACATCGCCGCCGCCTCCGTCTGCGAAGACTGCTTTGTTTCGCCCGCAAAAATATTCGGCGGCATGTGTTTCGCGCCCCATTGGTCCGGTGACTC